>JAGVWJ010000030.1 GCA_018304385.1 Microcaldota archaeon
CAGATAATACTCATGTTTTTAAACTATAAAAATAACTATATAAAAAGGCTGGCTATGGTAATGAACCATACGCCTTGGGCAGTGGACAATATGAAAGAACGAAGCGCTGAACGTGTTGTTGGGATTACTGATTATTTCGTATCGCTTCCGCCAACAAAATATCTAATAATAGCGATAGTTTTACTTGGGTTTATATTCGGATTAATTATTAACTTTGGAAAATATAATGATATAGACCTTATTCTCAAAGGATCTGTAGACGGTATACTCCTATTATCAATACCTGCGCTAGTCTCTTCCATAGTTATAAAACTCATGATTAAAAAAATTTCATTCAAGCGCGTTGTAGCAACAACACTTGTTGGAGAGATAATATATACTATTACATACGCAGCAAGCTTTTTTCTGAGCTCATACAACCCATCTTATGGAGAGATGATTGTTTTACTTGGGGCGGGCATTGCATTTATACTCTGGTATGCGGTTGCGCGATTAATATTTATTCTGCGCTTTCGCTCTATTTTATTTGCAGTCATTCAACTATTGTTCCATCTAATATTTTTATTGAGTAGCAGTAAGATCTATGTAAGTGATGAACCAATTTTCTCTATTGCAAAGTTTTATGTTGCTGCGTTTGTATTGCTTGTTGCAATGTTTATTTTCTTCTTCATAGTAAACAGGCCATTAAAAAAGAGCTTCGGCATAAGCAGCACAGATGCATTTAGTCATGTTGTAGGTCAATGGTTATACCAGGATAATGCCTTGGAAAAAACATTTGAATCTGTTGGCCAGGATGCAAAAACCCTGCTTACACTATTTTCTTTTAAAAGAAAAAATGATAACATATTTCTAGTTGTGCCAAATGTGCATTTCGGACCTTTTGGCACGTTAGGTGGAAGCGAATTCTCTCATCTAATTGCAAATGGATTATCAGCAAGATATAAAGCTAAGGCATTAGTGTTCCATGGAACTGCTACGCATGATCTGAATCCTGTTTCTAGCAAAGAGCTTGACAAAGTACTTGATGCTTTGGTTTAACACGCGCTCCGCTTGTAACAGAAGACATAAATTTTGGCGTTGGCTTATCTATTATTAATGAAGCTGAGAAAACCGTCTCTATTGCAGCAATCGCAGACCAGCATAATTCTGAGACTGGCGAAATAGTAAGCTTTGAGCCTGGCGATAAGGTAAGTTATAATTATATAAGATCAGTTAACAATGCTTTATCAAAAAAACCAAAGTTTAAATCACTTAAAATAGGTTACGCAGAGCGCTATTTTGATTACAAATTTATAGGAAAGGCAGGGATAAAGGTGCTTGTTTTTTCATCTATGCCCGAATATGTTTTAGTGCTGGTTGATTCAAATGGAGTAGCCCCTGATTTTCGTGATAAGCTTATTAGCGAGATAAAAGATGTTGGTAAAAAATATAATAAAAACTGGCAAGTAGGTGTTTATACTACGGACACTCATCAAATAAATGTTGTTCGTGGCGTGCGCAATCCACTTAGAGATGAAATCTCCTTAGTTGAAGAGATTAAGGCCGCAGTAGTTGAGGCAATGCTTGATATGCAATCCGCACAATTTTATGCAGCGAAAAAATGGTTCGACATCCGAGTAATCGGTCCAAGACAAAGTATAGAAATTGTTTCTACATTGAATGCAACGATCTCACTTGCGAAATTTATTGCACCCTTGATTCTTATTGGTGGTATAGCTGCAGTTTTACTTATTCTAAGAAAAATAGGCTAGATGTTATTTCCGAATCTTTTTGGAGATATTAATTCTAAGAATGGATTAGACTTTTCTTCCATAATGTCTATTATTTTTCTTCCAACAGTAGACCCAATTACTATTCCCTGATCACCCATGGCTATTGCTGCAAATACATTATCTTTTATCCTACCTGCAATTGGAAGCAGATCTTTTGTTTTTGACCAGGAATCCCCCCATGTATGTTCTTGCATAAAATCAAGATTCTCATAGTAGTATTTTATCTTGTCCTTTGCTCCTTTGAAATAATATAATTCCAAAATTGCACGCGAATCATGCTCGTATATTATGTCATATTTATCTTCCAAAGTCCAGATTATCTTATGTTCTGGCCAAATAGCCTTTATCTGTGCTTCACTAAGTTTTTTACTTGCTAATATTACACTATTTTCAATAAAGAAATTCTTTTCCAAACCAAAAAATGGTTTTCTATTTGTTGCGAAAAGAAGCTTTTGAGTTTTTATTTTTGCTTTTGGTGTTTCAACAATTATAGAGTTGTTTTCTTCTTTATAGCTGATTAATGGAGAACTATTATAGACTTCAATATTCGCAATTTTTGCTAACCCAACAGTATAAAGAGCTGGCGCGATCTTAATAACTGAATCTTGCTTTAATGCAGCAAGGAATTCTTTTCCAGTATAGTAATTTTTTATATCACTACTTTGTAATAACTCTCCTTGAAACCCGATACTCTTTAAACATGCTAATTCTTTTTCTAAAAATTCTTGCTCTTCTTCATTTTTTGCAACTATTAAAGCACCTGGTTTTCTTAGATCGCAAGAGAGGTTATCCTTTTCTATAATTTTCTCTATCAAACCTATACTCTCTTTGCTCTCTTCCCAAAGCATTTCTGCATTTTCTTTCCCATATAAATTTATAGAATCAACAAGATCTGTGCCAGTCCCATAATATAGGATACCAGAACTTGCACTGGTTGCTCCTGCACCAATTTCCTGCTCCTCTAGAACAACCACCTTATAGCCTTTTATCGCAAGGTGATAAGCAGAGGATATGCCTGCTATTCCAGCCCCTATGATTACAATATCTGCTGATGTATCTTTATCTAAAATTGGAAACTGCTCCTTTACGGGAAACAAAGGATTAGCTTGAGCCATAATTTATATACTTAATCTGAGTTTATATAAGTTATGAAGATTCCAAAGAAAGAAGAAGAATGGAAGAAAAAACTAAGTCCTCAACAATACAAGATATTACGTGAACGCGGTACAGAGATGGCATTTACTGGTGCATATTGGAAGAATAAAGAAAAGGGCATGTATGTTTGCGCTGGGTGCGGTGCTGAGCTATTTTCTTCTGAAAACAAATTTGAATCTGGCACAGGCTGGCCAAGCTTTTGGGAAGCAGTAGATAAGAAGAATATAGAACTAAAAGAAGATAATGAATTAGGTATGCGAAGAATAGAGGTTGTTTGCAAGAAGTGTGGCGGGCATTTGGGCCATGTTTTTGATGATGCACCGCAAACACCTAGCGGCAAGCGATATTGTATTAATTCCTGTGCACTTGAATTCAAAAAGAAATAATTATATAATTAGTATGTAAATGGATTAACATGAAAATTGGCACAATTATATCAACTGAAGAATCTCCTTCTACTTCTCAATTCATGTTTGTATTAGACAAAGATAAGGATACAGTAAAAAAAGGACAGTTTGTACAGGTAAATACAAAAGATGGCGAGCTTTTTGGATATGTAAACGAGCTATTTCGTGCGAATCGCTATTTTGAACGCGCTGAAAGCGTTGCTGAATATGAAAAAACAAACAGCATGAGTAAATTTCCAGTTGGAGAATGGGACTATTTATTAGGAGAGGTAAAAATACTTGGAACATTTAACAATGGAAGATTTTTACGTGCACATGCGCCACCTGCGCCTGGTGCAAAAGTAGGGATTGCAGATGATGAAATACTAAAACATTTCCTTGGCTTTGTTGAAACTGGAATGAGCATTGGCAGCATACAACATCATAATGTAGATGCAAAAATAGATCTCACACGCTTGTTGCAAAAACATCTTGCAATATTAGCTATGAGTGGCGCTGGAAAATCGCATCTAGCAAGCGTGCTTATAGAAGAATTACTTGAAAGAAAAAAAGAGCATGGAAGGATTGCAACTGTAATTATTGATATACATGGCGAGTATATTGGGTTTAAACTAGATGATAAATTTGGAGTAAAAACTACCTTGGTTGATGGAAGCGAGATTGCATTTCCAGTGCGAAAGGTAACGCCTGAAATGATAGAAGAGTGGATGCCCACGCTTTCTGTTCCGCAACGCGAATTACTAAGACATGCAATGCATGATTTGAAGAAAACAGAAGGAAATTATGGGTTAAAGGAGATTGCCGAATACATAGAACAAAGCGATGTTGCCCGTGATGAGGTAAAAAGAACACTTAAGCGCGCTTTATCAGAACTTAGAAGATACAAAATTCTTAGTACAAATAAAGAGAATCCGAATCTTCTTAATGATGTAAAACCTGGGGAGGTTTTAATTTTAGATTTTAGTAGTATAGATAGTTTAAGAAAAAAACAAATACTTGTTTCACTTATTGCACGCAGGCTGTTTAAGCTTAGGAAAAAAGAAAAAATTGCACCATTCTTATTATTGATAGAAGAGGCGCATAACTTTGCTCGTGAGAAGGCTGAGGCGCATGAGGCAATATCACGTAGCATTATTGAAACAATTGCACGCGAGGGTCGCAAGTTTGGTGCTTCACTTTGTTTGATTTCTCAAAGACCAGTAAATCTTTCTACTACTGCGTTATCTCAATGTTCAACTCATATTATACTGCGTGTAACTAATCCTAATGATCTTGATCACATTCAAATGAGCGCTGAAGGAATAGATGCGCGTGTTGCTAAAAGTATAACTTCTTTGCGCGTTGGTGAGGCAATATTTGTTGGCGAGGCAGTTAATTATCCAATATTTGTGAATATTAGGGATAGAAAATCTACTAAGCGCGAGCGTGGATTGCCTTTGCACGAACAGGCTAAAACATTTGAAGAAACTAGAAAGAAAAAAGAAGAACAGGTTGAAGCGTTTTTGTAATTACTTCTGTGCTAGCATTGTTGGTTTCCCTTTTGGGGCGATGAAATCATAAGAGATTATCGCAACTGCGTCAAAAACATGCCCGAGTATATAACGAGTAGCAGATTCTTTTACTATGTGGCCACTAGAGATATGCGCCTGTGCTATCGCCGGCTCATTTTCCTGCGAACCTAAATATTCAGATCCTGTATAAAGCGCTACATGTTCAACACGATATGGAATTCCATCCTTCCAAATTAGTTTATCCTTTGTATCGCTCTCATAAGTCTTTGCCATACTGGGACTTACTCTTTCTAAAAATGCTACAACATCACCTGGATGAGCATTGCTAAAAAAATTTAATACATTTGCAACTCTATCACTGCGATTCTTGGGACCACGAAAAATATCTTTTTCTCCAAAAATTGCGTTCCCTTCTCCTCCTTCTAGCGCAGCTTTCAATGTATTCCCAACATTTGGGTTTAAAACAGCGCCGCCCGCCCTTAATGCATCTACAATAAATGTTGTGCAATCATAGACTTTACTTATTACGTAAATTTCTTTAGCAGTGAATCGCTCGTCAACTATGGCCAGAGGATGATAGTTATCTGGTAGCAGTGCTTGGGCGCTTTTCACAAGTTCCTTATCATCTACGTTAGTTGGTGCTGGTGCAACAGTTACATAATTATTATCAATTCCAGGCCTAGTATAATTTATCACAGAAACTGGAAGTCCCTTGGCCATAGCTTTCATAACCCGTCCATCAGTTGGAACACCAGCCATATTGCCTTTTTTTATTATAGGAATATCCTCGCCTTCTGGGGTTTTTATGTGATCTAAAATTTTTCCTGGAGCAGTATTCTGTGCAATTATTCTATCTACTCTTTCAACAACAACAGCACGCTGCGTCTCTCTAAATTCATTATATGATAATAATCGTGACCTTTGCTCAGGTTTTGTTTCTATAGTTGGTTGAACTTCTTGCTTTTCTACCATTTATTTACCCCGCATAGATTTGATACTAGATTCGTTTGGTGTAACAGAAATAACCCCATCAAAATAGTTTCTTCTCATAAAATCAATAAATGGTTCTTCGACAACAGCGTATTTTTCATCAAATGGGGAGGCGTGAATTATTTTACCATCTCCTACATAAATTGCAGTGTGCCAGACCCAATAATTTCTCCCATTCTGCATAGCAACAGGTTTGTCATTTGGATTTATCATTTCATCTAGTAGAAGGATTACATCTCCGATTTTAAGATTCGCAAGAACATCCAACTTATAGCTCATAAAAACGATGGTCCTTTCTTCTCTATTTAATTGATTGATAAGTTGCGAAGGATATACACTCCATTTTTTCCAAGGCACTCCGAATACTTCTTCTAGTGCCCTAAATATTAAACCAAGGCAGTCTAATCCCGGATATTTTTTAGTCATTCTACCCTCCCAATTGTAATTTACCCCTAAATATTTTCTTGCATGCGCAACCATACTATCACCAATATCTTGCCTAGATTCAACAGCTGGTTCTTTTTTAGCTAATAAATTTGTCGGTGCAGATGTTGCTGCAAATGCAAATAAAAATGCTGCTGCACGATATGTTAGTTTATGATTGAACATGCTAACATTATATTTCGAAGAATTTAAATAGCAAACTATTATACATTTTTTAATCTTCTCCTAGAATAATAAGCATGCGACAAATCCTAGCAATCTTATTATTAATATCATTTGCATTTTCTGTAACTGTTACTGAACCAGTAGGAATAGATGTTAAAAGCGGAGACCTTATTGAAGCAGGTGAAATTGGGCCTGGCCAGACTATTCTAATTACAGTAGAACCGCACGTAAGCGAAGGTGGAAAATTTGGTCAAGGTGGGGATTATGATCTTGCTATCCCAACTGACTTACCTGCTAACTGGGAAGGAAAACAAAGCAAACTATACGGCAAACCATTACAAATATTTATAACTGCTGCAAAGGATGCCCCAGAAGGCGAATATCTTGCCAATATTACTGTGCAGGATGCTAATGATGACAGAATAGATGAAATAAAATTTGCAGTAAAGATAAAAATAACCTGGGATGTTCTTGATATTGATGTTACCCCTTCTGAAGTAAGTGTTGGGCCTGGCCAACCTGCTCGTTATGAAATATCAATAACTAACAAAGGAACTGCAAGCGATGTGTTTGATGTTAGCAGCACTGGATTGAAAAAGTGGCAGTTTAAGCGGTCTGTGCATGTACCGCCAAAAAGCACAAAAACAGTTACTTATGAACTAGTAGAAAATGATGAAGAAACGTATAATCCTACTATAATAGTGAGTTCAAGTGCAAGTAATTTAATAAAAAAAGAGAAAACAGTTAGTTTTAAGGTTAATACTAATTTAGTAAGCGATTATAAGGCAACCAACCATGGAGTAATAATAATGCCTATTTTTGAAAGCATGGTCTATTCGTTTATTGGGTTTATATCTAATTTATTTTAAAAAATCTTTTTAGTATAATTATCTAACCCCATAGTATGACTTTTCAGTGCCGGCGATAATAGAACACTCATTTGAAACTGGACACAAGGAATACTGTTGTTTACATCCGCCAGTTCTACAGATATCAACTGACCAATCAACGCTACATAAATTATTACCACTAGCATCAAAAAAAGGATTAATTCCGTGCCCACCACGGGTTCCGGCATATACCTCAAAAAAAACTTCTTTTTTTTCGTTAGTGCACTTTCTTAGCATGTAAAAACATTCTTCCCCGCAGTTATAACTAAACTTTGAAGTAAGGTAACTTAAGTGAACGTTAAACGGAATTCTCTCAGAAAATAGTAATATTATGTCTAAAATATAGATAATAAAAACTAATAAAATTGCAAAGATTAATAGAGTAATATATCTATTTTTCATATCCTTACCTTATTCCAATCTTTTCTTTAAATCTTTTAATTTTTTTGTTTTACTGTCTATTAAAAATGTTTCATAAAGATTAAAACGTTGGAAATTTTTCCATCAATGGTTTTGATCTTGATGGTGTATGTTTTAATTATTGTAAATCCTTGCCCTCCCATTCAACAATTTTCTTGCATTCTTTTATTTGCGGGCAGCCTTTATGAAAATCTTCTGGACAGCCACCTTTACATTCACCGAAAGACCATTTTGAGTCGCATATAACCTGCCCATTATTATCTAGGTAAGTATCTCTTCCACTACCTTGCTGGCTACCCCCACCGACTAGATACACTGTACTCTGATTTATGTCCTTACATATCTCTATACTAGAAAAACAATAGTCACAAGAGTATTGAGATTTTAAATTATTGTATTGAAGTGAAACAAAGAAGGGTACTTGTTTAGTAAGAGTTATAACAATCATTTCATATGAAAGCGCAATTAACAGAATAATAAATCCAAAAATAAGTAGAGTTACTTTCGTATCCATTTTTTCACCTTATATCTTTTACGAATTCTTTAATTTTTTTTCTGATAAAAACGATTCATAAGTAAATAATCCCCATCCATTCGCATCAATTTCTCTTACTACGGCTACGCTAGATTTTAATGATTTTATAGTGTCATCTGCTTCTTCAAATAGGGAACAACTCTCTAGTTTACCTCTACAGACCCAACCTCTTAAAATTGGAATTAATTTTTTATTTGGATGCTGTTCCTTAAGCATTGATGCCCGTTTTTTAACTTCGTCATCACCTTCAAAACCGGCAAAGTAGGTGTATTCCATAGGCATAATCATATCTAAATATATTAAAATACCATTCTGTCCAACCCCTTGTCTAGGACCTTCTCCTGCCTTAACATCGGCAGACAAAGTAACTTTTGGAAATCTTTCTCTTACCTGCCTTACAAAATCAGTAACTGCATCAGCATTTACAATAACTTCATAACCTTCTGGAGAATCTGAATAGCGAATGTAATCCAAATTAATCCCTACCAAAGGATATCTCTTTCGATTTCCCAAAATCTCCGCTAATATTTTTAATTGATATTCAACAACCTGCGGATTTAATGGTTCTGCAAATTCCCTTAGTTGTATTACTTCTTCTGGCTTACCCCCTCCTGTTAAAGAACTAAAGAAATCTCCGATTGGTGTAAAAATATCTCTGTTTCGCATTGCAACTTGTGGTTGAATCTCTGCAGCGTACGGATCCCTGAATACAGGAAACCATGCATGAAACCGTATTTCTTTTTTTGGTTTTTGGCCGTATGTACTTTTACAAGTAGTCATTAAATTTCCTATTGGATCAAAACCATTGTCAATAGCCTGCTTGAAACTGGGACTTACACGCTCAGGATAATTTTTACTATCATAAAGCAGTTCTCCATAATTTCCACATCCCTTTCCTTCATGATCCACTTTGAATGGAAGAAAAACATCTGTGACGCCGCTTTCCTTAAGATCTTCACAAACACTTTTTAAGCTTCCGCCACCAACCAAGGTAGCTCTTCTAAATCCAGGCAACCCCGGAACAACTTTATCTCCTGCTGGATTTGTAGGAAATCCAGGCGGACCTTTTCTAAATCCAAAAGATTCATATAATTGTCCTTCACAAGGCCTGATAAAAACAGCCCTGATTGTTTCATCTTTCTTTTTTGCTCCAACTCTCATGCATGTATATTTAGTAGCTCCGAGACCGCCTCCAGAACCGCTCATCTTCAAAATAAGATTACCATTCTTATCCAAATGGCCAGAGCCATTTCTGACACTAGTTGCAGTATTAAAATTATAAGTAAACCTTGTTTCGCTATCGAGCTCTATTGGAAATTTTGCTCCACTTTGCGTAATGAGAGTGTATTTTCCATTCCTTTCTTTTATTGAAACTCTATTGCTTACCTGAACACCGAATGATCTGAGAATTTCCGTTTGACTATCCAAAGAACAGGAATATGTTCCAGCCAATGGATAGTTTTGCTTGCTTCCATCTTCTAATTTTTCCTCAATTTTATTCTTTGCAGCTTCAAAGTATCTAACCCCTTTTCTGAAGTACTCTGGCTTAAAATAATAGGTTGCAGCTACAGCTATTGCACTAACCAAAAGCACTTTTTTAGTGGTTTCCCAAAAGCCCATAGTATAATATTATTTGTAGTGGTATTTAATAGTTAAGGCTAGAAGATGTAATTTTGTACAAGTTTTTTATAAAATGTATGTGCAAAACCACAGAAAATAAGGGATTTAATGTTGTGGTACTAAGATTTATAAAGTGTTTGTGGTACAATATAACTATGGCTGAAAACGTCCATAGAGAAGTCCCGGATAAAACATATCACTTCCTTTTAACTACAGCTAAACGAGACGGAATTAACCGGATTTTTATTGGAATAGCCGTACCGGTGCGCGATATTCATGTAGGCGAGATGCGTCTTGGCGAGAGAATGGACGATTCCATTAGAAGAATAGCTAAAGAGATTGGATTTGATAATATTAAGATCAAGAAATATCTTGGGAAGTTTGATCTAACTGCTGATGGTACGCCAATAAGGCAGTTTAATTTTGAGATAACTGCGAATGTTTATTAACTTATTTAGCGTAATCAATTCAACTGGTTGAGGACATGAAAAAATTTCAAATAACTGTTTATGGTAGAGTTCAACGTGTTGGTTACCGCGATGCAGTTGCAGAAATAGCTAGAAAGTTAGGAATAAAAGGAACAGTGAAAAACTTAGAGGACGAGGTTTCTGTTGAGATTATAGCTGAAGGAGAGGATAATAAACTTGGAGAGTTTGTAAAATTAATCAACATTAAAGACCATCCAATTGAGGTTGAGAAAATAGAGGTAAAGGAAGAGAAAACAACCGGGCAATTCAAATATTTTAAAATAACTAGGGGAGAACCAAACGAGGAATTGGGGGAGAGGATAGATGTTGCCGGAAAACATCTTTATGACATCAAAAAATTACAGCTGACAAGCACTGAAAAATTAGACACAGTAGGCAATAAAATGGATAAATTTTCAGATGCAACCCAACAACAATTTCAACATTTAGACGGCAAATATCACAGTGTATCTGATAGATTAGGTAGTATCGATAATCATCTAAAAGAACTTGTAAATATTCTTAAACAATTCAAACCTAAATAATCTTCGTCAATCGTCCAACTTTTAGTTATAGTTCTACAACTTTTTTGTATGCTATCCAGAAGATTTATATAGATGTGTTACGCGAATATCTGGGGGCAATTATTGGTTTGTCGGCAGGGCAGAAAAATGCCGACAAAGCTCTCGAAATCACAGGTGATTTCTCGATGAGACTTGAATATATGCAAATGCCCAAAGTAGGGCCTTCTTCTGAACAGAGCAGACAGAGAAATTTATTTTCTAGAATTATTGGATCTAATTTAACTAGAGGAGCAGTAGCACTAGGTACAATGCTATTGACGTCTGCCCCCTTGATTAGCAGGGCTGATGAGGGTGCGAAGGCTACGCCTGCTGCCAAATGCGAAAGCGAGTTCAAGGTTAAGAGAGATGATGTTTTACGAGCGTTGGAGAATGCTAGGGGAAAGGAGATTGATGTTACTAAAGGAGGCCAAGTTGTTGATATTAATTTTCTAAAGACAAGATTAAAAGAAGGACGATCTGTTCCAAGAGATGCAGTAGTTGCTGTAGGTACTGCAAAGCAATTTAGATTCATACAGGCTGGAAATTTTGAGATATTTATTGATCCTGTTAATAGTGAGATAACGATTTATAAAAAAGGGACGAAGACTTATAGAATTGAAGATCAAATTGGAGTAAGTGAGGGGGCGGCAGGATTCAGACCTGAAGATCGCGATTATTTCCCTGAACTTAAAGCTGATTTGAAGTATGCAACAGTCGTTCTAATCAATGCTGATACACTTGTTATGGCGGATGGATATAAAGTATATTTATATAATTCTGATGGTAGAGGTTTCATGACTTCTTTTAATGAGATTATGGCACTTAATTCAAAACCACTCGTAGGCTTTCTAACTAAGGAAGCTAGAATAGCTGCTGTTATTGCTAGGGATGATAGTCTAAGAGATATTAATGAAATCGTGTCTATAACTATTAACTCTCAAACATTAGCAAGTTCTGACCCAAGAAAAGTTTGTATTGAAGAAGGCGCATTAGCAGTATTAACTCCGCCCAACTCATTTTAGTTAAATATTAAAAGATAGCTAAACTATATTATAACATGGGCGACGAATTATTTGCTGATGAAAAGGCTCCTGCTAAAAAATTTAATCAAATACAATTTGTAGCAATACTAAAGCAGCTAGAAGAACATTTCCCAGCCATCCAACCATTCATAGACCTCACAACTGGCCAAATAGTTAAGGGAAAAGAAAAAGAATTACGAGCGGCTATTGAAGGGGCCTGCACTGGGTATAAAGGTCCCCAATTAGATGGGCTAATTAAAGATTTAAAAGAAGCGTTAGCGAGCGCAAGAGAGGGAAATTTCGCCGAACTCGCAGATGTAGTTCAGGATATGAACTTTACACATAAAAGAAATCACAAATTACATAAACAACTTGATCACGCAGTAGATCACTCTGATCATGGTACGAAGCATGATCACGAAGAAGAAGAAGCGCTAGTGAGAGGAAGCTTCGATGATTGGGCTGAAATACAACGACGCGAATATAACGTAGCCATGGCTGTGACACCTCTTAGATTTATTGCGCCACAAACATTAACTATTCTTATGGATTTTGGTTTTAGCAGTTTTAATAATGAACCTCTTAAATTATGTGAAGTACAGTACCAAAGACTCACGGAACTACTTGCCCCAGAAGAACTGACGCTATTAGAACAACTTAGGATAGTAGAAAGAATTAAAGGAGAGGCTTACAAAAGAGCTCAAGATAACCCAGAGGCACGGGCAGCACTAGCCGAGGTTGATACAATTCAGGAGGCAAAAGAATGCTGCATGAAATTCGGTCTCCTAACAGAATTCCAATTCAACAACATGCTTTCAGCAGAGCGCAATTGGGTAGATTCAGTTGCAAGACAAGCGCAGATGCAACAACAAATGCAGCAAGTTCAAACCGCAAGCACACTAGCACTACTTAGAAATATGCAGGACTTCATAAATGAAAAAGAAAAAGATGAATGGAAAAATAGGAAAAGAAGAATGAGCGATGATGAAAAAGAACAAGCAAGAGAAGTAGAAGAAGAAAGAAAAAAGATAGCGAAGCAACAAGAAGAATTCGATACTAAAGGATTACATGGGGACAAACAGTTCCAGGCAATATTCAATGAAAACCTAGAAAATAATCTGCGCGAGTTAGCAAGAAGAACAAATGTAGACATGGAAGAGATAAAAAGATTGGCAGATATTGTAGAAGGCCAAGGAAAAGGAACTAGTGTAAGAATAGTAACAATGCAGGCAGAAATCGTGCTCGCAACACTTAATGCGTATGATACAACATTAACCTCATTGCCGCCAAGTGTTTATCAAAAATATCATAATGCCTAGCATGTTTATAAACAGAACTTATCATAAAAATAAACATGCAGAATCTTAATTTTAGAGAGCGCAAACCTGTAAGATTTACTAGGACAATTAGAAACTACCTAGTTATAGCAGCGCTTGCCATGCCACTAATTTCTGTTGCACAAGAGACAGCAAAGGCACCAGCAGTGAGCAATGAGCAGAAAAAAGAAGAAAAACCGCTATCCAAAGCAGAAGAAAACGCGAGAAGAGCAATAAAATTTTTACATGAGTTTATTGCAAATCCTAATTATGTTACGAAAGTTGAGTTACTATCACTGCTAGAGCAAAGGGGCGCCTTAAATGAGATTACAAGAATAACTAAAAGATATTACTCTGACACTTACAATCTATTCAAAAATTATAATGTCTGCAATGACAATAAGCAATTTGTAGCCAAAGATTTTCTTATTTATTTGGAAAGAATGATAAATGTTTATAATGAAGGAACAGAAGAAACAAACTGTGAGCTTGCATTTATTAAAGGTATAACCAGGGTCAATAAATTAATGAAAGCATTCGGAAACATGCCAACAGATGAACAAAGGGTACAGCTAGAACAATGGCTTAATAAAGAATTTGGAGACGACGGCCAAGAGGTCTTCTCAAATTACGTTAATTATAAAATGGGCTTAAGAGAAATAAGCGGGTCAGAATACGAAGATGCAATAAAAATGCTTGCTACCATGGAAAAAAGCCACATGATAGAACCAGCAGGTTGGATAGAAAAGGATGAAAAAATTAGAGCTGGAGAAGAAAGAAGGAATAAAATAATACTTATTTCTGTTATAGTGTTATTAGCACTTGCAAAACCTATTAATTACGTTATTAGAAGGTTTGGAAGTAATGAAGAGAGCGAGTAGATGTAAATGGAAAACGCAATATCTTATGTCATCAATAGAATTATCCAAGACAAAGAATACGACTTGCAAAAACTAAAGAATGAAGCAGCAAAAAAATTCTCTTTAAAATTAGGAATAAGAAACAGCGATATAATCCAAAATATTCCTAAAGAAAAATTAACTAAAGAACTATTGACACTACTTAGAAAAAAACCCATGAGAACGCGATCTGGGGTAACGCCCATAGCAGTAATGATAAGACCGAATGGATCATGTAATTACCAATGTATATACTGCCCATTTACTGGCAAGGCAGCAAAAAGCTACACAGGTGACGAGCCAGCAGCACTAAGATCAAGACAAAATAATTATGATCCATATCTACAAGCAAGATCAAGAATAAGACAATTTGAAATATCAGGTCACCCAACAGACAAATGCGAAGTAATAGTAATGGGCGGAACATTTCTCGCAATGGAACAAGAATACAAAACATATTTCATAAAAGGAATATACGATGCGCTAAATGAATGCGAAAGTAGCAGCATTGCTGAAGCGAAGAAGATAAATGAAACAGCGAAACATAGAGTAATTGGTCTAACAGTTGAAACCAGGCCAGATGTTTGTATAGAATATATTGATGAAATACTAGATTATGGAGCAACACGTGTAGAGTTAGGAGTGCAACATCCAAATGATGATATTTATAAAAGAACAAAACGAGGCCATCTAACTAATGCAGTAATTGATGCTACTGCAAAACTGAAAGATGCTTCATTTAAAGTTCTCTATCACATCATGCCTGGATTGCCTGGCTCAAATCCAGCAAAAGATATTGAAATGCTAAAAAGAATATTTGATAATTCTAATTTTAGGCCAGATATGCTAAAAATATATCCAACGCTGGTTATCCAAGGAACAGAACTATACAATATGATGCAAAAAGGCGAATTCGAGCCCTATAGTTCTGAACAGGCAGCAGATGTTATATCAGAATTCTATAGGTATATCCCAAAATACGTTCGAGTTATGCGCATTCAACGTGATATCCCTGCAACGAACATTGATCGCGGAGTTAAAAAAAGCAATTTACGCGAGTTAGTGGAAGAACAGATTAGAAAAAAGAAAATAAAAACAAATGAAATAAGAATGCGTGAAGTAGGATTAAACAAAGCAGATACTGATGAATTTGAAATGCAAAGACTAAATTATGATGCTAGCAATGGTAAAGAAGTATTTTTATCATTTGAAAATAATGATTTCATTGCTGGTTTTATTAGACTAAGAATTCCAGGTGAAAGCTGTAGGAAAGAAATAGATGTGAACACTGCATTAATTAGAGAGCTACATGTTTATGGCCAAGAAACAGAGATAAAAAAGAAAGGCAGGATACAGCATAAGGGACTAGGAAGCGAATTACTAGCAGAAGCAGAAAAAATAGCTAAAGAAGAATTTGATAAAAAAAGAATGATAGTAATTAGTGGTGTTGGAGTGAGGGAATACTACTATAAAAAAGGATATAAAGAATGCGGACCTTATGTTAATAAGATATTATGATAGATAAATTAAAAGGAATTACAGTTATAAGGAGGTTCACGATGCAAGCACTTGGCAAGGAGTTGCAAGGAATATTAAAAAGCATTAACTCAGCAAAAAATAAAGAAACGCTAATTGATAATAAGAAAAAGCTCAACCGTATAGCGAACTCGCTTAAAAAAGATAAAAAACTCTATGAGCAAACTAGAATATACATAAAATATCTTTATGAGAAAATAGAAAAGATGCTTACTGGAAAGGATATAATAATTGATTGAGGTAAAAAAATGGCATTCAAACAAAAAGAAGCTGATATTGTTCTAAATAGTTCAGCTATCCCTGACCATATTAAAAAAGTATATGTGACTCTGCCAGAAGATGAAAGAAAAACAATTTCTAAATTTTTATTAAACACATATGTTGACTCAAAAAATAGATGGGAGGAACTTTCTAACTTATACTTCTATGGCATAGATAGACCAGGGGGAGGATCGTTACAAACTAAACAACTATTTGCTGAAGTTTTCATAAATTTAAATGGTGCTCAATTAGTAAAGGATGAACTATCTAAGCTTAAAGCCCCTGCTGAGGTTATAACCCTTTATGATAAGTTGCCGGAAGATGAAAAAGCCATTATAGCATATCATCTATTATTAGCTTATCAACATCTAAACGATGCTAGAATAACAGATACCATTTCCGAAATGGTTACAAGTAAAAATAATTTCTCCCCACAAGCAATAGAACTGTTCAAACGAGTTTTAAAAGATGCTGAAGACGCTACGATCGCTGGCATCAATTCATATCTAGAAGATATTAAGAAGCATGTAAATAATGGGAGTATGCCACAAGAGAGATTCCTAGAGATAAAGGCAGATATGGAACTGGAGAAAGGACCTAAACTAAAATGGTTAAGAAAAATAAGAGAAACCCCAGCAGGCGTATCTTATGAAAAGGCATTCACTGCTGGAATCGAAGAAGTCATAAAAAAACAAGAAAGGACTGATGCTGCAGTTACCGTAAAAGTAGAGCACCAAGGTATTATTGAAGGCCAAACACGAGACAATACTATAAAAGCAATAAGACATGCACTAAATTCTTTACCTCAAACATTAGCTGAATTGGGTCTTTCTCCTGAACAAGTAGTTGAGTTTAGAGGAAAGTTACATGAAGTTACTTTCGTTTTAGTATCAGAAGAAGAATGGCAAAAAGAAGGATATGGAGATGATGCAATTGGGTTATGTAGACCAGGGTCTGACACAATTCTATTACGCATTTCAGATGAATCAAGAGAATTTGCATTAGCACAAATGTATGGAACGGTCGTCCATGAGATTTTGCATCATTTAACTGAGGGTTATTCGAATAATTCTAGTTCTATGAGTTTACATGAAACATTGACAGAAGTGTTTGCAAATCTTGTTATTGCTAAAGAGCTCGGTCTTCCAACCGAATTCAGATTAAGAGAAAAACCAGGCGAGGCCATGCCTTCTAAAAGATTTGAAGTGAGTAGTATTGTTGATTTTTCTAATCCTTCTTACCATTCTTTAGTAATGAATGACGAATTTAATGAATTATTTGCGGTTATAGGTAGGCTAGAATGGCAAAAAGCCTATTTTTCAGGAGATTATAAAGAAGTTAAAAGACAGGTCAATTTATACCTACCAAAAAATGAAGATGCGTTTGCATATTTATTTGGCGATAGTAATATAGAAGAATCAATAGCTGCTGCACTTAAAGACTTAAAACCAAATGATCCGTTGGACTGGACAAAAAAATTTGATGAGGCTAAAAGACCTTACGTTGTTAGAAAATAATCTAACTACTAAAAAACTTAACCACAAGCTCGCGCTCTTCATTATAGAAATCAACAAGCATTGCGTCCTGGTTTTTAAGCAAGGATAGATACTCTGACTGCAGATCTGCAAATTCTTTTTCTTCGGTTTCATTAAATATCTTAACCTGCTTTTCTGCATTTCTTAGCTGAATCCTAGTAGATATGAGTTTTATTTTGTTATTCAGTTCAACCAAGTTATTGGCAATGCGCTCAGATACCCAGACATGTTTATTACCTAGGGCAACTGGCACCTCTACATCAAACTGCTTATCAATAGGTGGTTCAGCAGAAAGTGTGCCTTCATCAAGAAAGACCGGGACGCCAAGCCTTAGAAACAATCTAATCATTAGCACTCTTGCTTTTTCATCAGTATCAATAGAAATATCTTGCAGCAACTTGCCTTCCCTCAATGTATCAAGCAGCTTAGTTCTAACAACTACTGGAAGTTTGCTCAACAGGATGTTAATCTTTGCAATGTTTAACCGATTATCAAAATTCTGTTTTAATAATACACCACGAGCAGAAAGCAACTCATAAATCTCTCCTTTCTTGGATTTTAATGCATCAAAGATTTCTGAGTCCATGAATTTTTTTAACTCGGTTGTAAAAGCGCTTATCTGTTTCTCATGAGGAAAAGCAATGCGCATACCCGCCTTTATTAGTTTATCAGTAATAGCAGCGATATGTGCACTTACTAACTTAGCCTCATGCTTAATGTTTTCAGAATTATCAAATTTTGATTTGAACTCAAGCTCTGCGCGCTCTTTATTTAACTCTATTAATTTGGTTATATCCGATAAGGTAATTACTATTTCTGGCATAACATCACTTTCTTCTAATATAGACAAGACCAATTGTAAATACAAATATAAAACCAGGTAAGCAGTTTACGTTTTCTGGTTGAAGTTTGGATGATGCTGAAGTCTGCGGAAGAGCTGGCGGAGGTTGCACATCTGTTTTCTTATTAGATGAGGTTGAGTCTGGACTTAATTTAATCAGCTTTGCAGAATCATGCAGTTCAGTAACAAGTTTATCTAGATCATCTGCATATTTCAAAAGACGATACGCACCAGCATTATCGCCAGTGCGGGAGATAAAAACAGCCTGCGACTGATAAATCTTGCCCCAAAGTGAAGATCGCTTTTCATTCTTTAATCTGTTTACAGTACTTGTAACTAAAAGCTCTGAAGATGCAGAATTAATGGCATTATCTGACGCATACATGCTTTCAGCAAATGTTGCATCAAATGCTGCTGCACCGTAATTGCCAGCTTTGAAAGATATTTTAGCAGAATCAATATGGTCTAATATATCTTCATTGGTTATATTTAATTTCTCTAACTCAAGCAGTTTTTTCTGGGCCATGTGCTTCCATGAGGTTTCGTCTATCTGTTCGCCTTGTTCAATGCTCAAACCAGTTTTAACTAATAGGCTAGATATAACGCACCATGCATCAGCATACATAAGCTGGTTATATATAAAATATTTTTCTTCAGCCAACTGTGCAGCGCTAACATCCGTAGCACCTATTCTTTGGGTCGCCCATGACTTTCTTAGGTCAGCACCAATAAGCCATTCGAAATTTTTATCTGTTTTTTTAGCAGTTTGCAAACTATTAAGGCATTTGTTTATTGAATTAACCTTTTTGTTCAGATCAACAATATCTGGATTCTCAACATCTACTATTGTTGATGCATCAATATAATCTAAAAATGCCTCATTAGCAGCAGTGAATAAATACCCCTTTTCAATAAGCGCGTTTTGCCGTTCTAGCTCAACAAGAAACACATCCTTTATCTCTTTTACCTCGCGCTCATCATCTTTTATGTTATTAACTACTTTTCTCTCGCCTTCTATAAGCTCTAATGTTATTTCTTTAAATTTATCAAGATCAGATGCATCATACGATTCGATATTTTTTAATGAGCGATCAGGAATGGTCAATGGTTTCTTTTCTACCTCTCTGTTAAAAACCATAAATCCAATGGCTTCGTCAACATTTTCCACCTCAATTATTTCAAGATCAGAGGTTCTTTGTATATGTGATAGTATAACACGCTCATGCAATGAATGTTGAGGAGTAAGAAAATATTTTATATGATTCTTTGATAGCGCGCTGGCCTTTTCATAAAGCCCGCCAACACGACCAACCTTTCCGAATCTATCAACTGCGCCTGTTACTGTTGCATCATCACGCACATGTTCTCCTTCTATCGCAGCATATGTTAAAACAGAGAACGCAACACCTGCGCTTGGGCCATCTACATATTCTGCAATATTCCCATCTATGCTTACAAGAATATTACAATCATCCAAAGATTTACCGAGTTTCGAAGCAACGTATATGACTGCATCATCAACTGATTTTTGCGTTGCAACACCAGTATTAGGAAAAGTAGATAGATATATCTCGCCTTCGCCTGGAACTGCCTTAATAGTTACTCCAACTAAACCGCCGCCATCTTGAACTACGGCTGGGATGGGATGACTTGCTTCACCGTTGCATGCTGCAAAGGACAGGCTAATAATTAATAGTATTATAATCGAAAGCTTGGCCCTGGTCATGGAATTTTATTGAATAAACATATTTAAATTACTATGCAGGCTATTTTTTAATATGGAAACCAAAGAAAAACTAAATAATCTTAGGGCGTTTATAAAAAAATTAAATAATGCAATAATTGCTTATTCTGGCGGCATTGACAGCACACTAGTAGCAAGGATATGTAGGGATGAATTAGGAGAGAAGGCAATTGCAGTTACCGCAACATCGCCATCCTATCCAAAATATGAATTAGAACAAGCAAAAAAGATTGCAAAAAAAATTGGAATAGAACATCTAATAATAGAAACACATGAAATAAAAAATGAGCAATATTTGAAAAATAAATCAAATAGATGCTACTTTTGTAAAACTACGTTATACAGCGAGCTTGAAAAAATCGCAAAAGAACTTAATTATGAAAATATTCTAAATGGCATA
Source organism: Microcaldota archaeon (assembly GCA_018304385.1). Lineage (GTDB taxonomy): Archaea > Micrarchaeota > Micrarchaeia > Anstonellales > Bilamarchaeaceae > JAGVWJ01. The sequence goes on from JAGVWJ010000030.1 coordinate 20,494, forward strand.
AACGTAGATGACTTAGGTGACTTTCGCCCAGGTATTAAGGCAGCAAAAGAATACAGGGTAATAAGCCCTTTAAAGGAAGTTGGGTTAACCAAAAAGGATATTATTGAGATAGCTGAACATTTGGGATTACCAAACTGGAATAAACCTGCATCGCCATGCTTATCATCACGCGTACCTTATGGCATAATGATTACGCCAGAGATATTAGAAAAAATTGAAAAGGCAGAGGGTGTTCTAAGAGATTTAGGGCTAATGCAATTTAGGGTAAGATACCATAAGGAGATTGCAAGAATAGAAGTAGAAAAGAAAGACTTTGAGGTTGTATTAGCGAATGCTGATCTAATAAATAAAAAATTCAGAGATATCGGGTTTGCATATACTTGTCTGGATTTACGCGGGTTTAAATCAGGCAGGCTAAATGAAATAAACGGGGTTTTTGATGAGAAACAAGAAAAAGAAATTGCCTTATGAAGACTTATTCTTTTCAAAGGTTGATCTTGCGCGCGAGCGCATCAAAGGTTTTCCAGAGGTAATATTTTGCCAAGGAAAAACAATAGAACAGATAATTTCCATAATGCGAGCGCTTGCGCGCAATAAACAAAATATAATGGCAACTCGTGCGAGCGAGCAAATTTTTAATATTGTGAAAAAGGAATTTGAAACTGCAAAATATAATACACATGCAAAGATCATTACTGTTCGGAATAAGGCGATTAAAAGAAAAAATGGGAAAATACTAATTATGAGTGCTGGAACTGCTGATATTCCTATTGCAGAAGAAGCAGCAGTAACAGCAGAATTTATGGGAAACAGAGTAGAAAGAATTTATGATGTTGGCGTTGCAGGATTGCATCGCTTGCTTAGAAATCTGAAAAAAATAAGAAACGCATCTGCAATAGTTGTTGTTGCAGGAATGGAAGGCGCGCTTCCAAGCGTTGTTTCAGGATTAACCATCAAGCCAGTTATTGCTGTTCCTACGCGCATTGGATATGGTGCGCATTTTAATGGAATCGCGCCATTGCTTACAATGCTAAACAGCTGCTCTCCAGGTATTGCAGTAGTAAATATAAATAATGGATTTGGCGCTGGATATTTTGCAAGCATAATTAGTAGGTAATTATTTCTCTTTCCCTAATCTTTCTAAAACCGCTTTAACAATCATTGGCCAGGCAATTGTTGCATCTGAATAAACCTCTACTTGTCTGCCACCTTCACTAATTGGCACAAATTTACCCCAACTGACACCTTCGGAATATGTACAACCACTATTTGAAACTATTATCCCGTTCGCAGCGAAATTATGGGCATCATCTACGGTCATATCATACGTGTCTTCTTCACCGTAATATTCTATAAACATAACAAAATGGTTATCTGGACAATTATTATTGATCCAGCCCCTATTTATCCCATAAATTTTCATTCTTTTATTAAAAACTTTAACTGTTATGTCAAGTCTCCTTGCTGCCTTTGTAATTATTCCGTTTTCTTTTACCAACGCATCTTTTACAGTAGCTTCGCTAATTCCTTTTATCCATCTCCCGTTTTTTTCATTGGAAACTATTGCTGATCGAACCTCTTGTGACAAAGAAAGCCATCTTTTAGCTGTTGCATTATGGGCATTTTGTAATCTTACTCTTCTTTCTTCCTCGTTAAGAGAATCCCAGTAGTTCTTAGCTATATTTGATCTCCTCAGTCTTTCCTCATTTGAACTCAAAGCGTATTCTTTTCTCTTCTCGCATAATTCTTTATATCCCTCTTCACTTAAACCGTCCCAATAGGATCTTGACATTTGTTGCATTAGAACTGGATCGCAATTTTCTTTAAGAGCTTGAATTCTCTTTTCTCTAGATTCATCTGATTCAGCAAAGCGATGATACCTAGCATGCTCTGCGAAATCTATAATGTCCAAATTTTCAATGGAATTATTCAAGGTATTATGATCAATATGGTGGACTGCGTAATTTGATGCCAATACCATTTGTTTCAACTCCTGCATAATAAATCTATGCTCGGCGATAGTTCTGCTGTTATTCAACCTTATAAATCTATATTCACCATGTTTATCCGCCTTGTAGTAAGAGTTAAATGGCATTAGTCTATCATTCTCTTTTAATTCAGATAATTTTTTATAAGTACCATCCCTAAGCATAAACTTATGATCTTGAGATGCAATAATTGAGTCGCTTTTAAATTCTCTTTTCCCACTAACCCAACCAGAAATCCAACCATAAGTCAACTTATAAAGTTTTTTCTTACCAGTTGACCAAACTTGCCTTACGTTAGACAAAACTATTCTACCTTTTTGTGTATCATAAGAATAAACTGGAAAATTATATTTACCAACCAGATCTTTTATTGGAATTCCCTCTGGAAAAACTGATAAATCTCGTGGCGTATCTATCTTAGTATCGCCATGAAGACAAAGCCCCCCAAAATGTGTCGGCTCTGGACAGATGCGAACTGCATACTTAAATTTTTTAACATGGCCATTTCCCTCTTCTTCACTAATATGGTATTTCGAATAATCCCCATTATCAATTAATCTCCATCTTATCAGATCAAGATACGGTCCAACCTGCTGCGCCCAATTGCGAGGTACACCCCCGCCAATAGTAAATATACCCAATGTTTTTGCTTTTAAAACGCGCTCAGTATAATCTTCTAAATCCAAAAACGGATCATAGCTCATATCCTTTCCTTTTTTTCTAAGCTCTCTTCTTATTAATGCAAGATCCAAGCCAAGCTCGCTATCAGTAAAAGCAGGAATATAAACAGGGACATTTTTATCATATGCTGATTTAAGTAAACCCCTGCCATTAACATTTTTATGTAAATATTCGCCAAGTTTTTTATTTATTTTATAACTACATGCAACTTCATTAAGGTCCCAACCAAGGATTTGAGATTTAAATATTTCATATGCACGATTAAAATTAGTTTCAGGTTCTAGAGTATCATAAACCCGATTATAACCTCTTTTATAAAGTTCCGTATCTTCCATATCTGGGCGATATTTAAAATGCTCCATACCTGCTGACTCTATAAAACCATGCGCCATTAACGCACCTGTGCTCACAATCGCATCACACATGCCATTATCAATCATGTCACAAACCAACAAACCCATCTTTGCAACAGTCATTGCACCAGAAAGTGTAAGCACTTTAAAACAGGATTCGTCTCTTACCATTGTTTCTAGAACATCTGCAGCCTCACCTACATTGCGGCCTGCAAAAGCAGTATGACCCATTGCCCTTACTAAATCATCTATTGAGTTTATTTTTTCTAAATCCAAAGGCATTAGTGGTTCCAAATGATCAGAATGACCAGTTCCTAATTTTCTTAAATGTTTTTCTTTAGTAATCATAGCAACACCAAAAAATTTTTATCAATTTGTTCTTACAGCTAAAATTTAAATTACTTCTGTTAAAATCATCTATGCGAATTTTATTAATTGATGCGTGTTTTGGGGTTACAACAAATAGGTTATTAGGTGCGCTATTAGGTTATAAAATAAAAATTAACGAGGTAAAAAATGGAATAAAGAAAATAAATTTTGGTAATACTAAAATAAAATTCGCTGTTAAAAATTACAAAAATGGAAAAATATTAAAAATTTCCAGTAATGATAAAGCAAAAGAAAGAAAATACCTAGAAATAAAAAATATAATAGAAAAAAGCAAATTAAACAGATCTGTTAAGAAAAAATTATTGAAAATATATAAAATAATTGCAAAGGCAGAATCAAAAATGCATAAAACAAGCATTGCAAATGTTCATTTTCATGAAATTGGAAAATTGGATAATCTCGCAAAGATAGTTACAATTCTAATTGCATTAGAAAAATTAAAAATCAAAAAGATATTCTGTTCAAAGATAAATGTTGGATCTGGATTTGTAAACACTGCGCATGGCAAGCTACCCGTGCCTGCACCAGCAACAAAGGAAATTTTAAATATATATAAACTACCATTTTACAAAAGTAAAATAAAAAAAGAATTAGTCACACCAAGCTCTGCTGCTATTTTGAAAGTAATAGTTGATGAATTTTATTCTGACCACAAGCCACTTGCCACTAGCCACAAGCTAATTAATGGTTATGAAGAAGAAAATAAATATCCTGTTAAATTACAAATTTTTAACCGCTAGAATCCCTCGATCTGTTTTAAGAAATTGGTAGTTCTCAGATAGATAAAGTTTTTCTAGCTGGCTGCCACTCTCAAGAATGTAATCTTCTAAACCCCCTTTTGGTAAATCCTCGTTTAAGTAAGATAAAATGTATTTAAAGCCGCTGTTTTTTGCATCATCTTCTCTTGTTTTTAATAATATCCTTCTAATACCACGGCCTTCATAAGAAAGCAAAACTGCCGGGTCTTCGACATAAATCGCATTTGCATCTCCGTTTCTTATTCCTTTTTCATTTTCATCATAATGTGCAGGCCAGGATAGACCTACGCCAATAAGCATACGGTTTACATAGCAACCAAAGCTCATATTATAGTCTATAATCATTGCTACTTCCTTGTCAGTAACATCAAAAGAGCATTTTCTCATTACCTTAACTGCCTCTTCTAGGTCATCCCTGCTAAGTTTCTTTATTTCTATTTCATCTTCATCTAACATATGTAGAAATTTTTTCTTGGGACCTACATCCTTGACTTCTTTTTTTTCATCCACTTTGAATGTTTCGCCTACCATCTGTGTACACCTTATATCTTCTCATTCTTATAATAGAAATTAAAAAACTCTTCTAATCCATTTTACCTGATCAAAATGACCATCAAATGAGTAAATAGAATTATCTTCTGTTTCACTCATTGCAGAGACGATCTGGGCATCAGTTAAACCCATCTTATAGATATTAAAGTTTTCTATTGTTTTTTCCCAAAGTATATCTGTTAGAAATAATATTTGCAGCTTTGGCAAACTTAAAATTATACTAAGAGTTCTTCTTGCAAAATCTTCGCCTCTTATCTTAAAAAGATGGTTCACTACTTCATGAACAATACCAGATGTAACGTAGATAACTTTTATTTCTTGATTCTCTTTTATTGCATTAATAATATTAAATGACTTAGGGTGATGCTTGTCATTGCTATTAAAATAACCGATCCAAACATTCGAATCTACAAAAACCATTTCCTCACTGATAAATATCAACATCTAGACAATCTATGTCTTTAGGCCCTTTGAAAATTAGCTTCTCTAGTTTTTCCCATGCCTTAGGGTCTTTTTTAAATCGTAATTTCCCTACTAGAAAATGTTCTTTTATTACCTCATCTGCACTAACCTTTCTTTTTTTCTCTGCTTGCGCTTGCCCTACTGCCACCATAACCATTTGGTAGGTTGTTTCCGAAACACGTAATGTTTTGTCCATATGTATACTTTGTATACAAAGTATTAAAAGGCTGATTAATGACCACAGACCTCATTACCTATAGCTTAAGGCCAATTACATAAATCTCGTATTACAAACTGGGCAGCTCGTAAGATACGCTTCAGCTTGATAACCGCATATAGGACATTGAAAGTAAGTTTTTTTAGCCCTTTCTAATTCAGCCTCAAAGCTGTAATTGCACTTAACACACGCTTTAATATCCAATTCGTTCAGCTCTTCGCATTTTGGGCATTTTCTACGAAACATACTACCTATGCGCACACCGCATTTCTCGCAGCGTTCCCAAGATAAGTTTACCTGCTCGCCACAACCTGGGCATTTCTGCCACTGACCTTTACCACTGCCTGAGCCAGTACCCTTAAGCACACCTTTAAGAAAATCTCCAAGACCCATTATAACATCTTTTGGAATAATAAATTATCAATTATAAATTCACCAAATAACTTATGGAAAAGTTCGTATTTGCCTCTACCTACCTTTTTTATACAATTTTGCTGCAGAAGTCGCTTTATCTGCGTACCAATCTGATTAGACGCTTTTCCAACCATTTTTGATATTGTCTTCATTTCTAACGGCTTTTTACTTTTTGCGATTACGTTGAGGATTTTCTGCTCTTCCGGACTGGTTTTATCTAACATGTCCCTGAATAATTGATCACCAAGTTGTTTCATTATCATTGGTTTCAATACTTCATAATCCAAAAGCGATAGTTCTCTCTTGTTTTGTTCAAAAAGCACATAACCAATTGTTTGTACAATATAAGGATGTCCTTGGCTATCATCTATAATTTTATTAATTAATTTCGTATTAATATTTCTTTTAACTGTAAGAAATGGTTTCTCAATTGCTTCTTTTACTTCTTCTGGTTTCAGTGGACCTAATGTAACTGGAGTAAAAAATCTTGCAAGAGGTGAATGTAACTCTTTAATTTGCTTAAAAAGTCCTATTTTACCAGATAAAACAAGTATGTACCCGCAGTTATTTTCTGATAATCTCAAAAACACATTTCTTAAGTATTGTAAAGAACCATTTATTTGTTCAAGTTGCTCTGCCTCATCCATCATGATAATTATTGCAGGTATTTTTCCTTTTATTTTGTCCCATAACTCCTGAAGTCTATGTCTAAATTCGATTTTTGTCTCTATTGCTTTTTCTTCACGCTGCTCAAATTTTGCAACACCTAAAGAAACTGAGATATTGTATTTTTGAAAAAAATCTTTAAAGCGTTCAGCACTTTTATCAATTAAAGAATATACAATGCCCGCTCTTTTAATCTCTGCAAGAATTAGTAGCACCAATTCTTCTATTGAATTCGTTGCTGGATCAAACTCTACTCTTACTATCAGACATTTCTGAGACTTCGATATATGCCCCAAATAACGTAATAAGGAGGTTTTTCCTATTCCGCGTTCACCTAAAATGGCTAAATGGTGTGGGTTTCCCTCCTGCGTATTCCTTAGATATTGTTGAAATCTTATTATCTCCTCTTTTCTACCAACAAAATATTCAGGCTCAACAATGCCGCCCGGTCTAAAAGGATTTGCCATTAAAATCACATTAAATTTATCATAATTAACTATTTAAACGTTTCTTTGTTAAAACAGTTAAAACTGTTAAATTAGCTGCTTGAACCCGTACCTTTAAGCACGCCTTTAAGAAAATCTCCAAGACCCATGTTTATCAACTGCCCTCAGCCTTCAGCTTTGGGCCGTGAGCCTCGTTTCGTTTGGCTCACTGCTCATTGCTCAAGGCTCAATGCTTATTATATACGTTCATATCTTCCTGTCATTGGGTTATATCTCATGCCAGAGGAACCACCAAGAAACTCTGGCTGATCGTACTTGTAATAATTTGTTGGGCTTAGAGTTGGTGATGCTAAATCCTTGGCAAGCGGGTGCCCCGTGTATTGCTCTTCTACTGGTGCTGGCTTGTATCCCATGCCTTGGGCCTCAGCCTCAGCTTTATCACGCTCAGCTTTCTCCATTGATTCTTTTATAATTTGAAGTGGTCCACGGCCAGTTTCAGGATGATCTTCTTTCCTTTTTCTTTCTATTTGCTCTTGTGTTGTTTCTAGTTCATCTCTTTGAACAAAAAGAGAATCATATGCTGGATTAGAGATAATCTCCGTTTTTAACCTATCAACAATGTCCATTTCCGGTGCTTTACCTGGCTTATAATCCTTAGAAAACTCATCTGCTTTTTGCTCCAAATTCTGAACCTGCTGCATTAAGCCTTCGTATACTTGGCGTATCTAATTTATCTATTATTACTTGCAGAGCAGGATCCCTTTCTACACGCTTCTCTAATTCAGCAACTAACTGCTCCCTAAAAGACCATATAACTCCAGTATCTATACCACTTAGACCAACTTGCTGTGCTGCATTTCCCATGTTTCCAACTGCATCTAACCCAAATGCCCTAGCACTTAATGCATCTCTATTCTCAGAAGGTGCAGCCATATAATCTTTCCATATTTTTTGCATTTCTTTTGATGCATCTGGAGAAGATTCAGTTAATGAGGTACTAACCCCTTTTAAAAGAAGAATAGCGCATCTTGTGGATTTTGCTTGATAAATTCTGCTGTTGCTGCAACCATTTCAAGTCTTTCAGCATTTTGTTTATCTGTGCCAGGGGTTTGTGCAAGAGTAGTCGCGGCTAGATATAAATCCCGTTCACTAACATTTGGTCGATCTGGAACATCAAGCCTATTTAAATCAAAGTTTGGATTAGCTGAATATAAGGCAGATTGCATTGTAACTTTCGATATTGCTGTTTCTGCGTATTCAAAAGCCTTTCTGGATTTTTCCAAAAAGTCATCAAACTTCTTTGGATCAACTTTTTCTGTAGCATCTCCTATTGCGCTAAGAGTAACACCCGTATAAGCAAGAACCTGGGCATGACTCTCAAGAAGGGATTTCATATTTTTATCTACACTAGGATTACCTTCTAAAAGGGCACCAGTATTATTATATAAAAGATTTGCTGTTATTGCCTGCTGCTCGAACGCGCGCATGTTAGTTGCATCTTTTCTCAAACCAAGCAATTCGCCTTGCTTATCCCCAAGCGCTCCTCCAACCTCTCCAAAAAGGTTACTATTGCGCGGATCTGAAAGCATTTTAATAATTTGATCAACCTTCTTCGCTTTTTCATTAGAGTCTCCTTCACCATCTGCAGCAGCCACTGCGCGTTGTAAATCAGCTGCCATTCCGGTTAGTGTCTTGTCCTTTAATAAATCATGTAAAGCTTCTACAGTATCCTCTTTTCTATCGCCAAGCCCGGACATTTCAGGAGACGAATGAACCTGAATAGTAAGCGCTGCAGCGCGCATTGTACTAAGCGCTTCTTGTATTGATGGTGCTAGTGCCTTTTTATCATCATCTGAAAGCGTGTTCCAATCACTGACTTTTCTACCAGTTAAACCCTTTGCAGCCTCTCCACCTTCTAAAGCAGCTTTACGCTCTTCTTCTGAACTCACAAAATAAAATGTAAGAACAGGCTTACCAGAGCTATCTACAGTAAGTGCGGCTACTGTTCCTCCTGCTTTTCCTCCTAATTCATCATAAGCTTTATGAAGAGATATTTCAGCAGCTCCATGAACCTTAATGCCTTCTAATTGCATATGCGCTTCAGCTAAGGCTGCCTTTGCCTCTTCAAACTTAATCAAAGCAGTGTCTCTTTGTTCATCGGTCTTCGCTTTATCTAATTCTTTTGTCGCATCAACCATATCCTTACTTAATCTTGCCATATCTTCCTCTGTTTTTTTCTTTAAACCATCTAAATTACCTGTTGCTTCTATTGTAGCCTTACGCTCATCTGCTAACCTGCTGTCTTGAGCAAGTGTGGCAATGACCGCCTCTGCTTTTTCTGCTTTTTTTTGCGCTGCCTCTAACTCCTTTTCCAATATATCTATCTTTTCCTTTGGTGCGCCTTCTTCCTTTGCCTTACCTAATTCCTCTGCTTTGGCAGTTGCCTGATCTCTTTCATCTTTTAAACCATCCATTTTTTGCTGTACTAAATCAAGCTTGACTTCAAAATTCTTTTGTGCTGTTGCTAAAATTTCTTGTGCACCCTTCAAACTATCTTCAGCATCTCTCAACTGTTTAGTTGATGTGTCAACAGCACCAGTTGCAGCTTGCACAGTTGCTTCTGTTTGTGTTACGGCCGCAGCTGTTTTTGCAGCGGTTTCCTCTGCTGCAGTTGCCTTTGCATTCGCTGCCTTTAACTCATTTTCCAATGCTTGTATTTCTGTTTTTGGTGCGCCTTCTTCTTTTGCCTTGGCCAATTCATCTGCCTTTGCAGTTGCCTGATCTCGCGCTTCAGTTGCCTGCCCCTCGAATTTTGCTGCGTTTTCCTGCGCCTGTGCCAAGTTTTCCTTAGCCTCTTCTAATTTTTTCTGTCCTTCTTCCAGATTTATTTTATTTGTTTCTATATTAAGTTGAATTGTTACTACTGCAAGCTCCTGCTTCTTATATTCAAACATTGCCTGTGCTGCGGCTAATTCTGTTTGTCTTGTACCAAGTACATCTTGTGCTGCTGCCAATTGCTGTTGGGCTTGCCCTAATTGCATCGTAGCTAGATTCAACTGTACCTGTGCTTCTCTTTTCTCTTCAGCAGAGCAGGCACCTGGCTCATTACAAGCAGCAACTGCTGCCTGCGCGTTAGCTACAGAAGCCTGTGCATTATCTACATTTTGCTGTGCCTTATTTTTATCTTCCTCTGCTTTGTCTACTCCAGTCTGCGCTTGCTGCACTTCTCCTCTTGCAGCATTAACCTCTGCTTCCTTTGCATCTTTCTTTTCTTGTGTGGTTGTATCCTTGTAACCTAGCGCTACTACAACATTCATATCATAATATTTTCTTATTCCAGCCTCAATATCCCCACTTATCTCAATTGCAGTAGCGATAGAAAATGCTAATCTAGACAATGGAGCAAAAGAAGTAAGATCAAGACCTGCCCTAAGACTACCTAGAAAATCCTTAGCGTCGATAATTTTCATTATTCCCTTACCGATGTCAGTTTTATTTTTTAAGAAGTCCAAACCCGCACTTGGCATCTCTTTAACTGTGTTCCAAAGTCTTGATGGCGCTGTCTTAAATAATTGCCCTAAAGACATTTTAGCAGTTGGACTTGTGCTTTTAAATCCTTTAGTGGCCTTTAAGTTGCCAAATGCCTTCATTGCCGTTCCATATCCAGCACCACTAAGTGCTGCTGCAAACCCCCCACCTTTTTCTGCATCTTCAGCTCCTAATACAGCCCGTCCACTTTCACTTGTTCCTGCCATGATGCCCTTTGCTAACCCTACTGCTATCCCCATAACATCAAATCCAAACCCTCTTCCGCGCGCAGTGTATCTCAAATGTTTGCCAGCTCGGGGTGCAGAAAAATCAAACATACCGAATGGGTTTCTTCCAGAAAGATGAAGCGCACCCATAAGCAAAGAAAATATAACTACTAGTGGCAGGCAAAATGCAGGCATTACACCTCCTATTGGCGGGGGTGGTGGACAGTATTTATAACTGGCAAATGCAGATAGAACCTTTGACGGATTTTGTGGATCAACTGGCAGAACAACGCCAGATGCAAGCGGGATGTCTGCAACACCACCAATTTCTCCAAGAACAATATATAAATTTATAATCATGGCAGCTGGTTTTATATGCATTAAAATCAAAGTTTGCAATACCTTCATCATTAGTATAAGCTAGTCTAAGTTCTTCAGTATCATCAGTAGGGTCTTCTTCATCTTCTCCTTTAGATGTTATATGCACCATTACTGGGGCGTTTTGTATTGCAGTACGATCAATAACACCAGCAGCAAGAATTATTTCAACAAAAAAATTTCTTTCATTTGCAACTACAAACATCACAGATTCATCATAATCGCTCAAATCCTCGCAAAAAGGTCCGCACCCTCCTGCCAACCCTCCGGGAATAACACTTAAACCATCTACTGCCAGAGAAGGATCTATCCGACTATCGTCATCATCAATAATAAGCACAGGAATATGACTTGTACTAAATGCAAGCGCAATAATAATTAATAATGGTAATAAAATTTTCATTTCATCCGCCTTCAGGTTCTTCTGGAATAAGTTGGCATTCAACCTTACGGTTTTTAACAGGAGATACGGCACCACATACCCCTGGATTAAAATCACCAATATCATTTATGCCACAATCTTCAAGTGGATCACCAGTTCCAGAAAATATAACTGGGCCAACAACTCTGCCTGCAGTTTTTTTCTTAACAAATGTATAATTTCCAGAATCATCATCAAAACAACAAACCTCTGGCTTTGGGATACTTGATACTATATCTGGAGTGAGTACTGAAAGATCGCTAATATCATAATTGCCATGCAGCTCATCGCCATTCTGATCATAGAATGTGCATGATAAGGCACCTTCTTTATCTGTGCATTTGGTGCATGGCTCTGGAATAATATCATCAGAACAACCTAAAGTATCAGGATCTGTGAGAGGATCTAAGTCAGCTGGCACAATACATTGTTCTCCATTTGCGCATGCCTTATTACATTTGCCAAGGCTAATATCAATATTTGAACAAGGCTGGCAATACGCTGGGCTTTGTGTATACACTTTAGTATAAACCGTAATTGGTTCATCTGCAGCTATCTTTCTTACGCCTTTTTCTAAGGAGCAGAATTGCTCTGATAATTTATAATATGTCTCTGGTGTTCCTGGCTGATCACCAACACCATCCTCAAGCTCTGAGATATCAGAGTAGATTATTCCAATTAAACCTGATTTTGCCAATTTTTTCTGTCTTGCAAACAAATAGGAAAATAAACCTTGCTTTCTTTCCTTACTCCAGCAGCTGCTATCACTATCATCTAATGACATATCACTTATCAAAGAAAGTTTTTGGTTATACTCTGTGATAACCGTAGTTGTAAGCCGATTCAGATGTCCCTCTATAAGTGAACCAAGGACAGAAGTACAGTAAGATGGATCTTCATTTGTAAATTCATGAGGAAAAAGTCTAAATGATATGACATTAACAAGTCTTTCATTAGGATCAAATATCTGTGGTTTATACGCCTTTATTTCTGCCAATGTAGCAAGATCATCATCTATTCTCTCAGTTCCCATTCTACTGCCTGGTAAGCCATTGCTTACCTTAAATGAATAGATGCATGTTTTACATGACTCTTTAGCATGTTGAAGCCTAGCATATAATTCATCAATCTCTGGTTTTATAATTGTTGGACTATCTTCTGTACCAATATTTATTTCTTGATGCACTTGTTCAAGGCTTATTGTGTCAACTATAAGTATAGATGGACCTCTATCAATGATAGCATCTGCAACATAATCAGCATTATGTCTGATAGTATACCTAACACCAAAAGATTCTCTCTCCTCTGTAGGTACATTCCAATTGCTGTCATCAGTTGCATCAAATACTGGCAATATGCCTTCTTTTAGATATTGTGCTTGTTTTTCCTGGAGATAAACAGAATCAGGCAGTGTGTTGAAATAATTTTTAGGGTAAATGTCATCTGGACGGTCTGGATCATCTGCAGAAGGACAAGCCAATCTCTTTGGACCAGTTAGTGTAAGAGAAGGAACTTCAACACAAATTGTCCCAGCTTCAGTATGTCCGCCTTCACCACCTACTTTTCTATTTGTTATTTTGGTAGTTGGATTATATTCAGTACCTCTAGTTGTTATTATTTGTTTTGCTAATGTTATATAACTGCATGGCTCGCACCAACCAAATGTTTTTGCCACTGGCATTTTGGTATTTTGGTTATAATCACACACCCCTATCTTATCAGCACCTGCAGCTGGTGCCTTTATCATTACATAATTTTTAATAATAAGAAAATGCTTGTTATCATCTGAAAGCGCATGACAGTCTCCACCATCTGTTTCTTTAAAGCCAAA
>JAGVWJ010000052.1 GCA_018304385.1 Microcaldota archaeon
ACCTGCGTTTTTGAACTCGAAAATTTCCCGTAGAATTCTGTTATTGCCTGGCTTTCAACTCCTCCGCCTAATAATTCATCAAGATTTTTTGATCCAGTATGTATTCTTGTTATTACTTTTCTTCTTTCTAATACCTTATCTGCACTTTCAAATCCAACTTCTACTGCTTCTTTTGCAGCTTCAATTGCCTTTTTTGCACTTTCAACGCTAAATTCACCAGCATCCGCTAAATCATGTGGTGCTGCAGCAGCAATAGTTGCAAATTCACCAAACCCCTTAGCACGTAATCGCTCAGCAGTAACCTCACCAACACCGGGTAAATCCTCTAATTCTCTATAATAAACTTTTTTCCCATCCTTTCCATTCTTTTCTTTTTCTGCCATTTAAATCACCCATTATAAAATCTATAAACAGCTAAGGAAACAAATAAAGCGAAAAATCTCGGTGTATGTATTCCAAATTCTTTTATCATATTGATAATTGCCTCATAAGAAACACCATTCGCTATCATCTGCCTGAAGCGTTCTACCATAATCCTATCTTCACTACTTACGAATTCAGCATGCTCAAGATTATCTAATATCTTGGCAAGATCAACTGGATTTTTTATCAGGTAGTTTAATACCTTTTTATTTCTTTCAACTTCCATATTTATGTTTTGTACTTCGAGTTGCATGGGGCTCACCTTTTTTATTTTTTATTTGGAAAAACCAAAAGTTTTAGATTACCTATTTTTAATGTGTAGAATTCATTTCCTGCCTTGCTGATATTCTTCCACATACCACCTACGCCAGTATAAACTGCCTTTCCTGTTCTATCATTTTCAACCTGTACAACACGGAAATCAGGTCTGTTTCCACCTTGTTGCACAACATTTTCTGTTGTACTAACCTCCTCAAATTTCTCTTCGGAAACAGTTTCTTCGTATGTTTTCATTTCTTTCACCTCATTAGGTATTACTTATATAATAATATATTATTATATAATATATAATAACTTAAAACCTATATTTTTAAAAAGCTAGGGGTTTCTCTCGAAGCTCTAAATTCACAAATTTTCAACTAACGCGACATTTTATAAAGGTTTTGTGAGAGAATAGTAGTATGAAAAGAATAGCCTTGAGTCATGGGCTATGGGCATTGAGCACTGAACCAACTAAACTTGCTGCAAGCGATACATTCAGAAGATTCAAACCAGAACCAACGCACGAAGTTAGGCGGCAGGAAGTAGTAGGCAGTAGGCAGGAAGCAATAAAAAGAACAAGGGAAATGCTTAGAAGCATGACTGCTGAGCAGCTTTTACAAGTAATAGAATTTCACAAGGATTTAAACTTATTCGAAGCACTTGCATTAGCTAAAAGAGAAAATAAGCTAATTGTTCCAAATGTCATTCATGATAAAATTTTGACAGAAACTAAAGATAAAAAACTACTTAGGAAACTTTATGGTGGCTGGAAATGGACTGGAACTTTAGTTATTTGCGAAGCACCGGACAGGCCATTCCGTAAAAAAGTTACTTTTAGTTGGAAAGATGAAAATAGCAATATAAAATATTCTGTTTCCTTTAGAGTTCCAAAACAACTCCAAGGTAAAGCTAACTGCGCCTTAGCGATAGACCACCCAGACTTTGAGATTTTGGAAATTTCAAAAAAATCTAGCACGTGGTCACGGATTTTTGATCGAAGTAAATCACAAATAGAAAATCAATACGAACTAAAATTAGTAGAAGGAGGAAATGTCTATCTTATAGAACTTTTTCCCAATAAAGATGGTTGTTATGTTCCACACCCACAAACAGGAATCCCACAAGGCGAACCAGTAGATGATTCAGACAAAGCAAGGCGTTTATGGCGAAGAGATAGTGCTTATATTAGCCTTCTTAGGCGCGGTGATTACGGTATTATCAATTTCGACGGCAGCACCCTCATCGATTTCCGTCACAGTCTGCCGTCTTTTGGTCTCGGAGTGGTGCTCGCCAGTCTCCAGTGACCAGTTCCGAGTTCCGAAAGTCAAGAATGATTTTTTCCAAACAAATTCCAAACATATAAAAATCCTTATTCCTAAATTTAATTTACTAATTTACTTATAGGTGATCTTATAGCTAAAGTTAAAGTAAAAAATACTGGGGAAACAGTTGACGTACCAGATGATGCGCAACTTGATACACTAGACGGTATAAGTTCCATATTATTCGCTTGTAAAAGCGCAACATGCGGTTCGTGCATGGTCAAAGTACTGGAAGGCATGGAAAATCTAGAAACACCAAATGAAGCAGAGCAGACTGGTCTACAAGCCTTTGGTACGGACCCTAAGCATAGACTAATGTGCCAATGTAAAATTAAGAAAGGAGAAATAACAGTAGAATATTAGCAATGAGCCTTGAGCAGTGAGCAAACGTTTGGCTCATTGCCCAGAGCTCAAGGCTGAAGGCAGATAAATATGTTTCATATTGCAAAGGTTCTCAAGGTTCTGAAATCAGATGACAAGAATATCGTTAGTGCTGACAAAACTACTGTTGCAATGGTCAGAACCTGGGACGAAAACACCTTGCTTTTAGCAGTGGATGAAAACATTGCAGATAAAATAAAAGAAAACGATTATGTGCTTGCTGATTATCGTACGCAGCAAAATACTTCATCACCGCGCCATCTTATAACAAAAATTCTAAAGGATTCTATCGGTAAAGACGTTTGGGCTGCTGCAAACGCCCATTTTGAGGAGATAAAAACAAGAAGCGGTTTGGTTCAATCTAAGGCAGTGAAGCCGCAACAGTATCGATAGCTAGTGTCAAATCTTCTTCTATTAATCTTTGCACGTATCGATCTGGATTATATAATTCGTCTCTTTCTAGTGGTCTGGTGCCAATGATTACTTTCGGATCGCCAAATGCATCTGCAACGGCTACAAAAAACCTATAACCATATGCATAATCTTCAAAATATTGAGTGTTGGAAACGTCAAAATCACTATGCAATCTCTTCGTTACCATCTCACCATAAAATGTTGCAGCACCCTCCCCTAATGTTATATTTGTATTGATCACATGCTTCAAACCTATCTGGGCTAACAACCTATGTACAATCTCGTGTGCTAGCGTATAATCAGAAATACTTGTTTCTGGGAAATACCTATCTAAGTTAATTCCTATCTTTAGCCTACGGCGGTCACAATACGCAAACCTATCTTCAATTCGTTCAAAGTATAAATTTTCCTTTACAATTTTTATTATATTTCTAATACTAAAAACAGGCTTCAACATATCAGTTTCACTTGCAGGCTGAAGCAGATCCCTTATCGAATCTATCAAATCCCTGATTTTATTCCGCCACTTAATCGATGCTTCTAATTCGAGTTTTCCAACTAATTTTATACCAGTTGCCTGCTCACAAATAGGTAATATTTCTAGCGCGCGAGTTCGAGCACGCTGGAGTTTTGCGCGATTTTCTTTGAATTCAGCCAGTATCCTCATTTTTATTATTACATCTAAAAGTGTTTTAAAACCTATCTTTATGGTAATTGAAAATAAGTATTTGCATAGTTAACTAAGTCGGCCCCAAAGTCTTCCCCACTTCAAAAATCTTATCAGCAGAGAACCCAATCGCGGCAATTACAATGCCACCAACTAATAGTCCAATAGCAGTAGTTTGCCACTTGCCACGTTGCTCTGCTGGCTGCGTTTGGGACATGCCATAAACTATTCCAGATAAAATAATTAGTATAACAGAAAGAATCGGATAAATATTAATTAACGTATCTCTTATGTTAGAAAGTAGAACTTCAATTCCAGATGCCATCTTACCCCAATAAATTATCTTACTAACTGTTTAAAAATCTTACATGAAACGCATAAACCTAGTGATTCTATTAACATCCTCGTTTCTATTTGCCTTTAACCGATCAACAAGTTTCCAATGGCTAAGCTCTGCTTCCTCCTGGGTTTTATACATATTAGTGTAATGTTCTACTATGTCACCACCGACAAAAACCATTGTTTCATATTGATAAGAGCCAGTACCTGCTCGCCTTGTTGCGACTTCTATTTCGATTCCTTTACATCTAAAATAACTTTTAATTTCAAACGTATTATCTGATCTTTCATTTCTTACATGCTCAATCTCTGGTTTTTTTATAATTTCAGAAGGCGGACAGAAAACCACTTCTCTTTTTTCTACCCTAGCCATCATCCCAGAGAAATCCTCAGTTGTTAAGACAAAAAAGGTTTTGAAATCACCATCCATTATTGTTGATGGTATTGATTCTGCAAATGCAATAACTTTCCATTCTTTCTCTGGACTTTTTTCAGCTATGAAATAAGCTAATTTGATCGCAGGGTTGCTTGGATCTCGCTTAGAGTCAGCGTGTATGCAATTAATTATTTTTCTTAGCATCTCAAATCCAACCACTTCTCCATCTATACAAACAGTTCCTCTTTGTTCTTTTCCTAGTTTATCAAATAATCTAAGCCCATTATCTGTTAATTCTAAACAAACCTGCTGCGCCCCACCAATCATGATCTTTATTTTTCCATCGTGGTCAAATATTTCCAATGCCCGTAATAACGTTTCCTTTCCAGTGCCAGCAACGCGATCCTCATGCATTCTAAAAGCACCAAATTCTGCGCGTCTATTAGCCAATCTATGTCTCTCTAAGGATGGTACAAAAGTGGCTACTCGTAATGCACCAGGCTGCCAGTTGCATATAGCCCTATGAAAGGTTGCTCTCGCTATTGGTTCCATAATAAAGTTTCTCATTTAAGCTATTTAAACCTATCTTTTTCTATTTTCTCCAACATAAACACGCAATGCTTATATTTTTTATCTACGAAATGCAAAGAGGAGGTAATTTTTATGAAACTAGTTGTTCAGGAGGCACCTTCTCTTAAAGCAGCAATCGAATCAATTGTTAGTCTAGTAGAAGAAGGCGTATTTGAAGTAAAGAAAGATGGTCTGCACTTACGTGCAATGGACCCATCACAGATCTCAATGGTTAGCTTTACAATGCCAAAAAGCGCATTTTTAGAATATAATGTAGATGAAGAGCGCAAGATTGGCATAGATATCGCACAATTAAGCAATGTGCTTGCACGTGGCAAACGCGGTGAAAAAGCAGAGCTAAGTATTGAAGAGGGTAGGTTAGTTATAAAATTCTATACCGAAAAACGCAAGCGGACGTTTAAAGTACCGTTGCTTGAGATTGGGGAAGGCATCTCGCGCGAGCCAAAAATAGAATACAATAATCATGTTAAGATAAATGCAGAAGCGCTACGCGATGCATTAAAAGATGCAAAACTAGTTAGTTCGCATGTTAA
>JAGVWJ010000031.1 GCA_018304385.1 Microcaldota archaeon
AGAAGCAGATATTAAAACATATCATTACACTATTTTTAACATGAGAAAACTAGCAATGAGCAATGGGCAATGTGCAGTGAGCCACGCTTTACGTGCAAACGATCCATTTGGAAAATACAAACCAGAGACCCAACAACCAGTTCGTAAATTAAAAGTGCAAGGAGATGAGACCCTAAGAGAATTGAAAAAAGTATTTAAGAGATTTTTGAGAAAAAAGATAAAAGAAACTCAAGAAAGAGGATTTTTTACTGAGCAAGATGTTGCAAAGGAAATGATAAGAGGAATTTTTTATACTGCTGAGGATGTAGAAAAATTTAGCCTAGCGCTTGCAGAATTCCAAGATAAAAAAGATTTTGCAGAGAAAGCAGGAAGATTTCTTAGTGTGCTTATTAATGAAGGAAAAGACAGTGATTATATTGTACACACAAGGCATTTAGAGCATATATCTTATATTGGCATTAAAAATACAAAAAACATAACTATAGAAGGACATAGTGGATATGCTGCTGCGTACGGTATGAGTGGTGGTAGAATTATTGTGAATGGAGATGTTGAGCTGGATGCTGGTGAGTTTCTTTCAGGAGGCGAACTAATACTTAATGGAAACGCTACTAGTCGCATAGGCTATCACATGAGTGGCGGTAAGATCGTTCTTCATGGCAACATTGAAAATTCTTCAGGATATTCCTCTGTTGGTGATGTGATGGTAGGCGGAGAGGTAATGATCTTTGGAAATGTAAATTATAGCGTTGGTTCCAGTATGAAAGGGGGTAAAATTACTATTTATGGAAATGCTGGTGAAAATATAGGAAAAATGATGGAAGGAGGAGAAATACATTTAGAAGGCGATTATAAGAGTTTGGCTGGTCATTATCCAAATCCGTATATTGACAAATATCGAGCAGGTTTAATCTTTCATAAGGGAAAACTGATTCTTGATAGAACTACATTGTAAAAGTCTAGTTATTATTAAAAATAAAAATGGGGTCACGAGGAAAGTCAGCACTTAGCGACGCAGTTTTTGGGCGCTTTTTACCTAAAAAGTGCATTTGAACCCCGACATGCTGGTAACTCATGGCTACTTTTGCCTGTTAGATAACAAGCGAGATCTGGAGCCAGCCACGCTACCTGGTTACGCGATAACCCCTTTAATATTCTTATTTGCTTAGAAGTTTTTAAGTGTTTGTTTATTTTCCAACAATGCTAGCACCAGTTGAAATTGCTAATACATTATCCGCTCCCTCACCAATCATATAAAGCGGTGCGTCAACATAGATAACGGAAATAGGATATTCAAACGTAAAACCAGAGCCGCCATGCAATGGCAGAGCAAGGTTAACAACTCGCTGCAACGCCCGGCCAGCAAAGCTTTTTGCCTGTGCGGCTTCTGTTGCAAAATTAGTTACCTTGCCATCGCTATCTAATGTTTCTGCAAGAAATGCTGTACTATAAATTGTATCCCTAGTTGCTTGAACTAGCTGGGCGATTTCATCTATTTGATATTGCGCAACAGGTTGCAGATGCAATGGTCCACCAACACCTCTGCGCTCGCGAACAAATTTTATTACCTCGTCAAGTGCCCGTTCCATTAATCCTAAAGCTTCAGCAGCAATTTTTAATCTTCCATAGGCAAGTGTAGTAACTGCAATTAGGAAACCATCTCCTATTTTGCCAACAATATCCTCTGCTGTTGCACTCACATCATCTAATGAAATAATTGAAGTATGTGAAGCACGCCAACCTAGCTTATCCATTGGTTTTTCTGCAACAAATCCATCTGCGCAAGCGTTTTTCGCGGGTACAATAAACACAGTGATATTTCTATACCTTTCTTCATTTCCTCGTTCAACTGCAAATACAACTGTAAAATGTGCAATTGGCGCATTAGTAACAAATGTTTTCGAACCATTTAATACATACACTTCACCTTGTTTAGCAAAACGTAGCGTTGACATATTTGCAACGTCAGATCCACATTGTAAGTCAGTTAATCCATAGCAACCAACTATCTTTCCAGCAACAAGATCAGTTAAATATTTCCTTTTTTGGACTTCAGTTCCAGCTAGCATAATTGGTGTTGCAAATAATCCATTACCATCAAAAAAAGCAGAAGCAGATGCGCTCCCATAAGCTAAATTCTCATGTAAAATTACCATGTCAACTATTCCTTGAAATTCAGCTATTCCGCCAAATTCAGCAGGAATGCCTACTCCACGAAATTGCGCAAGTTCTGGAAGTTTTTCTTCTAATGTTGCATTGCCCGTATGCAATCTGCAGGTATCTGGAGCAAGCACCCGTTGAGAAACATCTCTAACCTGTTCAAATAGCGCTCTTCTATCCTCACTGAAAAATCTTCTGAATACTGCTGAATTTCTTGCTAAATCCAAACTCATCAACGGTCCTTTTTTTGGCTTCGCGTGTTTATCTAAAACTAAGAGTACCATTTATTCACCTCAAGTGCCAGGGGCTCCGCCCCCTAGCGCAACCCCCTCTGTAATTTCTAATACATCAAGTAGTTATATAGTATGATAAATTATATAAGAACAGAACCTAATTAAAACCTTATTACCAGCTTTCTAATTTCTTCTATTATAAAAACTCCAAAAGAAATGGCCAATACAATCAAGAAATCGTTTTGATCCATTTTATTTATTCCAAAAAAACCATGTAACTGTGGATAGCTGTATAATGCAAACAGTACAATCATAATTAGCAAGAAAGCTACCAACCTAAATTTATTTCTTATTAATGATTTTAGTGTGCCAGCACTTAAGAGGTTAAATCCATTAATTGCTACAAATGCGAAAAATACACCATTCATTCCATAAGTTGAAAATACATATGCAATAATCCCAACCATTACTAATGCTAAAAATAAAGCCACAAACACTGTGCTATAAAATAACCTGTTTAGTCTTAATCTTGTTTTCTTTAAGTCTCCTGTTTCAAATGCCAATGCAAATGATGGGAAGTAAAATAGAATCATAAAGAAAATAGCAGAATTAAATTGAAGCGAAGGAACTAACGGCGTAAAGAGATTAGCAAAAAATAATATAAACAGCGAAAATGCAAACACTAAATGAAAGCGAATATAATTTGCAAGATTAAAGAAATATGATTTGACGTTATTAGACTCGTCTAGTTCCAAACTGCCCATTTGGACTACGGCCTTATTTTTTTCTAATAGATTAGCGATGCGTTCTTTTGTATCCTTCGTTGCATTCGCAACTACAGGTGTTTCTTTTAATCTTTCAATTAATTCCTGATCTGTAATTTTACTGTCCCAACCAATTACATCTTGTTCATTTGATATAATTTCAGAGTCTATTGCCAAGTATTTTGCAACCTCGTTTTTTTCCTTGCTTATATATATAACTTTTATGTCTGATTCTTTACATAATTTGATTAATTCATTAGATTTTTTACTTGGACTAAGGCCAAACACTAGGAATGCAAGAAAGATAAACCCATAATCTTTATCTTCTATTTTTTTTGCTTTTAAATCCTTATACGCAATAGCAACAACATTTAAGTTAGCAGATGTAAAAGAATTAACTTTTTTGGACAATTCCCTTTTATTTCCAAAGCTCAGTTGTTTTACCTTTTCATCCTCTTCTATAAAATCGCATTTTTCCAATATTGATTCAGGATCTCCCCGTGCTATTGCGGTATTCCTTTCTTCTGTCTCGTAAAAATATAAAGCATCCTTTTTTCCTTTGGACGGCTTTGTTAGTTCCTTACATGTTTCTCTTATTTTCGTCAAATCTAAATTATATGCAGAAATAATCGCTTTATCTATGTCATCCTTTTCGTTTATAGTTAGCGCAGCTAGTTTAACAATTTTATCTTCCATATCAAAATCATTAACTGCATAATCCTTCCAATCAGCAAAAATAGTTTTTAGTTCTATACTTTTTGATATGAAGTCCTCGTCTTCTATTATGACTGTATCTACAAATGCAGCTCTGTTGTCGATTTTTGTTTTTAACCTATTTGCTAAGAAAAACTCTGTTGCTATTGCCGTGCTCTTTGGCGTGCCTGCTGCCAATAATAGTAATGCTGTTGGAATTACACTAATTATAGGTTTTTTTAGAACTACAACACTAGTTCCAATATAAGCTATGGTTAGTACAATAAAAAGTAACGCAAGGTGCAGCTCTATTTTTTTAATAAATTGGTCTGTTTCTAATTTTTCTATTCCAAGTTCTTTAAGCTTTTTTTGTGTTACATATATTAAAATCGATGTGAAGATCGTATACGCTAGTAAAAAAACTAATGTTAGTTGTGCCTCTTTTATCTTGCCTACATAAAATAAACCAGTCAATAGCACCAATAATGCATATAAAAATGGGTTTCTTAGCTGCTTGTTGGTTATTACATTTGCTAGTTTTTCCATGCATTTACTTCTAAAAAATACTTTAAATAGATATGTGCTTCCAATACTTACTATGAGTCAACTCGAATTCTGTATTCACTATCCCTTTACTTCAGTTGCGAAAGCAGCACTAGAGCAAAGTGGCATAGCTATTAGCGACAGAATAGTAGAGCTTGCGCTTCAGAGAATAAAAACTGCTTTAAAGGAGGGCAAGGTAGCAAAAAGTTCAGCATTGCATGATAGTGAGAAAATAGAAAACATTGCTAGTTATGCTGCTGCACGTATGATACTTGGTTTCTCTAGGAACAGATTTCTTATAAACGCATATGCAGTTGCAGAATCTAAGCGTGCAAGCGATTATTTAGATGGTGAAAGTGATGAAATAATTGATAAAGTTGCGGGCGAGTTTAATATAAAAACAGAAGAAAAAAATGGAAATCTGCTTATTCCAGTTCATATTTATTTAAAATATTCACCGCGAGATGTCCATTATAGATTATCAAACCGTGAGCTAGCAAATGGCTACGTTAAACTGAAATCACGACATGAAAAGATCAGGCTTATAGAAGGTGCAATAAAAAAACACATGGAAAAGATTCCACTTGTTAAATCTCCTCCAGAATCAATTAAAATTGCTGCAGAAAAGCTTAAGGAATTCCTACCCAAGATACAGAGACAAGAGATTAGTTTTAGCCTTGCTAGTGGTGAGGTGCCTCCGTGCATAGAAAAACTGCTCGATTCTCTAAAGAAGCATGAAAATCTACCTCATCAAGCAAGATGGTATCTTGCCGTTTATCTAATAGGTAGGGGTATGCCAATGGAAGAAATAGTTAGTCTTTATTCTAATTTACCAGATTATAATGAAAAGATTACTAGATATCAGTTAGATCATGCAAAGAAAAAGGGTTATGCAGTGCCTGCATGTGCAACTATACTAACTTGGGGTTTATGCTGTGCTGATTGCAAGATTGGCAGTCCGCTTAACTGGCAAAAACTTGGAAAAGCGGATAGGGAAAGTTTGTTGAAAACTGGGCGAAGAATATGAACGATATTGATAGACGCATCGCATTAAAATTTATTGCAGAATATTACGCTAGCGCAGAGTTTAACATTTTTCAAATTGAAAAGCGCGAGTTTGGCATTGGTCTCATTAAGAAGATAGATGCAAGGCACTTGGCATTTGACAGTATGGAAGGATTTAGAAAATATCTCCTTACTAATACGCCGTTATTTGTTTCTCACTCTACTGCTTATTATGAATTTCCTGCTGCAACGCCAATTGAAAAAAAATCCTGGTTTGGTAATGATCTGGTTTTTGATTTGGATATGCACAGTGATGGAAAGTATGGTGTTTATCATAAACTTGAAGAAGTTAAGCAGGATGCAATCAGACTAGTTGAGGAATTCCTGCTCACAGATTTTGGAATATCAAAAAAAGATATTCTATATGTTTTTTCTGGAAACCGCGGTTATCATGTGCATGTGCGTGATAAGAATTATTTGGATTTATGCAGTGATGAAAGAAAGGAAATAGTTGATTATATTCGCGGGACTGGGTTAAATTACGAAAATTTTTTTGATATAAATGAAAGTGGTCGTATAATTGGTCCAAGGCCTGATGAAAAAGGTCATCGTGGCAGATTTGCACGCGCAGCAATCACAATGCTTGAAAAAGAGCCAGTAAAACTATCTCGAGTTTTTTCTAAAGACGAAATACGAAACAATTTTATTACTGGAGTGCGCGAAGGCAATTGGAGCAGGACTTCGATTAAGGATATTATTTCGCGATTGAAAATTGTTGCAGATACGCTTTTGCTTTCAACAGTTAATACAGATGCTGGCGTAACGCAGGATTTAAGTAAGCTTATTCGTGTGCCTAATAGCATACATGGCGAGACGGGTTTAATTGCGAAAATAATCAGTGATATAAATAATTTCGATCCGCTTAAAGATGCGGTAATTAATATTAATAAAAATGAAGCAAAATGCATTATTTTTACTGAGGATGTACCGGAA
The DNA here is from genome assembly GCA_018304385.1 of Microcaldota archaeon. Taxonomy (GTDB): domain Archaea; phylum Micrarchaeota; class Micrarchaeia; order Anstonellales; family Bilamarchaeaceae; genus JAGVWJ01. Next base: position 6,392 of record JAGVWJ010000031.1, read on the forward strand.
ATAGAATTTGCTAATTCTACATTTGGTCCATTTAAAAAAGATGAGAAAAAAGAGCTTCAACTCGTAGTAGCAATATTTTTTGTATTAAAAGGAAGCGCTAGTTTTTGCAGTGGGCAATGAGCACAGAACCTTGCTAGCTCATTTAAAAATATTATTAGAGCAACTATCATTTATGAGATTATTTATCTTATCCTTGTTTATCTTTGTTTTATTAGTGGGTTGTTTTCATAATGCGCCATCACAACCAGCACCGTCTCCTCAACCAGTTCCTTCTCCAACACCTAGCCCTACACCAACCCCTCAACCAGCACCCAGTCCGGAACCTCCTGCTCCTGTGCCACAACCAGCTCCATCGCCTAGCCCAGTTCCTGAACCAGTTCCAACACCTCCATCTGATTCAGTTCCTGTATCTAGTGGAATTCCATCTGGAGCAAGTACTGCGTGTAGCGATTCAGATGATTCTGATGACCCATTAATAGTCGGAACTGTTACTGTTGAATACACAGAATATGGGTCTAATGTTTATCAAAATTACGGCAGTTGGTCTGATAGTTGCATAAATTCAAATACGGTACAAGAAGTTTCCTGCTCTCCTGAATCTTCAGATTTTTATACTACTAAATCAATAGCTTGTCCGAACGGACAAACATGTAGTGGCGGTAAATGTATGTCAAGCACATAAGCTAAAGTATACACTACTTTTTATTTCTTAGTAGTACCAATTCCACCTAATTGAATTCTCTGCGGAACGAGCGGTGGCGAAAGATTAAGCACACGAGCAACAAATATTCCATTGGCGCTACCAGTATAATTAATCGCACTTAAAATACCTTCAGCAAAAACATCTGGCATTTTCTTGCTTTTTTTCCATTCATCTTCAATTTCTTTCGCTAATTTCTTATCCTCTTTGGCTATGATAACGCCTTTTACGCGCACAAAACCAACATCATCAGCATAATTTGCATCATATGTATAGCTTACTTCTACATTCTCACCACTAACGCTTACGCCATCAACGCTTATATTTATGTTCAAACCTTTGAATTCATCTTCCTTTTTTTTCTTTCCTTCTACTGCATCTATTCTGCCGCCTGTTATCATAGAATCAATCCTCACTAATTAGTATACTTATTTTGAACCTATGGGTTTAAATGCTTAATTTGTGATCAATTTTTATGAGATTTACGACGCTAATCACATTCATCTTGTTTTCATCCATCATATTCGCAGATTTTCGTTTGGAAAATGTAGAAGTTATTATTAGTGATATAGATAAAGAAGGCGGCGCCCGCGTGCAGGAGATAATTACATTTTTAATTGTCGGGGATCTTTCTTATTCGCTTTATGATAGTGGACTTTACAATAATGATCTTAGTTTTTGGGCAGGAACCACGCAAATAACCGATGCAAAGCTACATCTAAATCCAAATAAAGTAGACATTCAGGATTTTAGGCTAATACCACAACCAAGAAAAGGTTGTAATATATTTGCAAATAGCTGCCGTGGCCAATTAATAATTGATTACAAGGCATTGCCGCATTATTCAAAAGGTCAGAGAATAAACGGAACCGGCCCTTTTTCGGTTAAAAAAGAAAAGCCCAGGACTACTACATATAGGATAAACTCAGATGCACTTTCTTTTACAACAACTAATATTGGAGATATTATAATTAACAGAGACATAACGCTTAAGATAGTTCTGCCAAAAACAAGTACTATCACAGAACTTAACCCATTCCCAGAAAATGTTGAGGTAAAGCTCCCACAACAGCTTGGCGAACTATCCTGGACAAATACCATACTTGTTAGATTTGTTCTTGCCTTTCAGGTTGAGGAGAGCCTAGGAAGTGAGGTTACCGAGTTTTTTACTGGCCTTAGCAGGACTGTTGAAAAGGTTATACGGGGAGAACATGGTTTGGCGGCCATATTGATATTATTAATTCTTGTTGGTGGTTATATCTACCTTAGTAGTCTAAAATATAAAAAAGAAAAGCGATAAATATGTACAAAGGTTCTGACTTAATAATTGAGTTTCTTTCAGCTAGAAAAAGCGCAACAGTAGAAGAAATAGTAAAGGCAACCAAGCTAAATGTAGATAGCGTTAGGCGCGCTTTGGAGTGGCTTAGGGATAATGGGCATGTAACGACCAAAACCTCATCAGAAGAAAAACTAATTGTGAAAGACGAGTTTCATAGATATTATGAAAGTGGTTCGATGCCAGAATATGATGTATTTAAGAAAGCAATTGCTGGTGCTGCGATTTCTGAGTTATTGCCTCAAGAAAAACAATTTGGTTTGAGTTGGGCAAAGGTAAAAGGATACGTGACTATTGAAAGTGGCAAGCTCGTCCCGCAGAAAAATCAAGCAGATATTGATGGGGATAGAAAAAAATTATGGGAAATATTTAATATAATAAAAGAAAAAGGTACATACGATGATCCTGCTGCACTTGAAGAGCTCTTTAGACGCAAGCTTATAGAACGACGCACGGAGAAAACTATTATTGTAGATTACACAGGAAAAAAGCTCGAACAAACTAGTTTTGATATTTCTGTCAAGAGCGAGAACGCAGCAGTTGGCAAGCAGCACCCTATTTCATTTTTAACAAAGAAAATAAAAAGAATATTTGCAGAGCTTGGCTTTTCTGAAATGACTGGAAGCATAGTTGAAAGCGCTTTCTGGAATTTCGATGCGTTATTTCAACCGCAGGATCATCCAGCGCGAGAACTTGCAGATACCTTTTATTTAAATGGCGAGGCAGAGCTTCCGGATAAAAAACTTATCGAGCGTGTAAAAAAATCGCATGAAGCTGGATGGAAATATAAATGGACCGAACAAGAGGCTAAGCGGTTAGTGCTAAGAACACATACAACTGCGCTCAGCGCCCGTTATCTTGCAGCTAATTATGAAAAAAAAGACCCAAAAAAATATTTTGCTATTGGCAGTGTGTTTAGAAACGAAGCAACTGATTATAAACATTTAGCAGAATTCCATCAAGTAGAAGGTATAATTGCATGGGAGCATGCAACATTTAGAGATCTTTTAGGTATATTGAAAGAATTTTATATGAAGCTTGGATTTGATAAGATTCGCTTCAGACCGAGTTTTTTTCCTTACACAGAGCCAAGCCTGGAGGTAGAAGTGTTTTTCGAACCGCGCAAGCAATGGCTAGAGCTTGGTGGCGCAGGCATATTCAGGCCAGAGGTAAGCGTTCCATTGGCTAATGTTTACCCTGTGCTCGCATGGGGATTAAGTCTCGAGCGCCCGCTAATGCTTATGCTTGGTTTAGAGGATATAAGGACATTTTACAGGAATGATTTGGATTTCCTAAAGTCTGTAAGGTTATGAACGACAATGAGTACTATGCTTAAAAATATTCTAATGATTTTGGTTGGCATTTTTTTACTAGTTATCTTATTAGCAATATTTCAACCTGCTCCATCAGAGAAACCAATAGAATTTAGTGGCAATGTTTCTATAAATAATATTAACCGAATTGGCAATCATGCATATGTCCTCTTAACTTCTGAAGGGCAAGGTAACATAACCCTATTTGCTTATTCTGAAAAACCATCCAAGGAAGTATTTGTTCTTAATGATAAGGGAATAGGGATGTCAAGATTTGAAGAATTTGTCCCTAATCTACGACATCTAGAAGAAATTGGTTTTTCCATAAAGCTTTCTGGTTCTACTGCAAAGGTTACGCGCGGTATATATGTTGTTGCAACAGGTGCTATGCCGTTTTATGTTTTTGATAACCTTAAGGAAACGAATGCAACTATTATCTACATTGGTAAGAAAGATCTATTTCTTCAAGCAGGGAATATAAAAAGCAGGCAATGGTATTCAGAACTTTCGGAACAAGAAAAAAAGAAGATTATTGTTTATGATAAAACATTGGATGAATTTCTGGAAAATAAGGAGGATATTAACCAAATAATTCTGGAAAACTCCTGGTTATTAAAGAATAAGAAAAATTTCTATATCTCAGGAAAAAATAAAACAACACTAAGCCTGCAGCTTTCAAATATCTCAGATAATGCGTATCTAAGGGTTTTCTATGATTTTGGAAAAAATGCAAGTAGCATTGTTGATTCTGGGATATTACAAAGCCAGCAGTTTCCAATTCAAAGAGAGTTTAATGTTTTTCCAGATGAAAAATTCGAATTCGAAGTAAATTTGAATAAAACAAACGGAACTGTTTATCTTATTATAGAAAAAGATGGGGCAGAAATATCACGCATAAAGGAAACCAGAATTATAGATGAAGGCGTGTTATACGAGAGATTATCTTTTAAAGATCCTGGAGATTATGTAATAAAAATAACTGATAACTCTGGCGTTATTGGAGGAACTATTGTTCATGTAAAAGAATTATCTATATCCTTGAAAGAAAGACGATTACACAGCTTCACTTTCTCTATTATTCTGGATGGCGAACCTGTTGATAAAACAGAGGCAGCAGTTTCATTAAATGAAGGTGGGTCAAAGAATTTTACTATAAATAAAGGCCAGTTATCGATAAATGCCCGGCTTAATAAAGGTTTTAATGAGTTTACTTTCTCAGTTTTTGGCTCTGAATACAAAGTTCAAGTGGAAAATAATTATGAGGATGCTACAGAGATTTATATAAAATACGGAACGCCCGGTGCTCTATTGGTTTTAGCTATCTATATATTTGCACGATTATCTAGAAAACCTGTTTATGTAATTCGTATTGGTAATATTGCTAGAGAAGTAAGAAAAGAGCTAAAATGTCAATCAAAAAGGGCAATAGAATTATTTAAGCTTACAAGAAAAGAGCTTGGAATAAACGGTCCGATAACCGCGCAAGAATTTGGTTTTATAATGAAGAGGCACTTTACAGAGGGTGCAGATGTTACTGAAGGCAACATAGAAGAGCTTCTTAAAGAACTAGAAAAAGAAGGTCTTACTCAGCATAAGCGTGGTTATTATCAGTTAAGAGGAGACGGAAATTTAGATAGAAATGTCATGCAAAGAATAATCCGAGAAAAGCTTATAGAAAAAGGCATTAACTTTACTTTAAAGAATGATAGATTTTTTACTGCTAATTATGAAATAGCATTCTTAGGTAGCGGCCGCTTGGATAAGGCAATTATTGTATACGATAATGAAGGTGACTTTAAGAAATGGTTCAATGCACTTACAGAAAAAGATCGTGCAGCAACGAGGATAAAGCGTTTCAATGGCTCACTAAATTTTATATCAATAGATAGAATAGAAGAGGTATTGTGAATGGCAATTAGCCTTCAGCCTTGCGCAATGGGCCCATTGCTCACTGCCCAATGCTCATGGCAGGTAAACCTATGAGATTTGTTCTTATTCTGTTTTTGCTTTGCACTATTGCATTTGCACAGTTTTTAGATCCACCAATACATAACATGACATCGCTAAATAATGAAGCGTTATTGAATTTACAAAACAACTACTTAAATCAGCTAACAAAATCAACACCAACGATAAGTAATCCAGTAGAAGCAGCTGACGCCAAGCTCATAAAGTTTGACCCTGCTGTTGATAATTTTATATCAGCAGAAAATCAGCCCAAGCTCATTTGGATTTGGGCAGAAAAGCATGCAGAAGAAGTAAATATAGCAGCAGATCTGCAAAGCTGTACAGATGGCATTAACCTTCGATTTAATTCCAGAACAATTAATCCAAATATTGAATTTTTATTTAATGGAAACAACAAGACCACAAATGATTCTAGCACATTCTCAATTGACATTCCATTCTCAATTGAAGAATTATCTGCCACACCAAATCAAAATATCACTGTTTCGCTTTCCGGTGAGTTTAATTTTCTATACGATAGAACAGTTTTGCATTATCAATATTTGCCATGCAGCGAAGGTGGAGTAGAGGAAGGTTGCGTGGCAACGTGCGAACTTTACAGCATCAATTCAGATATAGCTAATTTTTCAAGGCAATTCTCGTCAGTGCTTAATTATACGGTTGAGGGAGGCAATAACCTATTCTTTTTAACCAAGCCAGTTTTGCGCGAGCAATGGTATAGAAATAATAAATTTAATAACTTAGTATTCTCGAATCGTGTATTTTATAAATCAGTAATTCTTTTTAATGACGAAGAGATCTCAAATACATCTATTTACAATTTTGATTTGTATAACGATAGCTTAGGTATTTTTTATATAAGAACTACTAATAAGAGTGAAGCGAACATTACATATATATTAATGAAAGAAAACACTGGCTTGTTTTCACCACATACACTTCAGCAATCCAATAGTTCGTATTCTTACTTATATCAAATAAACACTACTTATGTTGGCATCGGAGAAAATAACATTACACTTCTTATGGTGGATCGTTTCTTAAATAACGCTACAAAAATAGAACAAATAAATAGTAGAATGCTTTCTTTAGACGGATCTTCCAAAATTGCTAGGCCAAGTCTAGTTTTTAATAGCGCTGTAATATCAAATATTATTATTGGTGTCGGTATATTAGGTGTTTTCTTATTTATTATTCTTAGAAAAGTCCGCTAGATTTTTTCCCCTAGTGCAAACGTTCTCTTGATATCAGTTATTTTTACTTTGCATTGTTCGCCCTTTTTCGCGTTCTTTACAAAAACTATCAGCTCATCTTTTTTGGCGATGCCTTCTCCATGTGGATTTTGCGCAGTTATCTCTAATGTTAGCACTTCGCCTATATTTATCTGTGGTTTCATGTTATGATATTATTTAAAAGAAGTTATATTACTTTCTGTTCTTTTCATTCTATAACCTGATTCTTTGGTTCCTGAATATTGCTAGGCAGGTTAAGCGGTCCTCTAGAATAAACAGTCCCAAATATCTCCTGCGTTCTCCTAACTCTTTGTAATTCCATTGTGGTCACCTGTTATTATTTTTCCATAGACATTTAAATATCTTTTCTTTATCTCTCAACATATTCGACATGAAACGAATCGCATAAATCTTTTATTAATGTTTTTTGTTTTTTATTCAAATTTTCTTTTAAAATCCAAACCTGCTTAATTTTTTCAATGTTTTTTTCTATTGCCTGCTTAAACGTGTCCTCAGCCAAGCTATCTAGATGGTATTTTGGTAAGATATGGCCTATTGCAATATCATCTTCTAATTCCATCTTGTTGAAATCTCTTGGGTAATGGCCGCAGCCAACTGCAAAAACAGTTTCAAATGTTTTATTATTTTTTATTGACTTCTCTACCGCATGCGCAACTACTTTTGCAGCATTCTTATCTGTTAAATACTTATCACTTCCACCATACTCAACAAAGATGATTGGTACATTGCAGGTTGGACCGTGATGATCTGCTTCTAGCGTAACATCCCAGTTCAGTTGTTTATTTTCCTCGTATATGTTTTGCATTATTATTTTGAGCTTGCTTGCATATGCAATATTAAGCGTTCTTGGTGCACCACCAAAGTCTGCGTTATTCCAATTTCCTGGAAAATGTGCAGTAAGCGCTTTTTGCTCTTGTTTGCTTTTATGTGAGCTAAGCACGATTACGCAGTCAGTAACAAAATCAGTTGGCACATCTAGTATTGACTCAGTTTCGGTATCAATTAGTTTTACATTATCCCTCTGCCAGACGTTTTTTTCTATACTTTCGTAACCTAAGTTAATCATCTCTTCTGCAATATTCCTACTGGAGATATTCTTTGATGTGAATAGTAATACTGGCATAATTAACACCTTACTGAATTAAAATAAAAGCAAGTAAGCTGCGCAAACAAGTGGCAATGAGAGATTATCATCTATAGGTAACCTAATACTTTCTATTATTGTTGTTATAATGGCAAGTGGAACTATTTTTGGGCCAATGAATAAATATGCAATAAGTGAGGTAATAAAAAACGCAGCACTACCTTCAATAGTTTTTTCCTTATTATATGGAAGTTTGTATCTCCCATGTATACCAATAATAGTTGCGATTCCGTCAGATACGCCAAGAATAAATATTCCAACCAATATTTCATTATCTTCACTAAGTGCTGTTGCCAATAAGATTATTCCAAAAACATACCAGGCAGGTCCCCATCCGGGAAATCGTACGTTCTGTCTTTCTAGTGCATCTCCTATGTCATGAGCCATTGGTACGCGCTTGCCAGTTAGTTTAAAGTTTATCAATAAAGAGCCAATAAATAAAAGCAATAGTGCAATTGCAATTAGGTTTATTCTTCCTAAGTATATAAGAATGAACATAAACACTAGTCCAGCTATTACATGTACTAGCTGTCTAGCTAGCTCTCTTTCTCTCATTTAGAAAACCCCTGTTTTTCACCATTTTTTATTAATAGATCCGTAATATAATAAGAAATACCTGCAACAGCAATGCCGCCACCAACATCAACTAGTGAGTGCACTGTCAAGTATATGCGCGTGAATGATACAAATACTGCAAACAATAAATATGCAGGGTAGCTTCTCTTATTAAGAAATGCAATTGCTAATGTAAATGATAGCGCAGCATGAGTACTTGGAAAAGCATAGCTATTTGGGCAGTCTATTCTAGCAAATTCATTAATGCACGGTCTATTAATTTTAAATATCTCCTTTGCAGCAGCGCTTATAATAAATGCCAAAACAAATGCAAATATTATTTTTTTTATTTTTTCCCTTCTTCTTTCTCCAATGAGCATTGCTGTTAAAAGTGCTATGCCAAATATAATATCGCTATCCAATGCTTTTGATATATTGGTTAAAAGTTCATTATTTACCGTTGAGATAAATAAGGAGATATAGTCTTGCATGGATGTTTATTATCTTCATATATTTATAAAGTAAAATGTAACCGCAGCAAGCATGGAAGTGGCTATAAAATATATTATTACATTATGCTTTTTTCCCTCCAGCTCGGATATAAAATATGATGTAAGAAGCGCATAGAGTATTATATAAGCAGGCATTATAGTATAAAAGATATTGAAATCTATTGCTGTTTTAGATAGCTCTTGCATGCTATACGCTAATCCAATCGTAGATTTTATTATGAGTGGCATAAGAAGGCTTGAAAAAATTAATGTATATTTTTGCGTTGCCAGTGTGTTATTTCGTTCTCTGTCTATTTCTCTAAATTTTAATATATCGTCTGCAACATAATTTAGTTTATCAATAGTGTTCGTGTTTATTGCCAACGCAATAAAACTGCAAACACGCTTTAAAATTTGAGAATGAGTTCTTTCGCTTAAGCTAAAAAGTACTTTTTCCGGTTTGATGTTTGCTTCTAGTTGTTTTTTTGCCACCTTGCTTTCCAGTGCAAGTTCTCCATATCTTTTATCTTGCCACATTTCAAATATTCTATCAAGTTTTACTCCTTTTGGTATAGCGCTTGCAGTCATTAGTGCATCTGGAATTTGCTCTTCAATATCAGCGATTCTTTTTTGTTTTTTATAATCAAGTATGAAAATGAAAAACAATATAATATATGTTATAGCAATAAAGATTTTATTTAGTGGTTCTTCAAGCACTAGCACCGCAGCAACCAATATGAATGCAGCAAGCATTGGCGCATAGTTAAATTTGCCCCTATTTTCAAATATTATATTTGGCAATGTTGATTTTGCAACTAATACAACAGATGTTGCTAATACAGGAAGGACTAATAGAAAGATTATAGTTATTTGTTCTTTATTGAACTCGCTTTCAAATATTCCTTTTCCTAATATCGTTGTTACTATGAATAACGTTGGTAGAATAGTAGATAGCGCTATGAATATTAAACCGAATATCGCGACCCTTGATGAATATTCTCTTAGTTTAAATCTTTGTATAGATAGTAGTTCATCTGCTAATTTTTTCAGATCCTGCGCCCCAGTACCGATTTGATATACTATTATTATCTGATTTATTGCCCTTTTGATTGTTAAAGATTTTATATTGCTAGAAAAAGCAGATAACCTTTTTTGTAGAGACGCACCTTTTTCAACATCTGCTACTATTGTTTTTAATTCTTTATTTAATTCACCACTTTCTTCGCTAGCTATTTTTATGGCCTTTTGAAATGGGAGGTTCATATCAAGCAATAGTGACAGCGTTCTTAGTACTATTGGCAATTCACTTTCCATTCTATGTATTGTTAATGAATATTCAAAGCTTGGTAATTTTATTAATGTAAATACAAATACAGCAAACAGAATTAGCGTTACTCCAAAACCATACAGGTTGAAATCAAATTTTAGTAATAATATTAAAATGGAAAAAAGTGCTGAAAGAAAAAGTGAGACAGACAGATACTTTTTTGCCACTGCCTCTGGTTTTATATATTTTAATACATCTAGTTCTTTGCTTTCTATATTAATTTCAGGAAAATAATTAGAAAGTTTGACTAAAACATCAACTATCCTCATAATTTAACCCATAGAATTGTTTTTGGAATCCTTTAAAAAATTGTTTGTATGTTTTTGGTAATTTTTTTATTATTTTTGTTCTTTGGATCAGCTCATCATTTATTTCTTTTTTAGTTAGCCCCATTTTATCCCCTATTTCTTCTAGTAGTTTGCTGCTATTGTATATTAAACAGTCTTTCTTATAATCATAATGAGCAACAGTCGTATGTCTATTATTCGTATTTTCAGATACTTCTACTATTTTTCTTATTTCAAAATTTCTTTTTGCTTTCTTATCATATTTTATCATTCTTTTCTGTATGACGATACAGCTTATGCTGTTTAAATCAATCTGATTTATTCCAAATGTTTTCAGCCTTTGCAATGCCTCATTTGTGCTTTGTGCATGCATTGTTGCATAGCTTCCGCGCGCCTGGCCTGCTAGCAAAACATCAAATAGCGCATTTGCCTCATCTCTATTTCTTATCTCACCAACAATAATTCTATCTGGTCGCATTCTAAAAGAATCATAAACTAGTGTTTGTAACGATATTCCCATATCCTTATTCGCAACTAATCTTAAGCTGTGCTTATGCGGGATGTTTATCTCTGGCGTTTCCTCTGTTATTATTACCCTGTCGCTAAGAGGCACGAAACTAAATAGCGCGTTTAATGTTGTTGTTTTTCCGCTAGCAGTATTACCTGCAATTATTACTGAACTATCGCTTTGCATCAAGATCGACAAATAAGCCATTGTTTTTTCATCTACGGTGTTATTTTCGCATAATTCTGCGGGAGAGTATGGCGTTTCCCTAAATCTTCTTATTGTTATTTCGCCGTTGCTTATTGGCGGTAGCGAGGCGTGCAAACGATCGCCATTCGGCAATATCGCATCTAATCGCGGGTTTTGCAGCGTTATTCTTCTTCCTATTCCATGCGCCATTTTGTTTACTACATCTGTTATGGCATGCTCATTTGTGAAGCATGCATTAACGCTTAGCCAACCATTCTCTCTAGCGTAAATGTATGCTGGCTTGTGCACACCTATAATACTAATTTCTTCTATATTTTTATCCTCTAGTAATTCATCTACAAAACAAAAGCCGTATATGTGCATAGATGCTATTTTGCTTAAGTATTCAGTTTGCTCGCCATCTAAATAAGTTCCTTCATAGCTTGCCTGTTCTATAATTAGATTCCTTATTGTTTCTTCTATATCTTCTAAACTCTTTATCTCTTCGCTGCCAGTTTTTTCGCGAAATCTCTCTTCTATTTTTAAAATAAGTTCTTTTTCTTCATCGCTTATTTTTGGTATCTCGAGTTTGTATTGTCCTTCATCTAGTATATCCCAACCTAAATCAATTGAATTTTTCTGTTCATATTTTTTTGTTATTGCGTACATTTATTCGCACCATTACAACTGCATACATTTCCGTTTCGTTCGTGGCCCACTGCTGATTGCCCATTGCTCACGGCCAATTTACGTGCTTCCTCGCTCGGTCTTTTTATAATATTCATATATTTTGAGTCTTTTCTTTTTAATAGTACAATTCTAGATTCCCAGTCATCATCTATAACGCGGTAGTTTGGCAAAAGCATAGCGAGTCTTTCTGAGAATTTCTTTACTTCTTCATGCCCGCACATATTATCGACGCCTAAGCGCTTTCTCGAGAATCCAAGAGCCATGTATGACTTTATCTCTAAAAAATCTGCTTTTGATTTTTCCATTAATTCAGCATAAGCTGGCAATAACGATTCAGCATCATTAACATTTTTTATTAATGTGAATCGAATGACCCTTCTACAATCAAATTGCGCCATTATCTCTAATGTGCGGTTAAGGCGTTGCCAGCCATCGCTATAAATAGATCTGTTTATTTTTTTGAACATTTCCTCATTAGCAGCAGTTAGCGATACATATAATTGAGTAGGCAGCGCGTTTTGATCTGCTAAGCGTTGCAAATGTTCTGGTTCCTGCCCATTTGTCACTACAAAAACAGAGCGCACATCATTTCTTGATGTAAGTATTTTTATCATTTCGCCTAATCTAGGATAAATAGTTGGCTCGCCACTAAGCGAGATTGCCCAATGTGAGGGAAAATCTTCAAACGCCCGCTTAAATTTTAGTTTATTTACACCAGCCGCACCACCCAAGCCACTTATTAATTTTTTCCTTGCTTTTACTGTTTCATTTATTATAAGTTCAGGGTCATCCACTTCTTGCTCGCCAAACGTTGTTTTCTTCATCCAATCGCTCGGGCGCCAGCAAAATACACAAGCCTCAGTGCACCATGCCAATGCTGGAGACATCTGAGCGCACTTATGGCAGTCTATACCGTAGAATTTTACCTTATAACATCCACGATGGCCTTTAACAGATTTCTTGTTCCAATGGCAGATTTGCACACCGCTATGATTACCAACTAT
>JAGVWJ010000032.1:0-690 GCA_018304385.1 Microcaldota archaeon
AAGCGAAACGACTTTTACTGCATTTTGCATATCCAAAACAACTGCATCAACATTTTCTTCTATTCCAAGTGTCACATCTACTCGTTTAATTTTAACATTGGTTAATCCAACTCGCTTAACATTCTCTTCAGCAAGATTTGCGAATCTTTCATCATTTTCATAACTAATAACTTCTTTTGCTACTTGCGCTAGCGCAACAGTTAGAAAACCAGTACCTGCACCGGCTTCAACAACTATGCTATCGCGCATTATATTTGCATATGCAATAATTGTTCCACTATCCTTTGGCAATATAATCGCTGGCCCACCACGCTTTAGCTTTTTAAAAATAGGAGGAAAATGGAAATCTGGTTTTTTCATAAACTCACAATAAGAATTATTTCTTCAAACTCTCTTTAAACTCAAGCAATTTCTGCGCTAGCATAGAATCTTTTAAAGCGAGAATTTCCACTGCAAGAATAGCTGCATTTTTCCCATTATCTATACCTACGCATGCAACTGGGACATTAGGCGGCATCTGTGCAATACTTAATAAAGAATCCAAACCATTGAGCGCAGCATTTATGGGCACACCAATAACTGGCTTAGTTGTTCGTGCAGCGATTACGCCAGGAAGCGCAGCACTTACTCCAGCTACACCAATAAAAACATCTGCAGTACTATTTTTAACTAACATATCAACTTTGTCAG
>JAGVWJ010000032.1:724-21127 GCA_018304385.1 Microcaldota archaeon
AACTAACATATCAACTTTGTCAGGATTTCTATGCGCACTAGCAACTTCATAACGATGCTCGACACCAAATGCATTAAGCACCTGCGTAATCTTATCAACAATTGGCTTATCGCTTTCACTACCAGATAAAATTAAGACACGTTCCATAGAATTATATTATATAAGGAGATTTAAAACTTTATTCATCAGGAAGCGAAGGCGGATAATCATCATCACTTGGTTGTGGAGCTGGCTGCGGTGTTGGTGACGGTGCCGGAGGTATATCTTTTTTATCATCTTTTTGTCCACCGATACCTGCACAACCAACTAATAATATTGCAACTATTACGAATACCAATATTATTTTGTAACCCATAGTGTCACTCCAATTTACATTCGCTTCCTACTTGAACAAAATATCCTTCTCCAGGTATATTTTTCTCAGCCTTTACATATTTCTTTGTTCCAGCATTATATCCTCTAGTATCAAACGTGACATCGCAGGATTTTAATAATTCAGAAAATTCCTCTTTTTCTGAGGAAGAACCAATCTGATTCCAGCCTTTCTTAAGTTCTAAATCATTTATATCAAAATTATCTCCTTGAACACTTATGCTGCAATCTGTTTTTGAATTAAACCAATAACCTTTACCTGCTTCCAGGCTACTTGGATGTATCCATTTTGTAATATCATAATGCCACGTTTCAACTGGCGTAAATCCTTCACATGTAGAACTAATTTGTGCATTATCAAATGGTATTGAAAACAGGTTCCAACCTTTGTTAAGTTGAATGGTAAGACTTTTCTTTTCAGGTGGTTTAGCAACGCATTCGCCATCTTTGCAAATCTGGTCTTCTGCACATACAACTGCTTCTACTGAGCGAGTACCATTATCACAATAAAATTCATTTACGGTTTTTTCATCAACACAAGAATCACTATCAATTGATAGAACAAACGAATTTTGTTTAACCTCAGTTGTTCCTTTTTTGTTTATGTTCTTGCCGTCATCTGTTTCTTCGCAAGCGCTTGCTGTTTTTGATATACATGCTCCATCAACGCACTTTTCGCCAGCAGGACATTTTGCTTCTACACCAGTTTTTGAAGTATCAGAACAGTAATACTCTTTTATAGTCTGTTCATCAACACATTTATCTTCAAATTTCTCACTAGATAAAATAGTATCAGCAGCAGTTTTTCTACCAGCTTCTGTAGTTCCCTTTGTCTTGTAATCTTTACCTATATCACTATCAGTACAAAAATCAAATTCAACTGATTCTGCATCAACGCACTGCCCATTATCACAGGCTTGTCCACTTGGACATTCCAACTCGCGCGCAATTAGCGAACCACTATCACAAAGATATTCATAAACCTTATAGACTCCTTTACATTCATCTGTTTTTTCTCTTACTCTTGTTTCTTGCCCATTTTCTCTTATTCCGTCTCTAGCAGTTCCTCTAGTTGATAACACTTCTCCTCCATCAGTATCTGTACAGAAAGATTCACCGCTAGGCCGAGGTTCTGGTTCTATATCTGGTTCTGGTTCTACAATTGATGGTAGTTCTCCCCCTGGTTTCGAACCATCTATTTCTTGGGTACATATACCATCACTACATACAAGACCAGGATCATCATCTTGACATGATGGCTGCTCAGCAGCTTCTTCAGAAACACATGCCCCATCACTACATACATGACCCTTATTACAGGGAAGGGGCTTCGATATTACTAATTTATTATCAAAACAACTAAATTGTCTAACCCTAGTTTTATCAGCACATTCGTCTGGATAGTTCTTATTATTGGCAATTACTAACCCTCTTTTATCTAGGATGTCATCTGGGTCATCTACGTCTTCGCATCTTTCCTTAAATGCTTCGCATTTTCCTTCTTGGCAAACTAATCCTGGTTTCCCACAATCTGCATCCTCTTTACATTCTGGCGGTGGGACACATCTACTATTTTGGCAAGATTTCCATTTTTTATCTTTACAGTCATTATCTTGTGAACACTCTGCTTTTTTACAAATATTAGATTCGCAAATGTAACCTTCTTTTCCACAACCTTCATCTGTTTTACAGGATTTGACTTCACAATTACCGCCTATACAAAATAACCCAGACTTTTTACAATCATCATCTTCTTTGCATTCTGGTGGTGCAACGCATCTACCTTCTTCGCAAACTTTCCCTTTTGCATTTTTACAATCGCTATCCTGCGAACATTGTGTAGATGGTGGCTGCGGTACAGGAGCTGGACAATCTATTGATTGCACAGTTAGAATGTTAAAATAAGTTTTACCTCCTTTTGCTACTTGAGTACTAGAACCAGAAGAAAGTTGGTCCAACCTTGCAACCTCTTCTTTCAAAGTATCTATTTTTAGGGTTACTTTATTGCCTTCTACTTTCTCAACCTTTATTCTGGCTTCATAAGCTAATTTACCGACTTTATCATTTGTATAATGAGCCTTTCCCTCTTCTATAGTAACGTATTCCTGAACTTCTGAAACACCTGGCTTATACATAATTTTTACTTTACAACTAGATTTTACTGCTGTCTTCTGTGCTGTTGTGCATCCTGCTAAGAATAGGATAAAAACAAGTGCTAAAACAAATAATGTAGAACGCATAGGTCATTCCGCTCTTAGTTCGAATTCAGCGTGCACTACCTGCTTTGGAACTTTTAGTATAATGAGGTTATCACTTATCTCTTTGCAAACAGTTCCTCTGTGTGTTACATAATTAATTTCCCTCTGGGTTGGCATATTTACTGCACCTTCCAGATCGTACGTAGCTACGGTTCTAGCAAATGCAGAAACACTGGCAACAGTGCATTTATCTTTTATATATCTGCCATTTGGAGAGTCTTTGTTAAAGCTCTTTGTAGTTATGTTAAAGAATGTTGCAACTGCATCTGGCTTATTTGCTGATTGTTCTTCACCGGCGTCTTCTGATAATAAAATAACTACACCGCCAGTGTTGCCAATATTTGTTGCTGCAGATTGAGTACTAGCAAACTCAACACCGTTAACTGACCAACCAGGTACTCCGCCCCAACCTACTCTCAATGCACCGCCACTTTCCATATTTCTTGATGCACCTGCTGTTGGGTAATCTATTTCAACCGAACCGCCTGTATTGAATGTTCCGACATAGACCCATCTTTCTGGAGCGCCATCTAGTTTCAAAATAATATCTCCTGGATAAAGCGTTGATCTAGATGCGAACCCAGAACTAGCACCCCTTGTTATACTAGATGTTAGAGCTGCGTTTCCATTTGTAAGCAACAATACCCTGAATTCATTTCCACTTCCAGCATTTGTTGAGAAACAATTAGCTGAACCGCAAGTAATTTTTACATAACTTGAATTTGATTCTCTTGTTGTTGCTGTTGATCCATCTGCAACATAGGAAAATGAAGCACCAGTATCGACAAACTCATATCTTAGTGTATCGTAATCAGCACTACTCGATGGATTTTTATCTAAACCAGTGAATTTAAACGTAAATCTGTTAGAACCGCCTATATTATACCCTTGACCCACTGTAAAGTAGTCTGATAAATCTTTATAAAGTATTATAGATCTTAAATGATCTGCATTATTACTCTGAGGACCTTTTTTCCAAGTTAATCTAACACGCCAACCTTCGAATACTTGACCATCTGTTAATAAAGTCAAGGCGTTATTTGACCCACTTCGAAGATAAACTTGTCCACCAGAAACTACCTGGCCCTCTTGAACTTGTGAATCCGGAGCATCGAGACCAGTAATGGTAAAGTCATTATTAAGAAATTTAACTCGTATGTTGTGAGTTCTAGAATCATAAGGAATAGCTGGCTCGAATTTAATCTGATAAACAAAATCTTTAAATCTTCCACCTACTGCGTCCATTGAATCTCGATATTGATTATGTGACTGTAAAAATATATATTGTTTTTCTGTATATTGTGTATTTGTTACAGGATCAGTAAGTGCTATATCTGCAAATGCAGGGAATGATAATCCGTCTATTTTGAATAATTCTTCATTTGAAACACCAGATAAACCGCCACCGAGACCATTCGCAAATGGATGCGCGTCAGCAGCTGTGTCCGATCCAGCTAAACTATAAATACCCGGACCCCATCTATCTAATACCTGCCTATCAGAAACCTCAGCAATTAATGTTCTCAAAGTATAAGTTCCTGATCTTTGTGGAAGAGCTGGTGCTGCTTGTGGAGCAGGCTGTGGCGCTGGTGTTGGACTTGGTTGTGGCTGAGGCTGCGGAGATGGAGTAGGTTGAGGGGCTGGAGCAGGCAATGGTTTAGGTGAAGGAGTTGGCGATGGCGCTTTTCCTTTTTCTTCCTTTGGCGCTTCTTTTGCTTTTTTCTTAGCAGTCTTTTCTGCATCAGTTTCTGATATACACCCAGCAATAACTAACATCAAAACTAATCCAAAAATAACAAAGAGTTTAGAGTTCATAATCTGATTATTATAATAATAATGCTTAAAAATCTATTTAGAGCGCTTAGTATATGGAAATTCCAATAAAGGACCTCACATTTTTATTCGGATTGATATTTGTATTCTTTATTGGGATTGGAATCTACTTAATATATAGAAGAACAAAAACCCAGAAAGCGCAGCGAGGCGAGCATTACGACCTAAAATCACTAATGCTTCCATATGATAAAAAACTTCCTCTAAAACAAAATTTAGCGAATATATTCGTATCGCCATATTTTTGGATTATAGAGTTTATAGTTCTAGCACTATTAAGCTATTTTGTAGTTAGTGATTATATACTAGGAGAAAGTAGAGAAGATGTACTTTTGGCATTTTTTGCATCTGGTTTAGTTTCCTTGGGTTTCACTTTTATTTATACAATTGTAATCTGGTATATAGATCATGATGAACCTGAGCCACTAAGGTTTATACCAACGCTATTTCTATGGGGATCTTTTGCAGCCTTAATGGCAATTATAATGAATACTGAGATTTTAGGCTGGATAGAATCAAACTGGCCTGGCTCTGGTGAAACTACGCTTGTGCTTTTTGTTGCACCTTTACTGGAAGAATTTCTTAAGGCATTAGGACTTTTCGCTTTATTCTATCATAAAGAATTCGATGACACAATGGATGGAATATTCTACGGGTTTTTAGTTGGAATGGGATTCGCATTTATAGAAGACTGGAGTTATTATATATTCTATTCGCCATTTGAACTGGGCATAGGACAATGGCTGGAGCTTATATTTGTAAGAACTGTTGCAACTGGCGCAGGCCATGGAATATTTACAGCAATAACTGGTGCACTATTAGGATTAGTAAAAACCGGACACATATCTAAAAGAGGGTTTTTATCCATATTACTAATTTCTGCAATAGTTCATTTCCTGTTTAATCTACTTGGCTTTGCAAATGCAATAGCCCAGGTAAATGTACAAATATTAGGAATGGTTATTTTAATTGGTTTATTATTTGTTGGAATAAAAATGGCGCTTAGTAAATATAAGAAGAAACAGAAAAAAACTATTCCCTAGGAGCCTCCCATAACTTTTCACATATACCATTGTGGCACTCATAACCAAGACCACACGATATGGATTTATGCTTTGGACATGCTGCTTCTCTAACTGAAGAAAGCGAGGCGCACATATCTTCTTCTGTCTTTGTTGATCCGTCACTCATTGTAAATGTAACACTGCCTTTTGTATATTTATCTTCCCCATCGCTATCATTGCAAGAAACAACTGTTAATTCTACTTCTGGCTCAGATGTTGCTGGTTCATCTCTTGGACCGCTTGAAGGTGGCGGAAGTGAGTAGTCATAACCACTTTCAATGGTTTTCTTTTCTTTTGTTGTGCAAACACCATCAACACAAGGACCTGCTGGGCAGATTATTTTCCTTACACCAAGGTTAATTCCACTCTTTGGACAAACTGCTTCATCTAATGTATCAGATGAATAACATTGATCTTCTTTGGTTTTCTTTGTTCCGTCACTTAGTTCAATAGTAACACTTCCCTTTACATTCGCATCCTCGCCATCACTATCATTGCAAGAAACAACTGTAACCTGTTCTTTAGTTTCAGTATCTGGTTTTTCTGGAGTGGTTTTTGCCTTCTCTGTACAAACACCATCAACGCACGAACCTGATGGACAAACTACGTTTCTAGTAGAAATTTCTAAACTAGATTTTGGGCAAATAGCTTCTCGCACGCTATCAGAAGAAAAACATTCATCCTGCTTTGTTTTTTTAGTCTTATCGCTAAGTTCTAAAGTAACAGTACCTTTTACATTTGCGTTTTCACCATCGCTATCATTGCAAGAAACAATAGTCGCTGGTTTTGGGTTTAGCGCATCGCAGCCAGCTAGAAATAAAAATAATACAAGAACAAAGGCAAGATAGCGCATGGGTTAGGTTAATAAGATAATATTTATAAACATAATATGTGACCAAGGCAACAGCATTAAAGAAGCGCTATATTTTATGCGAAATAAAATTTGCAAATAACGAAAACGTGAGCGAAAGCGAGCTAAAAAAAGGAATTTATAACGAAGCATTGAAATTTTTTGGAGAATACTTATCATCTTTTGTTGCATTAAAATTTGTTGAATACGATGCAAACAAAAAAACCGCTTTGCTTCGCTGCAATCGCGATTTTTATGGTGAAGTGCTTGGTTTCCTAGCACTAATCAATTATCTGAATGGAAAAAAAGCACGGGTAATTGCGAAAAGAGCGAGCGGAACTATTAAATCGCTAAAAAGTTAGTTAGTATATTGGCACTGACCATTGACATTAATACGCTCAACCTCTACATAGTCTGGATTACTTCGCGCATATACATTATCTGTGCGTTGTCTTTCATTTTCTTCCATTACAAAATCTTCATTCCGGCGCTCAAAAGTATTGACACGAAGAATTGTTGTCTTGTTATAGAACCTACAAGGTACGTTTACTGCTATACACTGCTCAATATTATAGTTAATGCTCCTTACTGTTATTGTAGGTTGAACCTCTCTTCCTTGCGCATCGCGCCATGCTCCAGTGTGTGCAGGTGCTGATTGACCTTCAGATCTAGTATAACTATAAAATCTATCGACAGCATTCTGACCATTATCTATGCTGTCATCAACAGCTACGGTCATATCCACTGATTTATCTGGGTCAACAACACAACCAATCTGACGGGCTACGCATCTATAATTTTCACATCGTGTGCTTGCAGTACATGGAGTATTTGCAAATGGACACGTACCTGCTGGAGCTTGAACGCATCTACCTTCCTGACAAACCTTGCCTTGAGCACAAGATGTATCAGTAGATCTCCATTGCTGACCCTCACAATAATATTCCCTAACTTGATCATACATGCGGACATCATTAACTGTTCTCTGTTGACCAACACAAGTATCACTGCGGGTTGCATCCGCAGTTGTTACTCTACCAGCAGTATTTGGATCATTTCCATCAGAATCTGTACAAGCTTGGGCGCATAAACCATTTCTACATGATACTCCCTGAGGACATTGAATACTCCTGCTTCTTATTTCAGAACCTTCACAATAGTATTCCCTTACTGTATCCCACTCTGCACAAGTATCTGAATTAGACTCGGTCCTGCGATCTCCAATAGTTATAAATGTTTCACCAGCAATACTGGCATTTTGACCGTCTGCGTCATTACATCTTCTAGGTACGCATGCCCCCGCATCGCATACTTCTCCAACAGCGCAATCTCGTCGAGTGCTTCTCGTATCTAGGCTTTCGCAATAGAACTCCATTACAGTATCATTATCTTCGCAATAATCTGGACTTGAATGCTCTGTAACACCACCCCTTGTTGAATCAACAGCTCCATAAATTTCTGGTTTTATCCCATTGTCTGAATCAACACAACCACGTGCCTGCTCAGATGCTGATGGCCCTGGAGGTGGTGGGGGCGGCGGCTGAGATGTTGGTGGCCGTTGGCATATACCATCGCTACAACCATTTGCACAATTAGATTCGCTAGAAGGTAAAACTGTTTTTTCATCTATTGTTGTTCCTGGTGCAGGACAATCGTACTGAATTACAGTATCTCCTCTACATCTATCTCTTGTTTCCCTATTACCGACTACTTCAATAACCATGTTGTTTTCATTAAAAAGAGTAATCCTACCTAGCCGAAAAGCATCATTATTCATATCGGTATCTTCACAAGGTTTTACTTTTGCTTTATCTCCTGGTTGTGTCCCTACAGACTTCTTTTTCTTAGCAGTCTTCTCTGCATCAGTTACGCATCCTGCAAGTAGTAAAATAAAAACAAGTATGAAAGTGAATATTATTGCACGCATGGAGTAATTTAATAATGGGATATTTATAAAGCATACTTATGGAATATTGTTTTGCATGCGGAACTAAAAGCAACATAGTCTATAGATCGAAGGGCACTCCACTTTGTCCATCATGCGAAACCGGACTTGTAACAAAAGAGGTTAGATGCAGCAATTGTAAAATGCCTTCAACTAGCATACCTGTGATAAGATACGAACAAGGTTTATTTTGTTCAACTTGCGCCATTGAATTGATTAAAAAGAAAAAAATTGAACCGCCTGCTCCAAAGGAATATTATAAGGATACTTCGTCTTTCCCACTTATTCAAAGTTTTGTTCATATTGCGCTGATAATTCTATTAATAATCAACGCACTAGCACAAACAAATTTATCACTATTGTATGTTGAACTATTTTTAGCTGCATTTCTTGTTTTCCTACTAATTACGTTCGCAACAATAAAAATAGAGATATACGAAGATAAAATCGAATGTGATTATGGATTCTTTACATATGAGATAAAGAAAAAAGACATAATAAAAGCAGAGGTAACTACACCAAGCAGATTTTTTGGTTATGGGGTGCTGATTGGTAAGGAGAAGGATTGGATTATAAAATTTCTTACTGGAAGAGAACCCTGTGTAGGGTTATATAAGCGATCTGGATTCTTTAAAAAGGTTTTTATTAGCACGCCACAGCCTGCAATATTACTGGAGAATATTGCTAAGAGGATGCCATAAGTTTAGCCATGGGCATTGAGCCTTGAGCAAGATTTACTTTTATCTTGGCCTGGCAACCCAGTCTAAATATTTTCTTAGTCCACCATCCACTTTCAAGCGAACTATTTCAGGCAGTTTGTAAGGATGATTTTTCTTTATTGTTCTTTCTAACTTATTATACTTTTCAGCAGTGGATTTTATTATAAGCAAAAACTCTTTATTTTCTACAATGTTTCCTTTCCACCTAAAAATAGACTTTTCTATTTTAATTATATTTACGCAAGCAGCTAGCTTTTTCTCAACTAGCAATTTGGCTAACTTTTCGCCATCGCTTTGCTTTGGGACGGTTGTTAGAATAATTATCATAGTTACCTCACATATTAACAATTTATAAATTTTCCGAAAGTAAGCATATCAATGCATGGTAATAAAAAGAATTTACATGTTCACCTATTTATAGTTGGGGTTGTGGCAGTATTACTTATATTACTAATTAGTACCTTGCAGGCAAAAAACAATAATTTCGCGTCATTAATCTCAAAAAGAGAAGGCTGTATTAAGTCTTTGGAACGATCTTGTTACCAGAGAACCACACCTGCTGGAAACATTCTATTAGACAGCAAGGGGGGCGAAAGGGCGTATAGACAGTGTTTTCTTTCCCATAAAATACCAGGTACAGTGGAGTACGATGTCCACTACGGTGAAGCAGATACAGAGTATTGCACTGATTTTGGAGATGACTATATAGAGGTATTCCAATATTGTATCGAAGGCAAGGACCAGTATATTAGCGAATTCTTCGGACAGTGCAGAAGAAAACCCTTAGGCAACGTTGGTGATAGCTGTTCATCTGTTCTTGATTGCCATGTTGAGTATTTCTGTAACTCAGCTACTGGTCTCTGCGATGATCCAGGCAAATATCCTGATGGCATCTCAGACTATGTGACGAGCAGTCCATGCGAATCAAAGAATGATTGCAAAACTGGACAGTCTTGCGATGCGCAAGGATTCTGTGTATGGAACAGCTGCAAAAGCGATAGCGATTGTTCAGCACGTGGACTTACTAACTATTACTGTGATGTCAGTCGTGGCCAGTGCATAATGAAAAATACGACTGGAGAATTAGGCAGCATCGGTGATAAATGTACAACTGCCTTTGAGTGTCAGCCAGAGTATTTCTGTAATCTAGCTGCAGGATTTTGCGATGATCCAAACAAATATGGCTATGGCACTGGAGGTTTTGGAAACAGCACAGCATGCAGATCAAATGGAGACTGTAGAAGCACAGAATATTGCGAACTGCCAGCAGGATTTTGTGCAAGGGGCGGCTGCAGAAGTGATAGCGATTGCATAGCACAAGGACTTACAGATAATTATTGTGATCTTAGTCAATGGCGTTGTGCTCCGAAAACAACCTAGAATCTGAACGAAAGGCTTAAATACTATTTCTAGTATAAATACTATTTGGTGATAGTATGAAATTTGGAGGAACTGGAGTAGTAACTAGGCAAGGACAGGTAACTTTACCTAAAAATGCGAGAGACGAAGGCGAATTTGAAGTTGGCAGTGTTATTGAATTTTTCTACAGTGAGGATATAGTTCTAATAAAAAAGAAAAAAGAACCAATAGAAGTCTTTAAGGAGATATCTAAAAAAGCTACAGAACGATTCAAAAAACATGGTATAACTGAAAAGGTTATTCAAAAGGAGATCGAAAACTATAGAAGAGGCAAAAAATGAAAATAGTTGTAGATACAAACATACTAATTTCAGCATTCAACTGGGAAGGTAACCCACATAGAATAATCGAAAGAGCACTTCAGAGAAAGATTAATCTAGTAATATCTCCTCAAATATTGGAAGAATTCAAAGTAGTTGCACTACGGCCTGTTTTCGAATTTTCAGAAGAAGAAATAGATAAGTTTATAGAGTCAATTCTTGAAGTTTGTGAAATGACCATACCTATAGAAAAATTAGACGTAATAAAAGATGACCCTTCTGATAATAAAATATTAGAATGCGCTCTTGAAGCAAAAGCAGGTTTTATAATAAGCGGAGATCGACACTTACTAAAGTTGAAAGAATTCAAAGGAATAAAAATTCTAACCGCGAAACAATTTTTAGATATCTTATAATTTTTTTCTCATCTCAATATGATAATCAAAGAACCCCCATTTCTTATAGATCAAGTGTGCTTTTACATTTTTGGAATGAACCGCAATTGATACATATTTCATTCCTTTTTTCCTGAACCATTTGAACGCTAGTTCTTTGAATTTGGTTGCAATTCCTTTATTGCGATAACCGCGTTTAATATAAAGATCACCAACGTATCCTGTTTTCTTTACTAGGTAGACTTTGGTATTCTCTTTTATAAAATTTAATGAATAACCTACCGTCTTGCCATTGAAACTAGCCACTAATACGTAACCATTTGGTGACGTTATATTTTTGGTTACCCATTTTTTCCATAATATGCGTATATTAGGAACTAATTCTAGTAGCTCGTAGCGCACTTTATCTTTTTTATTTAGATTGCGGTTATGCGCCATAAGTTCTAATGCTAATAAAAATAGCAAACTGGCATCTTTCAGAGTAGCCTTTCTAATTAAAATTCCCACCTTATCGCCCAAACATAAACTCAATTACATCCCTATGCTTCAAAGGATGATCAGCACCATGTGTCATACCTGTGTGTGCATCTACTGCTTTAATGAATTTCTTAGCAAATTCTGTATGGATTGCTGCTGCGAAATCAATTGCGGTGCTATTTGGAGGAAGAAGCCACACATCTGGAAGAATATTTCCATCCTTATCAGCAAGTTTATTCCGTCCGCCAGCAAAAACTGCAAAATAATGCAAGAAATCAAATACAGAAGCATTAAGTAATTTCTGCACACCTGATGAACCAAATTTTTTAAGCAAACCAGTAAGCAAATCCATTGCCTTTTTCTGCGGTTCGTTCAGTTCTTTGATAATTTTAAATTCTACATCTCCTGGGATATAATCAATAAAACCATTTTTTGCTGCACCTTTAAGTGCGATCTCAGCTTCTGCGGAGCAAGGAACAATTAAATATTGCGGAAATTGTTTCTTCAGTTTTTCATAATTTTCCATTCCGTTAGATAAATCACATTTGTTCGCAGCGATTACTATTTGTTTACCTATTTCTCGAATTAATCTTGCAAACTTAAATTTCTCTTCTTCAGTCCATTCTGATATTTTCTTCTCTTCTAGACCAAGCTGTTTTAATGTTTTTTGAATTGCGCCACGCTTTAAGCCCAAACCAGAAAGCTGACCAACTAATAAATCCTCATTCTTTTTATTTAGCGCACTTTCTCTAGCTAGTTTTTGCCAATTTGCATCAAGTATTCCTTCAATCCAGTAATTAAGTTCTTCTTCCAGAAATTTGATATCGTTTGCAGGATCATAACTGCCAGTTGCTACTGCTTCACCAACTTCGTTTGTTGAGCCAGAAACATCAACTATATGGATAAGTACATCTGCTTGTCTTAAATCATCCAGAAATTTATTACCTAATCCTTTTCCTTCATGCGCACCTGGTACGAGACCGGCAACATCAAGAATTTCTACTGGTGCGAATCTACGCGAGTTTATACAAAAACCAGTTCGTGGGTTACATTGTACTCCAAAATCTTTATCAACACATTCAACTTCTACATAAGCAACGCCGCGATTCGGCTTAATAGTTGTAAACGGACGCGCTGATCGCTCTACCGGAATGCTCGTAAGAGCCTGGAAAAATGTTGATTTGCCAGTCGAGGGCTTACCCACCACACCTATAAGCATATTTTCACTTCAAAATCGAGACTCAGAACTGAAAACAGAAAACTGAATTGGGCCCACGAGGAATTGAACCTCGTGTCTTTCGCGTGTATCGCCCATGCCTCATCGCAAAATATACGGTGCTGCATGAAAGGCGAACGTCTTACCGTTTCCGCAACTTTTGAAGGAGCGGTTTTTGGCCGCTTTTTCCTAAAAAGTGGAATCGACTATAGGCCCTGAATATTAGAGAAAAATATAATTGAATAAAAGATATTAAAAACCAGATTATAAAGACTACATTGGTCTAAAAGGTGGCTTAGTAAATAAGTAGTATTTCTCATTACCTTCGAGTTCGCTTACTATCCTGTGAGTAAATATTCCTAAGGGATCTGGCATTGTTGATACACGCTGCTTAAGATCAGCAAAACTTTCAAATGGTTTTTTCTCCCGCTCACTAAGTATTGCTTCCATATTTTTTTTGCCAACGCCTGGCAATAAATCCAATGTGTGTACGCGAATAGAAATGGGTTTAGAATTATTAATAAAAGTAACGAAATCTTTCTCGCGCTCTTCTATTATCTTTTTTAAAACGCTGGATAAGGATTCTTTTGCCGAGTTAGTTAAATCAGAGAATTTTATTCTGCCTTTTATTCTCTCAACTTCAGTTCTACCTTCTTTACCAACATAAACCTTTTGACCAATAACTATGTTGGCTGCAGCCCTAACAGTTGCTTCTAAAAGTGTGAAGAACTTCTCGCCTACTAATTGCACTATTGGCTCGCGACGTAGTTGAGCAGCATGACCTGAAGGTAAATACTCTATAACGAACGCATGATCTTCCATATATATCACTACACTTAGAACTCGGCCCACCGATCGAGAACTTCGAAGAAGTTCGAGAGATTTGCCCGTAGGGCAAACTGATCCGCCGAGCGTTCCAATCTTTATTGTAATAACTTAAATATTTCATTAACTTCCTCTTCATTAAGCTCTATCTTATCCTTTAAAACTATTGCTTTTAAAGTATCTGACTTTTTAGGCATGATATCCACTATCTTAGTTGCAAGTTCATGATTTATCTTACTATTCTGTTTAGTAATATCATGAACAAGCTTTTGTGCTTTCTTTGCCTCAGATTTATTTAATTTTTCACAATAATCAAAGGCCTCGGATTGTTCATAACCTAAGTCTCCATCTTTCTTTCTTTTCAGAAGTGTTTCATGAACTTCTGATACACTTAATGCAGTTGACGATTTTATTTCCATAAAAACACCTTAGCTTGCTAATTTTAAATGAATAGGATGAGAGATCAG
Source organism: Microcaldota archaeon (assembly GCA_018304385.1). GTDB lineage: Archaea > Micrarchaeota > Micrarchaeia > Anstonellales > Bilamarchaeaceae > JAGVWJ01. The sequence continues at coordinate 14,825 of JAGVWJ010000032.1, forward strand.
TTGTTTTTTCTTGTTGCCATCCTGAATCTCTACAACATAGCTATCTCCCAGCTTTTTTATGATAGTCCCATATCTATTTGAATATCTCAAGGCAGGTAAACCTATGTTATAGGCGCGCTGCGAGATCGTTACCTTTGCGCCAACCTCAAATGTCCTTACAAAATCTGAAACTGTTGCATTATGCTTACCAGATAAACGCTTTGTCCTTCGAGACAGCATTCCACGTGAACGTTTAACCATACAAAATCACCAAATTCGAGAAACTATAATTTCATTTTTAAACCTTACTGTTTTTAAATAATTGCTTTGTTTATAAATACTAACATCTGCTATGAGCAGTGGACAATGAACTGTGAGCCTTTGTTTTTATATTTATAAGAGAACACTTCATAAGAAATATATTAAACTGCTGACGAAGCAGAAGAAATATAGGAGACGGCGTCATTAAAGACGCGATTTATCGGCGTACCGATAAATGCGCAATTAACAACAGAAAAAGTTGTTAATGCGCATTATTTTCCGCAGAAAATAATTGCGCCCATTGTTCGATGCGTCGAACAATCGAGAACCGTAAGAATACGACATGATTGTTGCGTTGCGCAACAATATGCGCATTGTCGCGAACGACAATTGCGCGACTTTATAAGAATGAGAAAAAAGAAGGAGAATATAGATGACAAAAAAACCCGTATTTGTAATAACAAACATGGTAGCATCCGCTGAATTAGGTTTAGAGTTAGATCTATTTTCACTGGCAACGAAAATAAAGGAGATAGAGTATGAGCCTGAGCAGTTTCCTGGTGCAATACTAAAATTCAAAGACCCTAAGGCTAGCTTGCTATTGTTTAAGAATGGAAAAGTCGTTTGCGTAGGTTGCAAAAAAAGAAACTTAATAGAAAAAACAATTGAAAGAACAATAAAAATGCTAATGCCGTATGCAAAACGCATTACAACAAGGAAAAAACCGAAAATAGACATAACTAATATAGTTGCAAGTGCAAGCTTGGATATGCAACTAGATTTATATCGCATAGCATATAAGCTCAAGGATGTTGAATATGAGCCTGAGCAGTTTCCTGGTGCAATACTAAAATTCAAAGACCCTAAGGCTAGCTTGCTATTGTTTAAAAATGGAAAGGTAATATGTGCTGGTGCCAAAAACGAAAAGGAAATACGTATTGTATTGGATAAAGCGCAGCGCTTGCTAAAGCCTTATGCGGAAAAAGCGCACTAGGCCCGAAGACATAATTAAATAATACTTACTGCATACTAATTTTATATGAAATTTTATCGATATGCGCTCTATCTAGTTATAGCTGTAACATTAGTTGGTGGATTAGGACTAGTTACAACAAATAATGATTGTGATCCAATGAATGATGAAGGGAAAAAAATGCTTTGTTACCATGAAGCAGCAATAACGCAAGCAATTGTTTGCCGCAATGACCCTGGCTGCGCAAATGCTGCTGCAAGCATATGTGAACAAATTCCAAGTCTCCTAGGGCCAAATAAACAAAATATAGCTGAATCTCAGATGAACTACTGCTTGACAGATGTTGCGAAGCATACAAAAAACGAGGGCGTATGCGATAGAATAAGCCAGGACAGCTCTGCATTAGATTTTCTTAAAGGTGCAGATACTTCAAAAGAGGTATGTAAAACAGCCGTTGCACGATTAAGAAGAACTGACCCAGATAGATATTTAGATAATGCAACTGAAAACTTGTGCGCGCTTTCTTTTATATTTCCGCTAGTATTGTGTTTAGCGTTTATAAGAAGAAAATGATCATTTGCTCATCACAAAAAAGATGAGCAAATATCTGAATTTGTTTTTTTGCCACAAATTCAAATTATTTCTTAAGATCTGTATCCATTATTTCTAATGCTTTTTTAACGCTCATTCCTTCACGAATACCAATATCCTCGGCCCAAGTAGTAATAGAACGAATCTTTGCCCTTAAAAAGTCATCCATATTTTTAACACCAGAAACAAAAGCAGCAACATCTCCAACCTTTTCAGCAGTTTCCTTATCTATATAACTACAGGCAACATAACCGCATCTTGCTTTTACAACAATTAATGGAAGGTTACCAAGACTCTGTTTATATGCGACATACTTTTTGCCATCGCATTGTACCTCTTCCATTAGAACACCCCGCGACGCATTTGCGCAAGCTTTTTCTTTTTCTCAAAAATCTTTCTGTGCTTCGCACAACTTATACAGTAATAGACATCGGTTTCAGTAAATAAAGAAACATTATCACCTGTTCTTAAATCTGTGGAAAAAAAGCTTCTCTTATTAAAATCAACAGCCTTATCCCGAGGAACAGTTCTACCACACGAGACACAATTTTCTTGTCGTTCACGTCCGCGTCGCCTTTTTCCCATATTTTCAATCTCCAATATCAGAATATATTGAAATTTTTCAAACTTTAAAATTTTTTAATTTACCAAGAGTGATTCCGTTTAATTGATAAACTAATGCTTGGTTTAATTTAAATAGCTTATTGCTCAAAAGTGGCCCTAAGTGCTCTTCAGCGTTTAGTTTTAGTGTTTTTCCAACTAATGGATTGAAGGCCGGTATCAGAATAAGTTGGATTTTTTTATTAAATTTATAAAATTTTTTTATTTTTGATTTTGCAGCTGGCAAAATTAACCAAGCTGACTTTGTGTAAAATTTTCCTGATCGATCTTTCAATTCTATTTGTGGATGCTGATGCGCTGAAACTAAATATCTGCATTTCATCAACTCTGCTGCAGGCCAAGCATTACCATGAATGAGTGCAAGGCCTTCATAAATAATACCTACACTTGGTTTAACATTTTCGCAGATAGTTTCTATTCTACCATCATGATTCCCACGTACAATAATAACGTCAATCTTTTTTTGCAGATTTTCAAGGATTTTTTTTGTTATGTTATCAACACTAGATATGCTTTCCTTAACATCACCTAATAGAATTAGCCTTTTTGCTTTTGTCTTTTTAATAAGGGAAAGAATTTTTTCTAATATTTGTTCACTTATGTTAGAATAATGAATGCCTTGCTTGCGCAAGCGTTCTTCTATTCCAAAATGCGTGTCGCCAATTATCAATGCACCCTTATGGAAAATTGCTGGCTGGTTGTAGAGAAAGCGCATAAGGATATTTAATCTTATTTCTATAAATACATTTGGTATATATGGAACAATTGAACCAGAAACAACAGTTCTACTTCCGTCACGAGAAAATTCGCGAGCACCAGGATGAATTAATTAAAGATGTTTATAATACAGTAAGTGAAAAAAAGATACTATTAGCCCATGCAGTTACGGGATTAGGTAAAACAGATAGCGCAATTTCTGCCTCGCTAGCTCATGCACTTGACAATAATTTAACAATTTTTTTCCTCACACCAAAAATTTCGCAGCATAAAATTGCAGTAGATGTTATTCGTGGTATATCAAAAAAATTTGATTTGAAAATTAGGGCAATGGATATGATTGGCAGACGCTACGCTTGTATAGACACCAGCCTAGCTGATCTAGACCATGAAGGGTTCTATCAGAGCTGTGAAAAGAAAAGAAAAAATGAAGAGTGTTTATTTTATGGAAACGCACGTGGTTATGACAAGCTGGGTGAGGCAAAGGCTAATACGCTTTTCAATAAAACATTGAATGAATATGGAAATGTAAAAACACATGAAGAACTAATTGAAATTGGCGAGCGCCAGTTTGCTTGCCCTTATGAATGGATGATAAAGATTGCTGCAACATCTAACATAATAATTGCTGATTATTTTCATATTATGGTTCCTAGAATAAGAGATGTATTTCTTAAAAAGATAAATAAAAGGATAGAGGACTCCATAGTAATAATTGATGAGGCACATAACCTTGCAAAGCGCATCCGTGACCATCTATCAAGCACACTAAATTCATTTATGCTCAAACGCGCTGAAAGAGAAATGAAGCTATTAGGCCTGGAAAATGTAAAATTTGATACTGCATTCACAAGATGGGCAAGCGCTATGCTTGAAAACAAGAGAGAAAGATTAGTTTCAAAAAATGATTTTGATGAATTCATGCTAAGATATGGGGTGGAAAAGGATCCCGTGACCTCCGGTCACGAGCTCTCGATGAAAAATCATCAAGATGAGCTTGTTGTTTATTTGGAAAATATAGGAATGGAATTTATAGAAAAAACAAATAAAAAGAGTGCTTGCTTGAAGATTGCGAAATTTTTGCAAAACTGGATGATTGACGAAATTGGGACAATAAGACTGCTGCGCAAAAGAGGAGAATATTTCTCAATCTCAAAAAAATTCCTTGATCCGTCACCTGCAACCGCAGTACTAAACAACACTTATTCATCCATACTAATGAGCGGAACACTTTTGCCACTTGAAATGCATCGAGACGTGCTAGGCTTAGATCAGAACAGAACGATAATGCGAAGATATAACTCTCCATTTGATAGAAATAATACAGTAAATGTAATTGCAGAAGGAACAACAACTCGCTACTCGAAAAGAAACTTTGATAATTATTCAATGATTGCAACTGGCATTGACTTGGTGATCCAAAATTCACCGAACGGTGTTGCAATTTTCTTCCCCTCTTATATTGTGCTTAATGCAGTAATACAATTAATGAAAACAAAAAACCTACTAACCCAAAGAGAAAGAATGAACCCACGGGAAGTTGGTGATTTATTGAGAAGATTTTCTAGAGACGAAGGTGTGCTTTGCGCAGTTCAAGGAGGCAGCCTTGCAGAAGGCATAGACTATGCAAACAACGATATTAAGACTGCAGTAATTGTTGGCATCGCATTAGAAGAAATGAATCTAGAGGTACAGGCATTAATAGATCATTATCAAAATAAATTTGGAAAAGGTTGGGAATATGGATATACTTATCCGGCTATAATAAAGGCATTACAGGCAGCTGGTCGCAGTATAAGAAAAGAAAGCGATAAGGCTGCTATAGTATTTATGGATGAAAGATTCACGTGGAGGAACTACAAAACTGTTCTTGATGATGGAAGAAGATTTATAATTACTAATGAACCAGAAAAGTATGTAAAAGAATTCTGGCAATGAGCAGTGGGCTATGGGCCTTGAGCCACGGAAGCGAAACGTAGGCTCATTGCTCAAGGCTGAATGCCCATGGCAGGCGTTATTATGCTTTTTACAAAAAAATATGCACCGAAAAAACTTGCTGATATTCTTGGCAATGATGAACAAAGAGAAAAAATTAAGCAATGGATACTTAATTGGATGCACAATAAAAAGAAAAAAGCATTGCTTATTTACGGGCCACCAGGAATTGGAAAAACAGCTATTGCATACGCATTACGCGATGAATTTGATCTTGAATTAATTGAAATGAATGCGAGTGATTTTCGAAATAGAGATAGTATAGAACGCGTATTAGCAAGTGCATCTTCTGCTGGTTCTCTGTTTGAAAGAAAAAAAGTACTTCTTATTGATGATGTTGATGCATTGCAAAGTGTTGATCGCGGAGGCGCAGGTGCAATTGCTAAAATAATAAAGGAGAATTCTTGTCCAATAATAGCCACTGCGACAAATGCATGGGATAAAAAAATTGCTGCTGTACGTACTGAATGCGAACTAATGGAGTTCAAAAAAGTAAGTAAAAGTTCGATAAAAACGCTTTTGGAGAATATTATTGAAAAAGAAAAAATGCACATTAACGATGAAATGCTTGACAGAATTGCTGAATCTGGAGGAGATGTTCGCGCAGCAATGAATGACTTACAAGGAAATATTTCTAACACTAGAGATAGAGAAAAGGATATTTTCGAGCGTGTGCGCATAATATTTAAATCAAAAAGTTATTTTGACGCAAAGCGTGCTTTTGATGGAGACATAGATTATAATTTATTAAAGTTATGGGTGGATGAAAATATTCCTAATGAATACGAAAAAGAATATGACGTAGCAAATGCGTATAACTCACTTTCACGCGCTGATGTGTTTGAAGGAAGAATAAGGAATTCATACTGGATATATTTGAAATATTGTATAGACTTGATAACTGGTGGTATTGCATTAGCTAAAAAAGAGACATATCATAAATTTACAAGATATCAGTTTCCAAAATATCTCAGAGAGATGAGCAGAACTGTTGCAGTAAGAGCAATGCTTAAGAGCATCGGAAAAAAGATTGGTGCAAAGGTTCATGTAAACAGAAAAACAGCTTTGGATTATTTACCATTGATAAAGGAACTTGGCAAGAAAAACCAGGAAGAACTTATTTTAATTTATGGTTTTGAGGAGGAAGAAATCGCATTTATAATGGA
>JAGVWJ010000033.1 GCA_018304385.1 Microcaldota archaeon
TGCCATTTTCCTTATTCTTGAAATCCTTTCTGAATTGCCATACTCTCTTCCACCTGTGCCACCGGCGCGGTGATTTGGGATTCTAAGGTATTCGCCTTTTCTTCTTATTTGTATGGCACTGGCAGTAGCTTCATTCAAATATATCCACCCATCTTTCAATTATTTTCTTCAATAACTTTTATAAACCTGTGTTCCGATTGACTATAACGAAATAATTAAAGGGTGGTATACATGTGTGGTGGATCAGATAAGTGTTGTGGGAGCGGTTCGTGCGGTGATGCTTGTGGAGGAGGAAGTTGCGGAAGCGATAAATGCGGAGAAGGAACGCATTGTGAATCAGAAAAATGTGAACCCCCAAAGATGTCTCCAGAGCAAATGTTTGATATGTTTGTATGCCTAGCAGATGCTGCATGGATGAAAGCACTCAAGCAAAAAATGGTTGAAACTTACCTAAAAAAGCACGGAAAGGATATGGACAAGATGGCTGAATTCTTTACTGAGGCAGCAGGATTAAAATGGATGAATTATGAAGAATTCCAAAAGAAAAGGCCAGAGCTAATAAAAAAATTTATGGAAGAAGAAGAGAAACATAAGAAAAAATAACTGCAGTGGGCAATGGACAATGAGCCTTGGGCGGTGTGAGTTACTGCTTATGCCTCCTACTGCGCATATAAGCTTCGTCTGCTTGTGTTACTAATCCTGCTTCAAAAAGCGCTTCATAAGGAGAGCTTTTGTAATAGCCTACTAATAATCCACTTAATCCATTATTATTAAAATCATCTCCAATTATCTCTCTAGGTGATTTTCCTAAAACTTCAATAAGTTTTTGTATTACTTCTACTCTAACTTCTCTACTTCTCCAGTCAAACTTGTCAGGACGGTCTACGTATCCATTTTGATATAACTCTTCTGCTCTTCCTTCTCTAATCATTTCTTCTACTCTTCTAGCTACTGCTTCTTTAATTTCTTGTGTTTGAATAGACGGAGCTAATTCTTCATATCCTTTATCAGTAATTCTATAATTTCCTTTTTCAATAAAAAATAAAGCTAGCCATCGCTTGAACTCAGCTGTTTTATCTCTTGCAGAATTAATCTGTCTTTCGTCTGGTTCTGGTTTATGATTTGCTAAACCACCCTGAATAAGTCTTAAATGTGGTGCACTAATACGTCTTGTTTCGTGTTCTCTACCAAATACTACTGCCACTGAAGCTTTATGCATGAAGTATTTGTGTTAGCAAGAGCATAAAAAGGTAACCTTTGCTCTGTATTTAATAACTTCTGATAGTAGGTTGTATTATGAAACCATTACCATCAAATACCCCTCAGCTACTTCAAGACTTATACAATGAAGTTTACCAAATAGTACGCTTAGAGCTAGCGCATAGCGCGTTATCTATGATGAGTGTATTGCTTGAGGCAACTGTGCGCGAAATTATAAAAAAGAAAAGAGGAAAGTATCCAACTGGGGATACGTTTACTAAATGTATAGACATTTGCAAGCGTGATAAGATACTAAGTGAGCAAGAGGCGAATTGGTTAAAAAAGATAAATGATCTTGTTAGAAACAGCTATTTACATCATGATGTTGAACGAATGGCTAAGAATATTAAGCTAAAGGAAATGGATGCTGATAAGAAAAAAGACTTTGATAGGATGGTTGCGCTTGAGCTTTTCCCAGAAGTGGATAAATTTTTTAGGGAGTCAGTTGAGAGGTATTTCTAAGGAATAGATCATGAGAAGAAATAACAATTATTATTTAACTTCATCTCAATGGAGTATTTTACCGAAGAAAATCTGTTATATCGACAATCTCAATTTTCTCGGATTTGAATCTAATCTTTTCTTTATCAGGCACGAATAAAAGCCGTCGCTTCGCAGTTACCTTGTGAAGAACTTCCTCGGCTCTCAAAATATCGTCTCTAGTTATTTTTTCCTTCCATTTGACCTCAAGAGCAATTTCACATTTATCAAATTTTAGAAGGTAACCGTCTACATCATAGTCCTTTGCTTCGACTATGGTTTCACCAAGACCAAAAATATCTGCAAGAAACTCGCGTATGCAATCCTCAACGATTTTAGGTATTAATTCCTGTATGATCCTCTCGACTTCCAAGTCATTTAGCATTTTTTCAGAAATATTATACTTCTCGTCTGCGTAGTAAAATATTCTTACAAGCGATGACGTGTGCTTGTAGACAAACCTATTTTTTCCATAAACCTGTAATTTTTTAATTATCCCGAATTCCACAAGATTATTGAGATGCTGTTGGATCGTACTTGGATCGTCTTTTTGTATCAGTTTTCTTGAGAACAAATAACTAGATATTTCACTTGAAACCACATCTCCATTTGCAATCGCCCTAAGTATCGCTTCGTATATTGCAGATAGGCTCCGTTCCTCCTCCACAAAAATATCTCCAACCAATGCAGGTACTGTCTTAGCTGATGCAGAAAGCACAATTCCGAAAATATATCTTGGGGATTTTTTTACTGCAAAATAATCTACGGTGAGCGGCTCCTTTAGCAAAATTCCGAGTTCAATCAGGGATTTTTTTTCAAGATCAAACCTTCGAAGCGCTGTTACGGTATCTTTCAGGCTCATCAACCATATGGGGACTTCGGCAAAAAGACCTAGAAGAGGAGAATGTGCAGAAAGCAACCTTTTTGATAAAAACAAAGTAGAAGAAATCAGAACGACCTTTCCCCGTTTTTTCGAAGCGTGCAAAAAATCAAAAAAAGCGTCTCCAAGCCTATGGAATTCATCTACAACGATGGTTTTATCATCTGCAATTCCTCTTCCTAACACTTCAATGAAGGTATCATAGCTCAATAGAGAACCATCTTTTTTTGAAATAATGGTCCTATCACGTTTGACAAAGAAATAGTCGTTGTATTCAGTGAAATTCTCGACAAGGAAGGATTTTCCGGTTTTTCTCCTACCATATATCATAAGCCATTTGCGTATCTCTCTGATTTTTTCTGTTTCGTAAGGTCTTTGTATAATCATAGTAAGTATAACTGCCATTATACTTAAAAAGGTTTCTATTGATTGAATCAAAATGAAAATATGAAAATAAAAATAGAAAATGATAAAAAAGAGTTAAACTAGCTGACCTTCCCTGCTAGTAAAAATATTAGGGGAATAATTAGCCCTTTTCTTTTATTTTCTCAATAACTTCTTCTTTAGAACCTAATTCAATATTTTTCTTTGGTGCCTCAAACTCGCATGTTAGGATTGTTTCTTTATTTACATATTCGTAAGCAGAGTAAGCAGCAAGTACGCCTTCTGCAGCACCAGTTATTGCTTGCTTAAATTTAGTATCAACTACATCGCCACCTGCAAATATCCCGACAACATTTGTTTGCGAAGCGCGATCAATAATTATATTTCCTTTATTATCAAGCGCAACACCTAGCGATTTTGCTAATTGAGATTGTGGGATATGACCAATATCTACAAATATTCCATCTAATTTGAATTCCTTGCTTTCATTGTATGGCTTATCTAAAACAGCATGAGTAACAAATTTATCTCCTTTGATTTGAGTGATATTTGTATTAGTTATTATCTCAATTTTTCCTTCTTTTATTTTATTCTCAATACGTGCAAGATTATATGGTTCTGGCCTAATCTTATCACCGCGATAGATTATGTAAACTTTCTTTGCCCATTGTGTGAGCAATATTGCCTCTTTTGCAGCGCTGTCTGCACCGCCTACTACACAAACAATTTTATTTTTATATGCGTAACCATCACATAAAGCGCAATAATGCACACCCTTGCCACTAAATTCTTTTTCACCAGGTACACCTAGTTTTCGCCATTCAGTACCAGTTGCAAAAGTGATTGTTTTAGTCTGATATTTTTTATTATCTTCAGTATAAACAAAATAAGTTCCTTTTGCTTCTCCGTGTTTTGCAGGACATTTTTCCACCTTTGTTACTTTGGTATCGATTGCTTCAACACCTTCATAACTTAGCGCGTGCTCTTCTATATTTTTAGCAAGTGTTATACCGTCAGTTTGCTTTATGCCGGGCCAATTAGCAATATCATTAGTAAGAATGATTGTTCCGCCCCGCACTGCAGCAATAACCAACGTTCGCAGCTTAAGGCGACCAGCGTACATTGCTGCTGAGAAGCCGGTTACTCCTCCACCAATAATAATTGTATCATATATTTCGTTTTGCATGTCATTACCCCATCATAATTCTGGCACTTGTAATAAATAACCTATAATAATGAGAATTATTCCAGAAACTGTAACCCATTTTTCCTTCTTAATTTGTCTGACTACGCTTTCATCTATCTTATGTTCCTTTACAACCCTAGAATGGACCAACAAAACACTTATTGAAATCAAAAGCGTACCAGCAAACTCCAATGTAAGACCAATAAAATGCATGTTCATTTATTTCACTATCAAACCCTAAATTACAAATCTAAAAGCTTCCTCATCTCTGCTTCATTATATCCTACGATAACCTTACCATCAATATCGATAACTGGGATTCCTGTTTGCCCGCTCTTATTGACTAGTTCGTCAGCGTATTTTGGATCCTTTTCTGGATCGCGGACTTCGTATTTTATATTGTTTTTAGTAAGCCAGTCTTTTGCCTTTGTGCACCATGGACACCATTCTGTAGAATAAACGATTACTTTATGTTCTTTTGCCATAAAAATTACCTCCAATTTATGATGGAAGAATAACGAATATATTATTTAAAAGATTATGCCAGATAGGTAAACCTTTCTATTATGGGTTTTGATGTAAAGCAGTGTATTTTTAAAGTGTTCTGCACAACAACTTTTTGCTATGAAGGGGATTAGATTTGCAAGAGTTTTTTCTATTTCTGCTGTTTTGTTAACCCCAGCCATAGGATTTAGACCCCATAATGTACTAGCAGATTCCGTCCCTGAAACAGTTGTGAGAGAATCACAAACAGTAAAGGACTTTTTCTTAAGGTTATATGCAAATAAAAAAGCAGCAATAGAAAGAAAATTTAAAGCTACCTATCAGGGATTGGTGAGACAAGGACTAGAGGACACTGAAGAAAACAAACAAAGGACAATGATTGCTTTATTTTTTCATGATTTAACAAAAAGCGATGGTGTTTTTGGTAATGTGTATTCTTTTGATGCATATCAAGGAATAACACCTCAAACTATGCTTGATGCAATATTTTCTTCTCCACCGACACGTGTTTATGCAAGATGTGACAGGCTAGAGATGCTTTTTGCAGGTATTTTGAAGGATGTCTTTGGAATTTCGGCAAGGGTTGTTTTGATATTTTCAAACCATACAAGTACAGAGGTGCCTCTAAGCAATGGTTATCTGATTTTGGATAATTCCTTTGATGTTGTTGAGTTTTCAAGAACTAGGGCAAAGGATAAACCACCTGCAGATGGTAAATACAGTATAAGAAGAGCAAACCGTCTGGCAACATTAGATTTAAGCGTAGTTCTTGATCCACAAGGAGTAGAAAGAGTAGAAAGGGCAGTGCAAAGATACTTAGCAAACTAACGCATTGCTACTCGTTGTTTTCTATCATTAAGGAAGGATTCTATTTCTCTATCTACATTTTGTTTTCCTTGGGCAATAGATTGCGCTATTGTTTGTAGTAGTCTTATTTTTTCAACTGTAGTTAACTCATGCGCAGTAAATGTTTCTCTAATGAACCTTGAAGCCCTTTTGTTATCGCTAAAAAATGCTGAAACGTATTCAACTGCAAGATTTATGGCTAAAGTTCCGTGCTCTGGTTTTAATAGTGCCAGATATTTTACTAACTTTCCTCTTTCCCCTTCATCATCCCTTACATGTTCATTCCATAAGCAGCGATTTAAGTGTCTTAAGATTGTTAATACATCATGCGGCTGGTTACTTGCAAATGCAAATGCATTTTCTAATGTCGGTAACATCTGAAGTGCAACCCTTGCCTTAGCAGTTTCTGATTTTATTCTTTTATTTAATCTTGGAACTATTTTTTTTGCATAATCTTCCATTGCCTTATCTGACTCTTCTTCCGTTATTCCTGGGCCTAAAATAGCGCCACCTAATGAAATAGTTATTATTTTACTTCTAGGAAACTTATCCTCTGGCCCAACAAATGTTGGGTCCATTAGAAATTGTTTTTTAAGTCCTTTGAATTTAACTCCTGTAAGCGCATGAACACCTGCTGGGATAATACTAGCCTCCAGACCTAGATTACTGTGCTTGTTTATCGCTTCAATAGCCTGCGCAATAAGAAATGCAGTTTCATCACAATCTCCAAATGTTGAAAAATTTGCCAATGACTCAGGTGTTTTGAATGCCCTGCCAGAGAGCACATCAGTAAAGAGCCTTCCAAAACGGCTTTCTAGTTCAGATTTAGCAAATTTAGTGCCAGATACAACTTCTAATGTTTCTTCTTGTTCGGTTGTTGGATAGTGTACACCTAGAACCCCCCCATAGCGAAATAAATAGAAACAAAGCTGTACTGCACTCCACTGCTTTGCTAGCTCTGATTTTTTTACACCGAGTTTTGTCAATTCTTGATCAGTAAATTTTGCAAGTTGTGGATCATTTAGTTTTGCAACCACAGCATCTTTTTTTAGATTCAAAACCTGGCTTAAAATAAACTCTTCAAACTGTGAATAATGTGCATCATAAAAATTTTTCCAATGCTTTTCGAATAATAAACCTAACACATTGCTTGCATCTCTTTTAACTGGGGTAGGTACTGCCATAACATGTATTAAATAGGCAGCATTTAAAAGCATCATCTTCCATGTAAAAATCATGAAAAATATTAAGATAAAAACAAAAATCCCAGGTCCAAAATCGCTAGCACTAATGAAAAGAAAAAAGAACAGCGTCTCTGATGGCATGGACATTGTAATGCCTGTTTTTGCAAAAAGTGCAAAAGGCGCGCTAATTCAAGATGTAGATGGAAATATTTTCATAGACTTTTACGGAGGAGTAGGCGCAACTAATTCTGGCCATGGTAATCCAGCAATAGTAAATGCAGTAAAAAAACAAGCTGAAAAATTTATACATACCTGCTTTTTTGAAACTCCTTACGAATCTTATGTTGAGGTATGCGAAAAACTAAACAAAATTACCCCTGGAAAATTCAAAAAGAAAAGTGCGTTATTTAACTCAGGGGCAGAGGCAGTAGAAAATGCAGTAAAAATTGCAAGGAAATTTACTGGTAGGCAAGCGGTTGTTTCTTTTGAGGAAGGATTTCACGGTCGTACGTTGTTAACGCTTAGCTTAACTGGCAAGGTGAAACCATATAAATTTGGTTTTGGACCTTTTGCACCTGAAACATATAAGTTACATTATCCTTATGTTTATAGGATGCCTCCGCATGTAAGTGAAGAGGAATATGTTGATTACTTATTAGAATATATTGAAAATGATTTTTTCAAAGGAGTTGCTGCACCAGAGAATATTGCTTGTGTGGTAATGGAAATGATAACTGGAGAAGGTGGATTTATTGTTCCACCAAAAAAATATGTGCGCGAGCTATATAAGATTTGCAAAGAAAATGGAGTTCTATTTATTGTAGATGAAGTACAGAGCGGATTTGCACGCACTGGTAAGTTATTTGCATGCGAGTACTTTGGTATAGCACCTGATATAATAACTACTGCAAAATCACTTAGCAATGGTATGCCACTTAGCGCGGTTACAGGCAAGGCAGAAATAATGGATTGTGTACAAGAAGGCGGGCTTGGTGGAACATTTGCTGGAAATCCATTAAGCTGTGAGGCTGCAAAAGCTGCTATAGATTTTATATTGAAAAAGAAATTATGGCTTCGTGCAACTTATATAGGAAGAATAGTTGAAAAAAGATTCAATGAATTTAAGAATGAATTTGAATGCGTTGGAGATGCGCGCGGGCTTGGCGCGATGCGTGCTATTGAGATTGTAAAAAATAAGAAAACAAAAGAGGCAGATAAAGAATTAACTAGGAAGATAGTAACAAACGCGTATGAAAATGGATTGCTGGTGCTTTCTTCTGGATTACTTGGAAATGATATACGCACGCTAATGCCTCTTGTAATTAGCGATGCTCAATTAAAGGAAGGGTTGGATGTATTGGAGATGGCAATTAGACTTAATATAAAATACTGATTCTTATCTACTCTAATATTCTTACATATGGCAAATCTTTGAAATCATTATCTTTTGTAAGTAAGATTAGGTCGTGATAACGAGCAGTAGTATATATAATGCAGTCTATCATGCTTATCTTTTCATTGTTTTTTCTTTCTCTATAATAAGTTTTTCCACTATTGACAAGGATGTCTTCATTTAGTTCGAGTATTTTTGATAAATTTTTAATCTTTTGCAGATGTGGTTCTGGCCCTTCGTTATTTTTATAAACCCAATTTGTTATCTCAGCAAACGTTAAAGGACACGTATAAAAAGATGTTTTTTCACTTAAAGACTTAATCTCCCCACCTAAATTTGTACCTTTTAGATACTCTATCCATGCAGATGTATCCAATAGCATTCCAAAAACCCTGACTTTAAAACTCTCTAGTTTTTTTATCTCTTACAAATGGCTTAGTAAAATGCTTCGCCATTCCGAAACCTTCTTCTATCTCCTTTTCCATCTCTTCACGAGATTTATGTTTCAGTAGTGATACGTCTATCTCATCGCCCACTTCTACATCTAATGCAGCTAATTGTTCTTTCGGAACTAAAACACCAACAGAGCTTCCAATTTTTCTTAATTTTGCTTTGAATATATCGGTCATTGAACCACCTATTATAATATATTATAATCATATTTATAAATATTGCCCTTGTAACCCCAATTATAACCTGCTTTTGTGGCAAAAAAACAAAAGCAGATATCTCACAGTGGTGATTGTTCGATGACTCGCTTTATAGTAGTTGGCGGAACAGGAATGATGGGACGCGTAGCAGTACGCGATCTTTTTGAAACCACTAAAGACGAAATTGTAATTGCTGCAAGAAGTGGGGCAGAAGAAGCAGCAAAAAAATATAAAAACGAACGCGTAAGCGGAATAGAATTGGATGTTAAAGACCAAGATAGCACTGCTAGAATCTTTAAAGATACGAATATTGTCCTCAATTGTGCGATTTATTATATGAACTTAAATGTAATGCAAGCATGCCTAAAAGCAGGAGTTCATTATCTAGATTTGGGCGGATTATTCCACATGACAAAAAAGCAGTTGGCGCTTAATGCACAATTTAAAGATGCTGGTTTAACTGCAATTTTAGGTATGGGAAGCACACCTGGTATTACAAATGTGCTTGCTGCATATGGATCGCGAGAGTTTGAAAAAATTGAATCTATTGATATAAAAGTTGGGTGGAAAGATTTTTCAAAACGTATTGGACCCGAATCACCAGTTCCATACGCTATTGCTACGCTAGTTGATGAATTCACAGAAAAACCAGCAGTATTTCAAAATAGAAAAATGAAATTTGTTGAGCCAGTATCTGGAAAAGAGAAAATAAAATTTCCAAAACCAATAGGCGAGCAAACTGCATTTTATACATTGCATTCTGAGCTTGCAACTTTTCCGCAAAGTTTTGCTAATAAAGGAATAAAGAACGCGAGTTTTCGAGTAAGCTTTGATGATGAATTTGTAAATAATATTTTATATCTTGTTTCAACTGGCATTACAAAAAAAGAATTGACTGAGTATAATGGAATGAAAATATCTCCATTAGATTTCTTAGCACGAACTATTGCTGCACAACCAGTAGGCAAAGTTAAAAAGCTTGAAGATTATGAATGCTTACGTGTTGAAATCCGTGGGCTCATTGCTCATGGCTCAAAGCTGAAGGCCTTACAAATTGACTGCCTTGCAAAAAGTTATCCTAAATATGGCTTTGCAGCAGGTGATATAGATACAGGAACGCCGCCAAGCATTGTTGCACAGATGATTGCTCGCGGCGAGATTACTGATCTAGGAGTTATGCCTTCAGAGTTTCATGTTCCTGAACAGAAATTTTTTAAAGAATTAAATAAAAGAGGAATGAATATAAGTAAAAGATGGGTATAAAGTTACGGCCATTGGCTAGTGGCCAACAGCTAATGGCTAATAGCAATGAATATGTGATAATAATGAATAAAAAAAAGAAGAAAATAAAAGAGAAGAAAGAAGAACCTAAGGCTATTAAGAGCAAGGAACACATTGTTGTTGCGCATTCACCTAAAAAAGACGAGAAAAAGGAACCAGAGATAGATAAGGATTTAGATCATTTGCTAGGTGCACATTGCGTATTAAAATCAAAGATAATAATTGGAAAAAACCTAAAAGGTCGTGCGTATATTTGCTCGCGCATGACACGCGATGAGGTACTAAAAACGTCACAAGATTATTTGGATATAATATGTTGTAAAACGCTTACAAAGAAAATAAAACAAGAGGTTATTCAAAAAACGATTGAGAATATTCATAATTATTTTAATCGAGGCTATTTGGATTATAGAAAATCAGTAACAGAAGCAGAGGATTTTGCTGCTATAGAGTGGGAAGGGCAAGGATCAATAATAAAAGATATAATGGGAAGAAAATATATTGATTTTCTAGGTGGATATGGCATTTATAATATGGGCATAAGGCACCCAAAAATCGTAAAGGCAGTTGAAATGCAGTTGCGAAGAATGCCATTAAACAGCCAAGAACTGCTTGAACCACTTCGAGGCGCGCTTGCTCAATTGCTTGGAGAACTTGCACCTGGCGATTTACAACAGTGTTTTTTCATAAATAATGGAACTGACGCAGTAGAAGGCGCAATGAAACTTGCAAGGCTTTATACTGGAAAATCCGGTTTTATTTCAACTGTAAGAGGATTTCATGGAAAGAGCATGGGTTCCCTATCATTAATGGGTAAGGCAGAATACAGACAACCATTTGAACCGCTTTTGAGCAATATTCATTTTGTTCCATTTGGGGATGCAGATGAACTCGAACAAGAACTAACAAAATTACAGGCTGTTGGTGCTGGCATTGCTGCATTTGTTGTTGAGCCAGTGCAGGGCGAGGCTGGTGCTGTTGTTCCGCCAGATGATTATTTTCCGCGCGTTCGGGAAATCTGTGATAAATACGGGATTCTGCTAATAGTTGATGAAGTGCAAACGGGCATGGGAAGAACTGGAAAGACATTTGCAATTGAGCATTGGAATGTTGTACCGGATATAATGTGCTTGGGTAAATCTTTAGGTGGAGGTGTAATGCCTCTTAGCGCATTTATGAGCTCGAGAAGAATCTGGAAAAAATTAGAACAGAATCCATTCGTACATAGTACAACATTTGGCGGTAATGCACTTGCTTGCGCTGCTGGCATTGCTGCAATTAATGTTATGCTAGAGGAGAAATTAGCTGAGCAAGCAACTCGCAAGGGGCAATTCTTGTTAAATGAACTTGCTAAGATCCAGAAAAAATATAAGAAACTCATGTTGGATGTGCATGGAAAAGGTTTGTTAATTGGAATGGATTTTGTAACGAATAATATTGGTTATGAAGTTGCTGCTGGTTTATTTAAGCGTGGCATATTAGTTGCAGGAACAATGATTAGTGCGCAAACAATAAGAGTTGAGCCTGCATTGAATATTCCTGATAAATATTTGAAAGTATTCTTGGATAAATTAGAAGAAACATTGAAACAAATAGATAAAGAAGGCGTTCATGGGAAGCATACAGAGTAGTTAGTGCGTATGCTGTGAGCTACGTATATATGTTTCATCTTCTGGTGTTACTAATCCTGCTTTTAGAAGTGCTTCATAAGGAGAATTTTTGTAATGGTGAGTTAATAATCCAGTTAATCCATTATTATAAAAATCATCCTGTGTTATCTCTCTTGCTTCCTTCTTTAACTTCCAGATTAACCATTTAGTAGCTGCTATCCTAATTTGTTTATCTTTATAAAATTCGTTTCCAACCTTAACCATCTCCCAATGATAAATCTTATCGGATCCAAACTGTCCAGTTCTAGCATGCTCTTTTGTTTCATCTAAAGAATAAGCGTATTCAGCTTCAACCAAAGCTAAATAAGGAGAACCTTTGTAGCGTTCTAATAACCCGTCCAATTTATTATTATAAAAGTCATCCGCAGTTATCTCTTTTACTTCCTTCTTTAATCTCCAGATTAACCATTTACAAGCAGCTATTCTAATCTCTTTCTCCTCATAAATGTGGGGCGTTTTTTTCATTTCCCAAGCATATACTTTATCAGTTTTAAATTCATTATTTGTAGCATGTACTAAAGTTTCATCCAGCGAGTAAGCGTAACCTGCTTCAAAAAGGGCTTTATAAGGAGAACCTTTGTATTCTGGTCTTGATAATAACCCACCTAATCTACTTTCAAAATCATCTTTAGTTATTTCTCTTGCGTCTTTATTTAATTTCCATAATAGCCATTTAGTAGCCGCTATTCTAATTTCATAATCATCGTAAATAGATGGAGCTTTACTCATCACCCAAGGATAAATCTTATCCGTTTTAAACCCAGTTCTAGTATGTTCTTTTACTTCATCTAAAGAATAAGCATATCCAACTTCTACTAATGCAAGATAAGGAGAACTGCTGCAATAGTTTGCTAACACCCCACCTAATCCATTGTTAACAAAATCTTCTACACTGATTCTTCTAATTCTTTCTAAATTTTTTCTTAACTCATCTAAAACTTCCTGCATTCTTTTTGCATCAGTTTTTTCTTCTCTGGCGGATTGTAAAATAAGCTGGTCTAGTTCCTCTTTTAATTCATCCAGTCTAGCAGGACTAGCACCTAAAAATCCCAAGAGTTTTTTTATTACTGTTGAGCGAATCTCTTTATCATCCCATCCAACATGATAAGAACGAACAACATATCCTTTATGACATAATTCTTCAGCTTTTCCTTTCTCAAGCATTTGCTCTACTTTTGAGCTTACTGCATCTCTTATTTCTTTTTTAGTTAATGATCTTCTTTCTTCTAGTCTTGGTTCTCTTGTTCTATCACTAACTGGTTCTCCAAATTCTAGATTTTGTCTAACTACTTGCGGTGCTAATTCTTCATATCCTTTATCAGTAATCTTATAATTTCCTTTTCCAATAAAAAATAAAGCTAGCCATCGCTTGAATTGAAGGGAGGTTGAGCTAGGATCCTGAAGAGCGAAGGCTCTTTGGGAGCTAGAGAACTTGTTCTCTGGAACCGTAGGTTTCTGGCATTCATCTGGTGGCATTGGCACTAACTTTAATTTTGGAATACGCCTACCTGCCTGTGGGTTTGTAATACACCTTCTAATGAGTAATGCTACAACTTGCATGCATTAATTGTGGTAACAAGGGATTAAAAAGGTTGTAGTTTATAAAAACCTTAAACGATTGAAATGACCACAAAAAACATATATTTATAAGCGTTAATACACCTATTAATACTATAAAAATTTTCCAGTTAGCCCAATTAATATAAAAGAGGTATACACACATGACAGGTTTAAGATTTAGAAGTTCAGAAGTTGTGACGTCTAGGTGTCCGAGACGCACTATACTAAATGCATTAGAAAGGGCAAAAATATTACTCTCAGATAGAGACTTACATGGAATAACTCCAATAGGTTTAAACGGAGAAAGGATATTGGCAGCAGCTTGTGGTAGGGCATTATCAATAGCAACACATCGTGCTGAAGGAAGATTCTCTGATGCAATTAGAGAAGCTGAAGCATTTTTACCTCCAATAGTTGGACCACAAAGAGGACGATGGGATGTATTACTATTGGATACTGATGCATTGTTGGATACCGACCATAGAACATTATTAAGTAAGGTAGCAGCAATGGCAATATTAGGAGAGGCTTATGAGCAAGTTGGCAAACCCATGGATGCAACACATATGAAATCGTATTTGAGATTAGCTGCCCATGCAGTTCAATTAAGAGAATTTGCAACAGTCTAATTATTCATTGCACGTCTTGCAATTATTAAAAATATCTAATTTTGCATTGCATTGAATACATGTAAAAAGAGCAGTTGGATGATGAGCCAGTTTTTGAATTGGGGTTATAGCACTACAGCGTAAACATTCTACCTGATGAATAGGACTGGAAACTATTAATGAAGGTTGTACTACTGCAACTTTTTTAGTAGTCTTTAAAGTTTTTGGTTTTTCTATTTTTTTAACGGCTTTTTTTACCATATAAATCACTGCTCATTGTTTGCCATAAACCGTATAATGCCACGGCTTTCTAGCAAGCCCAGTTTGATCTATGTAAACATGCTTCAAATTAGTATATTCTTCTAAACTATATATTGATAAATCTTTCCCAAACCCACTTTGCTTAAATCCTCCATGTGGGGTTTCGCTAGTGAGCGCTCCATGCTCGTTTATCCAAACTGTTCCAAAGCGCAATTTATTTGCAATTTTTATAGCAGTAGTAATATCTTTTCCATAAACGCTTGCAGCTAACCCATAGTCAACATCATTCGCTTTCTCAATTGCTTCATCAATTTTTTCATAAGTTGATACACTAAGAACCGGACCAAATATTTCTTCCTGACAAATTTTCATCTTCTGTTGAACATTTCTAAATAATGCAGGAACAATATAATATCCATTTTCAAATTGTTTTCCACTAGGCCGTTGACCACCACAGACTAATTCTGCACCTTCGTCAATTCCACTTCTTATATGATTCGCTACATTGTCACGCTGTCTTGCAGAAATAAGCGGACCCATATCTGTATTTTCATTTAGCGGATCACCTAATCTAATCTTTCGCATTTCATTTAGTATTAGTGAAATTAGTTTCTTTTCGTATTTTTTATGAACATAAACACGCGTAACTGCGGTGCAATCCTGTCCAGTATTCCAAAACGCACCAACAGTTGCACCTTTTGCTGCCATATCAAGATCTGCATCAGACATAACAATTAATGGCGCTTTTCCACCTAATTCAAGATGAACTTTTTTAACATTATTACTTGCAAGTTGCATTATTTTCTTACCAGTTTTTGTATCGCCAGTAAGCGAAATCATATCTACTTTTTTGCTGCTTGCGATCTCGCTTCCAATTATCTCGCCTGGCCCAGTTACAACATTAAAAACACCTTTAGGAATAATTTTTTCAACTAGCCTTGTAAATTCTAAAAGCGTAAGCGGCGTATAGCTTGCTGGTTTTAGTACAAGTGTATTTCCTGCTGCGAGAGCTGGCGCTAATTTCCATATTGCAATATAAAGCGGGTAATTCCAAGGTATGATGCTGCCAACTACACCAACAGGTTCTCTTCGTAAAAAGCTAGTGCCAAGGCCAGAATAATCTGCTGAAGATAGACCTGTTAACATTCTCGCAGCGCCTGCAAAAAATTTTAAATTATCAATAATAAATGGCAGATCACTATCACGCGCATATTTGATGGTTTTACCAACGTTTTGCGATTCGAGTTTTGCTAGTTGTAAGCTATTTTTTTCAACCAATTCAGCTAATTTCCAAAGCAAAGTGGATCGCTCGCCTGGCGTTTTACTACTCCATACCCCAGAGTCAAACGCTTCGCGTGCTGCATCTATTGCTGTGTGTACATCATTGCGCGTACCTTTTGCAACATATGCAAGCAACTGGCTATTCGCTGGATTATAAACCTCAAAAGTATCGTTATCGCTTGCGCTAACCCATTTTCCATTTATATACATTTTATATGTGGAAGTCATTGTTATCTGCCTTCAGCTGTGAGCCATGGGCATTGGGCCAACTCCGTGGCTGATTGCTGGCTGCTGATTGCTGATTGCCAACTTATATTTATAAGGTTTTTGCCTCGTTTCTTGCATTAATCCTTCACATCTTTTATAACTAATGCACGCTCATCACGCAACTTCGTTGCTATTCGCTCTCTTTTCTAAGAAAACCTTAGAAAATGGCTTTCTTAGGCCAAGAAGCGTGCTCGCGCACGCTTCGGTAGTTTTGAGATATCTAATAGATTATTTTACTTTGCGGTTTACTGTCTTATTTCTTCACCTTTTTAGGTACCTCGTCTTCTTCAGCAAGATATTTTACTACAACTGCTGCTGCAGCTATTCCAACAATCGCAACAGATAACCAACCAACTTTTCTTAGACTTGATCTTTGAAACTCAGATTTTATCGCCCTTTCGAGATCCGCAATTAACAAGGTTGCGTCTGGAATTGCTGATCTTTTAATTTCAGCTATTCTTTCAAGGCCCTGATCAAGCTTATCTACTGCTTTACTAAGCTGCTCTGCCATCCTGTCATATTTTGCCGCTCTTGCTTTGTATTTTTGATAGGCGGCATCATTAGCCAGCCTAGCTACTACTTCTTTTTCGTACATTGGTATATTACCTTCTTCGCGGGCCAAAATATCATCACTAATCCCTAATTTTTTCTGTACTTCTTTTGCTATTTCTCCTTCGCGACGTTCCATTGCATCCTCCATTATTAGTAATTTACGATCATATCCTGAGGACCTATTTGCTAAAACCCTAATTGATGTTTTTAATGATTCATCTAAAGCGTCTGTTGCCTTAGCCCCATTCTGCCTGACATTGGCAAGTATAAAACCTTTTACTAGATCTCTCATTTGTTTTTCTTCTGAAGTAGCTAGCGGATTTCTGGTAATCAGATTAACAATTGCTCTGGTTAAGCCTGCCTTGTCTCCTTTTCTTCCTAATTCCATCCCTATTTCCAAAGGAGTTTTTTGTTTTTGTGTAAATGCAAGGCCACTGTTCATTTTATCACAGATTAAAGATATTCAGAAAACGATAAAAGTATATACACAACCAACTAAGTTTTACCGATTGCAGGCATTAGGGTTTTAGAGATGGTTGTGTATAGATTGAGACAAGAAAACATTCTTGTCTCAGGATATCAGTTAATTATAATCCAATCTTCCGGATGACTTTGTGGACTGTTTGAAGGAAAGTTACAACTTTCATCTATACACTCGCATTGTTTCGCATCTCTAGAAGATTTAGAAATAATAAAATCATCCACTTTCAAACCTTTATTTTGATATTGCTTAAGCACCTCTGGACTCATATGAAGAAATGGAGATGTGAGTACATTAGCTGATCCTTCTACCATAGATTCAGGTTTCTTTTCTTCATCAAATGTAGAAGGATCAAAGCTGGGAAATACAAACTTTTTTAGTGTAATGTCAAAATTCTCACCACCATCTACGTTTGCGTATCCAATTAACTCGCCAGCTTTAACTTCAGAGCCCTTCTTAAGCGATGACAGCAGATCAACATGGAAAAAAACAAATAACCAACCATCGTTATTTGGGTTAGAAAGCCAGACTTGTATGCCTCTTTGTTTTCCTTCAAAACCAGCAAAATCCTGTTCAATATTCATAATGGTACCGTTAAAAGGAGCGAAAACCTTTATCTGGCCACTGGTACCTTTTAGCGAATTTATAGCATCAATATAATGTTTCATAGAACGTTTCGTTTCTCTTTGACCGTCACTATTCATGCCGCTGTAATCATGCCCAACACAGCTTCTAAACTTAGAGATAACTGATGCCTGAGAAAGGTCGAATGGGTTTGCTACTATGAACTTATCTGTATAGATAGTTTGGTTGGGTTGATTAAATTTATTAGTTGTCTGATTAATTTGAATCGTTTTATTAACCGAGACATTGGTAGTAGCATTTATCTTGACAACTGATTCATTCGGTTTCGAAATAGGCATATTTGGGATAGTTTCATTAATTTTTGAAGCACCCTCAGTATCTGATTTATTAGTTTGTATTAGTTCCGTTTGCTTTTCTTTTGGGGGTGTTTCATTTTTCTGTATCGGAAATTCAGAGGGGGTTGCACTAGACTGCTCGCCTGGCACTTGCGCGGTGCAACCACTAACCAAAATAAATACTAAGAATAGAAAATATATACGTCTCATAAGATAGAGCTAGAGATAATGTATTTATAACCTTTTCATTGAATACATCAAAGTATGAAAAACGTTCTAATTCTAGGCGCAGGCTTTGGTGGACTTACTGCTGCAAACTTATTAGCAAAGCATTGTAATGTGACGCTAATTGATAGAAATTCAACTTATTGTATGAGCCTTAATAAACTATGGGTAATGGCTGGCAAAAGATCACCGCAGGAATATGAAAAACCATATTTTCTACTGAAGAAAAAGAAAATAAATTTTATAAAAACAGAAATTGCAGCAATTGATTTGGAAAGAAAAATTGTTGAAACATCTGAAAGAGGATTTTCTTATGATTATCTTATTATCGGAATGGGCGCTGAACCTGTGCCACAGGTAATTCCGGGTTTTGATAATGCATATAACCTATATACAATGCAAGGTGCGCAACAGATAAATAACGCACTGAGAAGGATAGAACGCGGTAAAATAGCAATTCTAATTTGTAGAACGCCTTTCAAATGCCCTGCCGCACCTTATGAAGCTGCATTTCTCATAGAAGAATATTTGAGAAAAATGAAAACCAGAAACAATATTGAGATATCTGTTTATACGCCTGAACCACAGCCAATGCCAGTTGCTGGCAAAGTTATAGGTGAGAAGATAAAACAATTACTAAGCGAAAAAGGAATTAGCTATCTACCTAATTATAAGATAATTGAAATTGGAAAAAACTCACTAAAATTTGAAAACGGCGAGAATAAAGATTGTGATTTGATTATTGGCATACCACCACATAGCGCTCCTGCTGCAATTAAACATTTATGTGATGAAAATTTTATTTCTGTTGACAAAAAATTGCAAACAAAATTCAATAATGTTTTTGCAATAGGGGATTGCACAGCAATAAAACTAGCAGATGGAAAATTATTACCAAAGGCAGGTGTGCTTGCAGAAGAAGAGGCAAAGGTTGTGGCACATAATATTATTGCAGAGATAAATGGAACTGAAAAGATATCATTCAATGGAAA
>JAGVWJ010000015.1 GCA_018304385.1 Microcaldota archaeon
CACCATCCTCGCTTTTCTGTCCCAATCTACCTAAAGGACGATATAGCGCTATGCGAATATGCTTGTTATCTATATCCTGCACACGATCGGCTGATTTTACCATTGGCCCGGGAACATAACTCATGCGTTTTATTTCATCCACAATTTTCGATACAGGTCTGCCTAGCTGGCGGGTTAAGAATTTAGGAAGTTCTTTTTCGATTACTTTTAGTTTCATGTAAGTCATTCCATATTGATTATTTGATTATTTATTGTAATATGTGTTATATTAATTTAATTACTAAAAAACTTTACAAAAATAGAAATTATCTAATATTTACTTCGTTTTAGACTAACCATAACGTTTTTATATACATTAATTCTACCTCTATAAATTTAAAATAAAGAAAATTTAAGTAATTTTATCAGTATTTTTTTGTTTTAATAAGATTTAAATTGACAAAACAAAACTTTTTAAGCTTTTTATTTCTTAATACATTATGGAATTGGACGACACGAATAGACGGATACTTTTTCTTGAGATGCAACAAAAAGGCATTCTGAGAAGATGTTGTGTTATTGTAAACACTGCCAAGATAGGGTTGTCCTTTTTCAAGTTTTATCTAAAATACAAAAACGTAAACAAAGAACTGGAAAATGACATGGTAGAATTTTTTGATGCGAACAAAAATGTAGGGCTTGTGAACACCTGTGACGGAAGATATGATATGTATGTGGGAATATGGGCAAAGGATACTCATGAGCTTTACAATATCTATAAGTCTTTATTCAAAGAATATGGAAAATTCTTTGAAGACATTACTGTATCTATTGTCGAAACCGCGCTTAACTCGAAGCGAGGTTATCTTATAGGACAGCATACTTCTTCGGAAGTCCCTCTTTTTGGCGGAGAAATCTCTGAAATCAAGATAGATGATATGGATAAAAAATTGCTAGGCCTCCTTTCAAATGACGCGAGAATGAAACTTGTTGATATTGCGAAAGTATTGAAAATAACTCCGAATGCGGTTAGCTATAGACTAAAACAATTAAAGGCTCAAGGCGTAATCCAGGGTGCAAGAATTGTCCTAGACCGCAACAAGTTTGGGTACCTCACATACAAGGTTCTTGTAAAAATAGATTCTTTTGATGAGACTGAGGTTAGAAGATTTATAAGGTACCTAACCCAGCATCCGAATATAATTGACATTGATCTATGCATGGGCGAATGGAATATTGAACTTGATGTTGAGATTGAAAATTATCAGGCATTTCACGAGCTTATGATAAAATTGCGTACTGAATTCAGCAAACTGATAAAGAATTATGATAGCCTGCTCGTTTTCGCAGAGCATACATATACATATTATCCGATTGGGAAATAATATAAGTGATAAATAGCAAGTAATTAAAAATCTTATTATTCATAATTTTATTAAAATTCATAAGAAAGGTGATAACATGACAAATATATTATCTGTTCCCCTGCCAGAAGAACTAAAGGATGAGATGGGAAGGCACAAGGATGTTAAGTGGGTTGAAGTTGCCAGACAAGCCCTATGGGAAAAAGTCAAAGCACTTGAAAAACTAGACGAGATTATGGCTAAAAGCAAGCTTACAGAAGAAGATGTGGAAAAACATTCCAAAATAGTAAAGGAAAAAGTATGGAATAGGCATAAGAAAGAACTGGGGTTGTAGATGCCTCTTGAATTAGTTGTAGATGCAAACGTGTTGTTTTCTGCTTTGTTAGCGAAGAGCTTTACACGGGATCTTATTTTCAATCCCCAGTTAAAGTTGTACTCACCAGAATATTTGATTAGCGAACTAAACGAGCACTTGCAATCTGATGAAGAAATTAAAGAAAAATTAAAACAAACTGGCGAGGAAACAGAAAAAGTTATTCATGAATTACTGCACAATATAGACATAATACCTATTAGTGAATATAAAACATTTGCCCAGGAGGCAATAGAAATAACTCCAGATGAATTCGATGCTCCATATTTCGCAGTAGCACTTTATCTTAAAGTACCAATATGGACAAATGAAAAAAGATTGAAGCGCCAGAATGATGTTAAGGTCCTCAATACACAAGAAATTTTGAGGTTGCTGATTTAGTAGGTAAGATTATGAAACTCGATTTCCATTGCCATACGCATCATTCAATTGATTCGATAATTAAGCCACGCGAGCTAGCAGCAAAGGCAAAACGGTTAGGTGTAGTACCAGCTATAACTGACCATAATACACTTTCATCTCATAAGGAATTGAAAACATTAAAAATGCGATTTATTCCAAGCGAAGAGATTAGAACAGTTGAAGGGGATTTAATTGGATTATACTTACAAGAAGTAATCCCTAAAAAAACTCCATTCTTGGAAGCACTTGACCAAATAAAAGAACAAGGTGGACTCAGCTATTTACCGCATATGTTTGATAAAACAAGGCATGGGGTAGCTTATCATCAGCTTGCAAGCAAAGTCGATATTATAGAGGTTTTTAACGCACGTTGTCCGTTTCAAAAATATAATGATGATGCAATGCATTTTGCAAAAAAACATAAGAAACTGATTGCTGCGGGTGGAGATTCGCATTTCTTATTTGAGTTTGGAAGAACTTATTTTGAGGTTAGTGCTGAATTTGAAGATATAAGAGATAATCCTAAAGCAATGCTAAAGGCATTAAAAAATGTAAAGATTCATGGAAAAAAAGCACCACTTTTCGTAAGAGGAAGTACATTAGTTGTGAAATTTGCGAAGCGATTTTTTGCTGGGTTAAAACGTTGACGTTTATAAATATAGATTAACTAATCAAATAATGAAATTTATTCTATTAATTTTAATTGGGCTAATTATATTTGGTTGTAGCAACCAGACTAAAGAAACAAAGATAGATGATATGGAACCGAATTTAACCATGAAAACAGAGGTCAAAACTATGAACGAAACTACTGAAAAAGTAGCAACAGAACCAAAAATAGAAGACACAAGAATAGCAAAAACTGGTGATACTGTATCAGTTGATTATATTGGAACGCTTGATAATGGAACTATTTTCGATCAAAGCAAAACACCATTTAAATTCAAGGTTGGCTCAGGACAAGTAATAAAAGGATTTGATGATGCAGCAACTGGAATGAAAATTAATGAGGAAAAAAATGTGCATATTCCTGTGGAAGATGCTTATGGTTATCCAAGTGAAGAACAAATAATTACTGTTGCTTTAGAAAAAATAGATGGTGGAAACGTAACTATTGGGCAAACTATATATGCAAATGATGCGCAAGGAGTTGTTACAAAAATAGAAAATGGCCAGGCAACTATTGATTTCAATCATCCGCTAGCTGGACAGGCATTGAATTTTAAGATAATTTTGAGAGGGATTGAATAGCAAAAAAAAGAAGATTAAAATATTTTTAATCTTATCGGTTTGTACAATTTCATTTTTCAGTTTCTAGCTGTCCGAAAACCGCTTGGCGAAATTGAATCATACCACTAATTTCTCCTTCGCATCTATATCCTTTCAAAATGCACTCACCTATCATCCGTTTCGCATCATTAAACTGACCCAATTCCACGTAGATTTTAGCTGCATCTGCATATTTTCTCTGTTTTTCTAGTTGCGTTGCTTCCTGCTCTTTTTTAGCTATTTGATCTGGAGATAAACAACTTGTACGATAGCGATCTGGACACGCCTTAAGCTTTGTAACTTCCTTATTAATTTTCTCTTGATTGCATCCAGCTCCTCCACCTATTGCAAGCGCAGTTGCAAGCATCAATCCTCTGGTTCGTTTCATAGTCATCACCTCATTTTGTTAATTTCCTCATCTCTGATTTTCTTTCAACAGGTCCTTTTGGTTTTATTGTTGCGCCACCTTCTCTTCTTAGTGAGTTTGTATCTGCTTCGCGTGCTGCTGCTACTGGATTTTGTGGAGCTTGCGCTAGGGAGTTGCGTTTTTCGATCTCTTCTTCCAAACTAGCTCTAGCTGTTTTAAGTCTCTCCAATTGTCTCTTAGTCTCAGGAATTTTGTATCTTGTCTCTACTAGCCTACTTACTGTTCCATAATGATAACCAAATCTTCGATCTCGATATTCTAAACTTTCTTTTTCTTGTTCCAGTGCTCTCACTTCCACTTCGAGATGTCTTATTAGCTCTTCTAAGCGGTATAGTCCATAATGAACTCCCATTTCGCTTGCAAGTGAATCAAGAAAGAATTGTGGAATTTCGCATGCTTCTAGAACTCTTAACCAACTTTTTGGCTCAGTTATTTTATCGACAACAAACTTGGTAAAATCTAAAATATCAGGAACCAACATCCCGTGCTGATGTAAATCGTTTAATAGGATAACCATTTGATTTTCTGTTAGCTCACCTTTGCCAAACATTCTGTATAATTCTAAAAGCACTTCTTTGACTAACTTGTCCCTTAAATCTTTATTCTTTGTATCTCCTGGATTCCGATCATATGCTGCTTTATAAAATAAGCCACCATCAATCAGGTTACAACTAGTTTTCCCTTCTTTTATTCCTCTAACCAATTCAATAACCATCTCATAATGTTGGTCTGTCATATTTCTCACCTCATGACTTTAGTTTCAATTTAGCATGTGTAATTTGGCGCGGCTGAGAAGCGCTAAATTTATGGCCCTCCTTACTAAGTGAAGTTAAATCACGCTCGCGATCTGCAGCAATTGGATTAGCTGGTTTTTGCACAATTGGTTTAGAATAACGGGTAATCTTCACTGCAGTGGTAATTCGAAAATCGCTGGTTTGGAAGCTAACATCATGGAAATACGCGTTGATAACATCCATTCGTCCCCTAAGCAGTGTTTGATATACTAATGCATAGCGTCCCTGACACTTGTATGCTACTGAATCACAAAAATTTATAGCACGGGTAAACCCAGCAAGTTCTTTATCAGCAAGCTCTTGTGCAATCAGCATCCGACAGTTCGCAACTGGATTTCTACCTTCTGACTGAATACTCGATATTGGTCCTGCTGCTGTTACATACGCTTTACCTTCAGATGTAATAATTTCAGTGATAAGGCCATCCTTCAATCCTTTCTTCATGCTTGCATTGGAGCGGTTTCTAAGGTTGCTTTCACGGAACAGAATTATCTCGCTTTCAGCTACGCAGTATTTCTGCAAGATTTCAAGATATTCTGGAGGCAGGCGGAATGTGCGATTAAATTCTTCGCGCTGACTAGACTGGATAGAAAAATCAGCCACTAAAAAAGCCAGCGCTACTTTTTTACCTTGCATCTTTGCCTTGGCATAAAGCTGTACTGCTGCCTCAAAAGTAAGTTTGCCTTCAAGTGTGACATTCGGTTTGGTATGCTGACCAAAACACTCTAGTAAGAAATGACCTCCTTCTATAACTGTTCCATCTATAACATGCGGTAAAAGCATATCTACGAGCTGATGAATAGTAATTCCTTGTCCTTCTAGCTGGATTAAGGGTGTATTCTCAATCATATTTCTCACCTCATCCACATTTTTTCTGAATTACTAACACATTCCAACTATTTAAAACTATTTAATAAAATTTTAGCATTTTCGGAATATTTATAAATTTTAGGTAGGATAAGTAAGAATATACTAAAATAATCAAAAAGAAGGAAAGGATTTTAAATCCTTCCAAAGATTATCCTATTGTAGGATAATCCTAACGGTGGATAACTTGAAGTTTTATAACAGAAAAAATGAACTTATGGTATTACAGAGGGCGGTAGACCAAAAAGACTCAGCGATGATTGTCATAAGCGGCAGGCGAAGAGTTGGAAAAAGCAGATTAGTTGACGAATTCTTAAGCAAAAATAAAGGTCTAAAGGTTATTATTGTACCTAAAGAAGAGAAACAGGCAGCAGCAGATTTAGCAGAAACTCTTTCTGATGAATTCAAACCTACCTTCAATACTGTAAAAGAAGCACTCGAATATTTTTTTGCTAAATCAGATCAAAGAGTATTATATATAGACGAATTTCCAAATTTCCTTGAGATCAATAAGTCAATTCCATATGAACTACAACGCCTCTGGGAAATTTACAACAATAAAACAAACAAGGTACTCATACTTTCTGGCTCTTATGTCAGCATGATGGATAAAATATTTACAAGGCAAAAGGCGCCCCTATTCAATAGAGCTACTTTTAAAATTTTATTAGACCCGCTATCATTAGAGGTTGTTTGGGAGATACAGGATTACCTCGGGGTAGAAGAACCCGTACAAAAAATAACTAACTACTGTGTTTTTGGCGGAATTCCTTATTACTATGTAGTACTAGGAAAATACCAAGATTCTCCTGTATTACCAATCAAAACACTGTTTTTTGAAGTTGGCCAACTACGAGAAGAAGGACAGGATGTTTTACGACAGGAATTTGGTGCTGCTTATAGAAAATACTTTTCAATACTAGAGGCTATTGGTTATGGCCTAGTAGCTGCTGGAGAGATAGCAAACAAAATGGGAATCCACCAGACTACTCTGTCAAAGTATATGATATATCTACAGAATGATTTCAAACTCATAGAACGAGTGGTGCCATTTGATCAAAACAAATATCGTAGTAAAAAAGGAATTTACAGGATAAAGGATAACTTACTTGCATTCTGGTTTAGCAATGTCTACGGAAAGACAAGACCGCCTTCCAAGGTAGAGTTTGATTTATTTATTAGCAAACGATTTGAATTGTTGAGTATGGATTTCTTTACTAATTGGCTTGATAAAAAAGGTGAGCAGATTGTGAAAACAGGCAGATGGTGGGGCTCTGTTGAAATTGAAAAAAGAAAGTTCGAACAGCGTGAAATAGACCTGATTGTAGAAACTGATAAAGCAATTTATATAGGAGAATGCAAATGGACTAACGAGAAATGTGGGGAGAGTGAACTAAATGTTTTAAAACAATCAGCAAAAGCGCTGACTACTAAAATAAAAAAACCTGTAAAATGGGTTTTATTTTCAAAAAATGGTTTTACAATTAAGGAAAACGAAGATCTGCTGCTTTTTGATGCAAAAAAAATAGTTGAATCAACCAGATAAAACACTCCGGGCTAAAACCATGGACAAATTGCCAAAACTAGATCTCAAAGACCGCCGCATACTTGCTGCGCTTGATATGCACGCAAGAATGCCATTGGGAGAGCTTGCTAAACGTGTAGGTGTAAGCAGACAGGTAGCAGCATATAGAACGGATAGAATGAAAAAAGATGGAATTATTCTAGGAGCGCTCGCAATATTTGATAGTGTTGTCGTAGGTTATAACTGGTTTCGGGTTGTGCTACGCCTAGGCGGTGCTGGTACAAAACAAAAAAATGAAGTGTTGGATTTCTTATCTAATCACCAGCATGCGCTTTGGGTAGGAGAAGTGGGTGGCAACTGGGATGTTGTAGTTAATTTTGTCACTAAAGATATTTATGAATTTAATAATGTATTCGAGGACTTTCTATCTAAATATGGAATATTTGTAAAAGCATATGAAACGCTTGTTTATGTGCATGTGCGTGATTTACCAAGAAATTATATCCTAGATAATAAAAAAGAAAAAATAGAATATACAGAATTCGATCATCAAATGAAGTTTAATCCGGCGCTCGAGCTGGACGAAATTGATAAAAAAATAATTGCGGTTATATCACGTGATGCCTCGCTTTCGAGTTGGCAAATTGCTGCAAAGGCAGGTGTTTCTGATAAAACAGTTTCAGCGCGTATTAAAAAAATGGAGGAAAGCAAACTTATACTGGGTTATCGCTTGCTCATCCATCCATCAGCTATAGGTTATGAATCATATATGATATTTTTAGGAGTAAATAACCTGCAGGCTGAGAGAGAAAACGAACTAATAAACTTCGTGCGATCCGGCCCGAATATAACTTTCCTAGTTAAACATATCGGCAGATGGCGCATAGGAATGGAAATAGAGGTTAAAAACCGTGTTGAATTCCAGGATTATCTAGTACAACTAAGAGATAAATTTGGTGATATAATCTCTGATTTCGAAACATTCCCAATATTCAAAGACCGTGTATTTAATTATTTTCCAGCTGGGAATTTGGATTAAAACCAATCCCCTAGCTTACTCTGCGCTCCTTTTTCAGTAAATGCCTTTTCTATCTTATCTAATGTGCCAGCAATGCGTTCTTCACTAAAATCATGCTCTTTTACAAGAAGTGATTCGACCTTGCTTCTATCTAACTTGCCCCACTCAAACTTTTTATCAATTTTATTATAAGGAGGATTAATAAAAAATTCATAAATCTCATTTATATCGGCTTCGAATTCGTATTGATATTTTTCATAAAGATAATGTTCTAGTTCTTTTAATGTTTTAATTTCTTTAACTATTTTCAACGCAGTTTTTGGTCCAATTCCCTTTACACCTTCATTAAAATCAGTACCAACAAGCATACCCATCATGATTAGTTTTTCTCTAGTTATACCAAGCGAGCCAAGTGTTTCTTCTAATATAATTTCTTCAGGCTCAATTAGTATATAACGATCTTGACGCGGAATTTTTCTTTTTCCAGTAATATTTATATTTCTTATAAGAATTGGTGAACCAAATAACAGGGAATCGTAATCTTGTGAACAAGTTGCATGTGCTAAGCCCTGCTTAACCATTGCACATGCCTGCGCTTCTCCTTCGCTCGGTGCTTGAACAAAGGGAATTCCAATTGCAGTTAGCAATTCCTTGCTCTCTTCCACCATATCCTGTGTTAATCTTGATGTTGCTTGCGCATATTTTTTTGCGTCATCATAGCGCTCTTCTTCTAGTGCTTTTTTCCATTTTGCTTCTGCTTCTTGTTTATTTTTTGCGCGCTGTTCACTGGTTTTTCTTTTAAATTTTGGAGGCGTACCATCAAAAACAAAAATAGGTTTTATTCCATTTTCAATAAGCTTCGCAGTTCGATAAAACAAACCGGATAAATGCGCAGTTATCCTTCCTTTAAAATCCATTAAAGGCGTGCCATCCTCTTGACGAATGCTTGCCAGAAATTGATATAACGTATTAAATGCATCAATAGCAATAACTTTCCCAGCTAAGGATTCTAAAGAAATAGTATGTTTAATTGCTA
Organism: Microcaldota archaeon; assembly: GCA_018304385.1. Classification (GTDB taxonomy): domain Archaea; phylum Micrarchaeota; class Micrarchaeia; order Anstonellales; family Bilamarchaeaceae; genus JAGVWJ01. Next base: position 9,055 of record JAGVWJ010000015.1, read on the forward strand.
AATCGCCTAAGTCTACTCCCATGCTATGCCCTCATTATGTCTTCTCATTCTTACAAAATCGTCGTACTACTTGTGTTTTCTATGGTGACGCAGTCTTATGTTCTCTAAGGCTGCGTCGGTCGTTTGAGGTATTACTTATATAAATAAAACAAATGCTCACTGCCCACGGCCTAAGGCTCAAAGCCCAACTACCTTTTTCTATTCTTGGCCTTTTTCTTCTGGGTAACTTTCTTAGTTTTTCTTTTTACTTTTTTGGAGGCTTTCGTCACACTTACGTTCTTAGTCATCTCTGCAATGTCTTGGATTGTTAATTTTGCCTGACTTTTTATTATACCAATATAAGCCTTAGATGTTTTCTCCTCGTCGCCACCTAATTCAATTGCGGTTTTTTCTGTTTTTATTGATGCACAACGTTTGCAAGCTGCAAGTTCTTCACCATCACGCACTACAACATCATGTACTTTACCAACATTACATATATCACAATATGCGCCAAGTTCTTCTTCTATTCTAAATTTTTTTATTCGTGTTTTCATTATTTCGACCTCTTTTTCTCAGTTACAACAAAATCTGCAAGTGTTATACCTTTTGATGCGCTTACTGCTGCAGTTGGCCCAACCTCTTCAACAAGCTTTTCAATGAGCTTAACACCTAACTCTTTTTCAAGCTTATGTGCAACTTCAAGCGTTGGCTTCATATGACCGCGCTCAATATTCTCCAAATAACTTTCTTTTTCATTTATTCGCTCTGCAACTACTGGAATGGGTAAACCCATACCTTCACGCTTACTATGGATTAGCTTTGCGTAGTTTTCTACAATGTCTTCTACTTCTTGTGTTTTTGAGCTTATGGGTTTTTCTTTTTTCGGCTCATCTCTTAAATTATAGATTATTTTACCGTGCGAAGAACAATTTCTACAAGTGTTCATCTTTGCTCCTTCAATTAGTATAATGGCTACTGATTCGCCTCTGCCGCATATCTCACAATCCATAAGCTAACCATGAAAGGAAGTATTTTAATTTTTATTGAAGTGCTGATCTAGTAAACTCTCTAATCAAACTAGCTGTCTCAATAGGTGCTTCCAAAGGAGGAACATGTGCTACACCAGGCAATCGTACAACATGTTCGCAATGCGGCATAATTCTAGCTAATGGCAATACTTTATCATGTACGATTAACCAATCGAGCTCGCCAGTTATTAGCATTACTGGAACATCAACCTGATCTAGCATAAGCCCATCGGCACTTTCTCTTAGCATGGCCCTTAGCGCCAGTGCCCTTGTTTTTTTATCTGTTGCAAGTACCTGTTGCATAAATCTACTGAAAGCAAGATCATCATCGTGTCCATTCTTCGCAAGATCCGCCATGGAAGCTATTCTTTTTATACTAGCTATCGCAATCCTGTTCCCAGCCAAGGCATGTGTTGCAAAATTAGTAATAGGATTATACTCCAAAAATGAAAGAAGGGCTTTTATTGCAAGCTCTACTGACACGGAGTTACCGAAAGACCATAACTCGAGCGGACTTGAAAGTGCAGGACAAATAAATACTATTGCCTCTACCTGATCTCTGAATGCATGGTAAAACTTTACAGCAGATATACCCCACATAGAATGCGCTACAAGAACTGCTTTTTTCACACCTTCCTCGTCCATAACTGCTTTCAGATCATGCGCAAGATCTGAAAGATATGAATCTACACTACTAGTTCCAAGTGCAGATCTCCAATGACCTCGATTCTCCATTGTTATGATATCATTTTCTGCATTCAGTGCTGGAATTATTGGGATAAATGCTGCTGGAGAACATGTCCAACCAGCTAATAATGCAAAAACTTTTTTTGCAGGCTGTGATTTTGCTTCTCTGTATCGATATCTTATTCTTGCGCCTTTAACGCTATCAACATAGCGATCTAAATGTTCTTCAAACAAAACCTCATGTCTAATCCTTTTAGAAGCAGTTGATGCATATCGTCCTAAGATAGTGCTAAGTACTACCATTGATAATTATTTATTATAAAACATTTTTATATCTGCGTTAGGTGCAAGCCTAAAATAAGGCAAAGATATTTAATTGCGCTCTTCGATAATGGTTTATGATTTGAATTTGTGGCAAAAAAACAAATTCAAATATCTCTAAATCACGGGTGATTTATCAATGATTGTTTTACTTCTAATATTAGCTATAGCTTTTGGTATCTTTTATTCTATACTCACATTAAGTATATCTGGAATTTTCAAATTCTTCTTAGCTGCAATAGAGATGCTCCTAGTTGGACAATTTTTAATATGGAGATATAAACTTACTGGAGAGCATGGATTAATTTTATTAAAAAGTAAACGCGGGTTGGAACTAATAAATAAAATCGCTAAACACGAGCAAGTATGGAAATTTTTTAGTGATGCCGGCACAGTAGTTTCATATGGGTTGCTCAGTTTAGTGATCACGAAAAAAAATGTTTCTATAAAGGGTTTTGTTAGTGGTATTGCCTTAATCTCAATTTTGTTTTTTGTTGTTGCGCCTTTTGTTTTACCATTTTTAGTTAGCGTAATTGGGATCAGCGTATTAGAACATGGTGCTGTTCAACAGGTTGGAGATACTAATATACTTGCAATTATATCCATAATTTTATTATACGCAGGTGGGTTCTTCACATTATTATTGGCAAGTATTATTGGATATGGTACTTTTATTCTATCTGCATTGCTCAGCACGCTGTTGCATGGCACGCAAGCAATTGCAAAAACATCGCCAGGTGCTACATTTTTACTGCCTGGAGTGAATATTCCGTTTTGGGAGGGTATTGCAGCATTAGTTGTAATATTAATTGTGCACGAAGGCGCACACGCTGTATTGGCAAGAATAGCAAGAATTCCAGTGCTTAGTTCTGGTGTTGTGCTATTTGGAATTCTACCAATAGGCGCATTTGTAGAACCTGATGAAGAAAAACTAAAAAAACTAGAACAAACAAAGCAAACGCGCGTACTCATAGCTGGATCAATGGCTAATTTGCTGACTTCAATAATTTTCTTTGTACTATTTATAGGATTGTTTTTTACTACTGCGCAATATCGTGAAGAAGGTTTACTAGTAACGAGTGGAATGGAAAAAAATACTGTTATTCATGCAGTTAATGGCCAGCAGATAGATATTAAGAACTTTGAAAAACTAGATTTGCCAAAAAACAGCGAAGTAAAACTTGATACGAATAAAGGCGAGATTACAAGAAAAACAAACGAAGAGGGAAAATTAGGTATAACAATTAGACCGATAACACGAGATTCGATATTTGGTGTTTATAATTCCGGAGTATTGCAGTTTATCTACATGCTATTAGGTTTAACATTCGCATTGAATTTTGTAATTGGTACAGTAAATCTTTTGCCCTTGCCATTTTTTGATGGCTATCGCACATTAGAAATAAACATACAGAATAAGCATATAGTAAAGAGTCTGATGGCAATAACACTTGCTGCATTCTTAGTTAATTTCTTGCCCTGGTTCTTTAGAGGATAGCTTTATAATATGTGTTGTGCACTATATTTTTATGGGGGTATTGTTGCAGTTTCCAACTGAAAGAGTAAGACCTAGTTTGCTAACGCGCAGCCAAAGAAGATTACCTCCTGGCATTGGAAGAGAAGAACACGAACATACGTTAAGATTTCTAAGAAGATTAGTAAAAGATGAGCTCAGAGATCAACTAATTGATTATACTAGAAATCAATTATTAATCGCAGGTGCTGGCATACCTGTTTTTTATATAGAATACTATCATAGTTTAGGTGGAGACATAAAACCAGTTATACTAGCTGCAAAACAAAGAATTGCAGAGACTACTGATAAAGAGTATACAAGAAATTTAGTAAGAACATTATTGTTTATTGATAAATTATATCCTGAATCAGTTGATTGGCAAGGACTAGAAAGCCAAAGAGAAGAATTTAGATTAGACCCATTGAGAGGCAGGGAATGTTATTCTTATTATACGCACGGATTGAGTACAGATCCGGATAGATTTGTAACTCCTAGAAACATAGCTGGAGTATAAATTGCCGAGGGCGGGATTGACGGCTTTGCTGTCAAATTTTGTCCGACAGGACAAAGCTATCGAAACCGCGACCTCTCGATTTCTCAGAGTGTAAATATCATTGTTCTTACGAACTCATCACTCATAGCAAGTATGAGTCGAGCACTCTAAGCCATTACTCCTTTCGCCCTTTTAGTTTCTTATGTCTAACTGACATAAAAAGGGCGAGCCCCAAAACATGGAGAACCAGTTTTTGGGCTTACCTTTTTTACTAAAAAGGTAAGGACTGAGCTACCCCGGCGATAAAAACTAATACTTAAAAATTACGATAGCAGCATCATCTTCTTTTGGAACAAGAATGCCATTATCGATTACTTCTTCTTTTAGCTGCATTCGCTTTTTAATTTCTTCTGCAAGTGCTTCGCACATAGTTTTAATGTTCTTGCTTTCGAATATTCTCTCTAAATCTTCCTTTCCACTTGTATCAGTGACTATTCCTCCTTCTACCTTAACAAAAAGATTATCAACAATACCATCACTAACTGCAAAAATAATCTCGCCTCTATTCAGTTTTCCGTTTCCAGTATCTATGCTAGTAATTAACGAGCCAATGCACTCAGCTACATAATAGCGACCTTTTATATAAGAAGCGAAACTACTGCTATCTCTGTCATCTTTTGTTATGCGAGTAATTTTATTCTTTGAAATTTTATAAATATGAGAATCCCCTATATTAGCGTAATAATAACTTCCATCTTTCAGAATCAATGCAATACTAGCAGTTGTTCCTCCAGCTTGTACAGCATAATTTGCTTCGCTTATTGCATTTTCTAATAGTTCTTCTACCTTTTTCTTTCCAAAATTTTTTTCTGCATAATTCACAATTGTAATAAGCGCTGTTTCACTCGCTGTGCTTGCATTTGGTTGACCACTAACGCCATCGAATACTCCGATTAATGTATACTCATCTTTTATAATCAATAGCGCGCTATCGTCGCATGAATGCTCTTTGCTTTTTTTAATATAAGCACTGCTAGTATCACTACATTTAATTTCTTCTGATTTTACACTACTGGCTAGAATTGAAAGATTCATTTATATCACAATAAAAATAAGAGAATGAGGAGCGTAGTCTGTCTTCTGTATTAAGAGAGATTAGACTTAGCGGCGCAAAGGCCTTGCACGCTCATCGGAACTCAGGATGCCGTTTCAACTGTAACCAGTATCGTTTCTGTTCATCCTTTCGTGCCTTAAACACTTGGTTCCTTTTCGTGGACAGAACTTCCTCACTGCATAAGCAGCGAACTCCCCTGCCCCTCATTCACTATAAATGAGTAAGGAAGGTTTTTTATAAAGTACGGTAATAAATTTTATCTTGTTTCAAGCCGCGGTAGCTCAGCTCGGGAGAGCACTCGAATTTCTATTTGATTTTTATTAATTAGAAATAGTGAAGCTGAAGACCGAGGTGTCGCTTGTTCAAAGGCCAACCAGGGGGAAGCGTCCCCCTAGTTTCCCTGGGATTCCTAACCCCCTCCAAAACTGGAGACTGGAAACTGTTGACTGGAGTTCAGGCCCGCGGCATTAATTTTTTCTACTTATAAGCTTTTTCTCTTCTCTCTAATTCAAAAACGCGTATAATCCCGTTTGTTGTATCAATATAATAAGAAATTCTGTAATCACCTATTCTGATTCTATAACAATCGTTCATTCCGCCTAATTTTACAAAGTCGTATTCATCTGCTGGATAAGGATGAGTTTCCAAATGTAAAAAAAGATCCTGGAACCTCTTAAAGTATTTTTCATCTAAGTCTTCGTATTTTTTCTTTACTTTGTTAGTAAGGATTATGGTGTACATTTTATTTCCTTTTTACGTCTCTAAAATTAGTTCCCTTTTCTTTCATAGCTAATGCTAGCTCCTTTTGAAGCTCAGTTTTTTCTTTTTCTGAGATCTTTTCTTCGCATATGATTGTTTCTTCTATCCGTTTTACATCCTTGCGAAGAGAGGTCAGCTCCTCATAAACCATGTTTAAGGTTACGTTTTCCATAAATACACCAAATAAATATACGCGAGCTTATTTATAAATTTTCTTATGAGAGCTTCATACCGCCCAGCTTTCCGCCTTTCATCATTTTTTCTAATTGTGAGCGGAAGCCGCGATTATGCTTATACATATTAATCATTTTTTCCATTTTCTCAAATTGAGATAAGAACTCACGAACTTCGCTTTCTTTTGTTCCACTGCCTTTTGCAATGCGTGCTACGCGAGAGGCTGCTTTCTTAAGCAATAAAGCATCTTTACGTTCTGCAGGCGTCATAGAATTTATCATTGCCTCGAATTTTTTCATTTTTTCTTCTCCTTGATGCAACATTTCTTTCGGCACATCAACTGCTCCAAGCATACCAAGCACGCCACTAAGCGGGCCAAGTTTTTTTGCTTGTTTCAGCTGATCATAAAACATTTGAATAGTGAATTCTTCTTTCTCGAATTTCTTGATATCCTCTTCTGTTGTTATTTTCTGTACTTTTTCTATTAATCCTGCAATATCTGGCACACCTAATAATTTTCCAACAAACTTATCTGCATTATAAATCTCAAAATCCTCAACCTTCTCGCCTAAACCTATAAACGCAGTTTTTGCATTTGTTGCTGAAACAGCACTAAGCGCTCCGCCACCCTTGCCTGAACCATCCATCTTAGTGATAATGACTCCACTTAGTGGAGAAATTTTATTAAATTCCTCTGCTTGCTTACCAGCAACTTGTCCAATATCTGCACTAACAACAAGATATGTTTCATCTGGTTTAAGCGCAGCATTTATTTCTTCTAACTCGCGCACAAGCATATCATCAAATGCGCTTCTTCCAGCAGAATCAACAATTACTATGTCTTCTTTTGCCTGTTTAACGCCAGCAGAAACTATTTTTGCTGCATTGAGCTCGCTTTTAATTGTAAAAAAATTAACATTTACTTTTTTCGCTAACTGCTCGAGCTGCTCTTGGGCTGCTGGACGCTCGACATCTGCAGCAATAACTAGCACGCTTAATCCTCTAGACTTATAGAAATGCGCAATCTTGCTAACGCTCGTAGTTTTTCCAGACCCGAATAATCCACATAATAAAATCTTATGTTTATCCAATCTTGGTTCATAAGTCTTTCCAAGCAGTGCAACAAGTTCTTCATAAACAACTTTTAGCACATGCTCCTTAAGCGAGAGTGCTTCTAGTTTCTTGCTTTTTAATGAACGTTCTTCTATTCTTTTGGAAAGCTCAAAAACTAGTTTAACATTAACATCACTAGCAATAAGCACACGCTGTAAGTCTTTTATTAAAGCGCGAACTGCATCTTCATCCACGTATGGCTTGCCTGTTAGTTTAGCCAACGCTTCGCGTAGTTTTTTGCCTAGATCCATATTTTTCACCAAAAATGTGGAGATTTGCCAGTTATGGCAAACTGATCCATAGTTATAATCTAGGTAATATTGGTTTTATATAATTATCATATATAAATTAGCTATGGCAAAGGAGGGGGAAATTCCAATGAAAGAGATTATACCGTTTACAGAATTATTTGGTTCATTGTTTGATAAATACTGGGGACAATTTTATGAAACACACAAAGCAGAATTTGAAGAATTTTTGAAAGTTAATAAGCTTACTGATGAAAAACTAGCAAAATCGGGAACAAATAAAGAAGAGTTAGGAAAACAGTTCTGCGCAGTACAGCTTTCTTATTATTTATTTAGATATAGTGGACTACTTAATGTCAGATATACGCGGGTTGAGAACCGAGAAGAAATAAAAGGAAAAATAGAAGTTGCATCAGGTCCACCTCTAAAAACAAGCGACATCATGGGTGAAAGGTTCGGATTAATGCTATCAGATATACTAAGCGGAAGAATGTATAAAATGCCTGGTGCTTTAGACACGTTTAGCACTTTTGGTGATTGCGATGAAACTGCTTTTTTAATAGCCCAAGGTATTGATGCAATAAACAAAGCACATAATCTTGGCATGCAAATTAGTTTAGTTCCAATATCTAATCACACAAATGTTGGAATAAAATTCAATGGAGTGAGGGGGGTATTTAGAATTGACCCGACAATGCTTGTTCATGGTATAGAAGGTGGAAAATATCCTGAAAAACCATTCACTAAAGAAGATCTTGAAGAAATTGCAATGAACGAAGAGCCGCAAGAAAAAGAGTATAAAGAAAAGATTATTCCGCGCCTTAACAGAAAGATAGGACCTATAACAAGTGATACATTAGTACATAGATCGCAAGCCGAAAGAATAGAAAACGCAGTTGCAACTGCGAGTACTAACTCTTATTTCAATCTTAATCTCGCATTTGCCTCTATGCGAATCTTAATGAGCAAAAGTGTTAGAGATAAACCTGAAACACTTGCAAAGGTTACAAGATATATCGAAAAACTAGAAAATGCTAATCCTGAATTAATAGATATTGTAAATAGATGCCTTGCTGCATTTGATAAAAATTACGGTCAAGCATTAAGCAAACTACAAGAAGTTCAAAAAGGATTAACACCAGCACAAAGCCTAGAACTACTAAAAACAGTTGCTAAGGAGATGGCTAAAGGAAAGGATGTTTATGCGGCAATTAAACTAGCAGGTCCCAAAATAGCTATGGCTGGTTAAAACTGGGGAAAAATGTTACCTAGTAACATTTTTAAACTTTAGTCTATATATAAAAATACGACTTTTAGTTGATTTAATAAGCGTAGTATAATTATTCTAAAAAATTGAGACAATTTTGAGGACTATTTGAACAATGTTCAAAAGTTCTCGATTTTAAAAAAATCGAGGTGGATTTATGGGTAGACAAGTTAGTGGAGAACAAGTATATGTATTACCAGAAGGCGCACAGCGCGTTTTGGGCAGAGATGCAATGCGTGTTAATATCGCAATAGGCTATGCTGTTGCAAATATAGTAAAAACTACATTAGGTCCAAAGGGTATGGATAAGATGTTAGTAAGCGACTTAGGAGATATTGTAATTACAAACGATGGTGCAACAATCTTGGAAGAAATGAATGTTGATCATCCTGCAGCAAAACTAATGGTTGAAATAGCAAAAACACAGGATAAAGAAGTTGGCGATGGGACAACTACAAGCGTAGTTATTGCTGGAAATTTACTTAAAAAAGCTGGCGAGATGTTAGACAACAACATTCACCCTACTACGATTGTCAAAGGTTACGAATTAGCAGGCAAAAAAGCAGAAGAAATGCTTAACAAACTAGCTGAAAAAGTAGATATAAATGATGTTGAAACATTAGATAAAATTGCATTAGTTGCAATGGGCTCAAAGGGCATTGGTACTTCAGAGGAGAAAACAAAAATAGCGAAGCTACTTGTTCATGCAGTAAAACAAGTTGCAGAGAATAAAGACGGAAAAATAGTAATAGACCAAGATTTTATAAAACTAGAGAAAAAAGCTGGCGGAGATGTAATGGGTACTGAGCTTATTGAAGGCGTTTTAGTTGACAAAGAGGTAGTACATACTGGAATGCCAAAAACAATAAAGGATGCAAAAATTGCATTACTTGATGCTGCATTGGAAATAGAAAAAACAGAAATAGATGCTAAGATAGAAATAACATCTCCGGATCAAATGGAAACATTCCTGAAGCAAGAAGAAAAAATGCTAAGAGAAATGGTTGACAAAATTTCGGCAAGCGGCGCAAACGTAGTATTCTGCCAAAAAGGCATTGATGATTTAGCACAACACTATTTGGCAAAGAAAGGAATTGCAGCTGTACGCAGAGTAAAAAAGAGCGATATGGAAAAACTCTCACGAGCAACAGGTGCAGCAGTTGCAAGCAGCCTAGAAGACCTTAAGAAAGAGGATTTAGGGTTTGCAGGATTAGTAGAAGAAAAAAGAGTAGGTGGCGAGGCAATGACATTTGTACGCCAATGCAAAGATCCAAGAAGCGTTACAATCCTGGTTCGCGGTGGAACAGACCACGTAGTAAGCGAAGTTGAACGCGCAATTGTAGATGCACGCGGTGCAGTTTCAAGTGCTTTGATCGATGGTCAATTTGTTGTTGGTGGCGGCAGTGTAGAAATGGAATTAAGCAAAGAGCTTAATGCATATGCTGTTGAAATTGGCGGACGCGAGCAATTAGCAATACAAGGATTTGCAGAGGCATTAGAATCAATTCCACGTACTTTGGCAGAAAACGCAGGTATGGATGCAATTGACACAATTGTTACATTAAAGAACAAACACAAGAAAGAGGACGGCAAACACTTTGGTGTTGACATTTGGAGTGGCAAGGTAGAAGAACTAAGAAGCAAGGGCATCTACGAGCCAGCCAAGGTCAAAAGACAGGCAATGTCTAGCGCTGTAGAAACTGCAAGATTAATACTAAGAATAGACGACATAATCTCAAGCAGAGGAAAGGGCGGCGGAATGCCTCCAGGCATGGGCGGTATGCCACCTGGCGGAATGGGCGGAGATATGGAGTAACTACTGCCTTCGGCAGTGGGCAGTGAGCCTTTTTTTCTTTTTTATTTATTTTTCTTTTTCTATACTTATATAAGGAAAAACTAGACGTTCCAATACTTTTCCAATTCCCACGGACTTACGCTACGTAAAGAATCTTGGTGCTCTGATATTTTAAGATCAATATATGCATCTAGGAATTCCTGCGGGATTACTCCTTTTATGTATTTAGGATCAGACTCGAACGATTCCATCGCTGCATAGAGCGAATTCGGTAATGCGTTCCATTTCCTTTTCTTAACCTCTTCTCCTTCTTCATCCAATGGATCGCCTGGGTCAATCTTATTCTTTATGCCATCTAACCCAGCACTCATTACAACTGCATATGCCAAATAAGGATTAACGCTTGGATCAGCAGCAGTATAAACAATACGCTTGCCTTCCTTGTAATTCTTACGAACATGTGGCACGTTTACAACAGTTTTCTTATTTAATTTACTCCATGCAACAACACGCGGGTCAACTGCAAGATGTTTATATGAATTTGTAAGTGGCATTGTAAATAGCGATAGCGAGGCTGCATGCTCAAGCAAACCACCAATAAAATATCTTCCAGTTTGACTTAACTGCGCATACTCATCAGTACCATCATAGAATACATTATTATCTGCAGTTTTCCATAAGCTAGTAGAAATATGCAATGAACTACCTCGCTCGCCTTCAATAGGGTAAGGCATAAATGTTGGTGCTGCATTAACTGCATTTGCTAAATTACGAACAACAAATTTTAATGTTGAGAATGCATCGCCTGCTGTTTTTACTCCATACTCTTTTATATCAACGCTTTGATGCGCTGTTTTGCCCTTACCATGACGATGCGAATCAATTGCATAACCAAATGTATCATCTAAGGTTTCTGCTATTTGTACACGGGCTGAATACATGCTATCGTATGGCTGTGCTGTTAATGCATTATCAACACTTGAGAGAGGGGATGGAGACCAGAATGATTCACGAGAATCTACTATTGTGCCACTGCCGCGGCCATGTGCTGTTCGATCTGTTGTTGCAGTATCCATAATATAAAATTCCACAGTAGCGCCAACTCTAGATGTTTTAATACCAAGCGCTTCGAGATTGGTTTGCGCTCTATGGGCGATATAACGTGAATCCTTTAAGTAGCGTTCATTATCTATTGCTGTTACAACATCGCATAACAAACGTATTGTTGATGGCTCCCACGGCAATCTAGCAATTGTTTCATCATCTGGCAATAAAACAAGCTCGCCTTGTTCGCTTTTTCCAAAAACCAGTTCTAAATCTGCTGCTGCAACCCCTTTTGTAAACATATATTCTTCAACATCACGATGAGAAATAGTTGCTTTATTTAGAAAACCAGCAACATCAAAGAATTGCAAATCAACCCATTTTATTTCATTAGTAGCAATATATTTCAATACTTCTTCTGCAGCCACAGAATCACCTCATCCGATAATACACGCGCTAGTTATAAATAAATATGTTTCGCTTTAGAGGCATCATCATGAATTATCAAAAAATGCTAAAAGCATATTATGCTAATTGCGAGTTAAATTTACCAATAGAAGAAATAAACCATAGATATTTCAGATTTGATGTTCTTGGAAGATTTGTTAAGATAAAGAAAAGTATTAAAGACAATGAGGAGCTCGCTAGGATACTTTATCGCTATGCACCTACAAACGCATATTACTCAGTATCAAAATGGCTTAGCCCAGGAGAAGTTGAACCAACGTATAAAGCAAAAAGCATAATCCAAAGTATGTTTTTAGGAAGTGATATCGCATTTGATATTGATTTCAAACCATTTTCAATTGAGAATATTGAACGCGCAAGAATAGAAACTGTTAAGCTGATTGATTTTCTAGAACAAAAAGAAATTAAAATAAAATATATTGCATTTAGCGGTGGAAAAGGATTTCATGTTTTATGTAAAGATCCGAACCGCTATTTGCATGAACATCCTTTAGAGAGAGAGCGGGCTGCGAAACGGTATAGGATGCTATTGGTGGATGATGTCGCTAAGGAGAATATAGAAATAGATACTTCTGTAACAATCGATACAAGGCGCATAATCCGCATACCTGGCACAATTAATGCAAAGACAGGATATATATGCCGTGTGCTTGAGGAAAATGAGATATTAAATAGTGCAAGCGAAATAATTAAAAACACACCTAGAGTAAAACAATCTACCCTCGCGACCGTATGGGATGAGGTACAGCTTCGCTGTATTCGTATTATATCTAAGCGAGCAGTGCGATCGAGGGTAAGCCCTGCTCCATTTTATCTTACTACTTTTTTATCAAACACTGTGATTGGTCCAAAAGATCGTTGCGTCCCTTTTTTTGTTTATAATAGAAGACTAGAGAAAGTAGAAAGAGAATTATTAGAATTACAAAGTACTTACACATTAGGAAATATATACGTACTTAGCTCAGAAAATTCAACATTTGCATTTTCTATTGACTCTTTGCCATTGCGACGTATGGAAAAAATATTAAAGGCAAGCTCAAGCAGCGGGATAAATAAATTATTAAAATATAAGCAACTTTTCATGCGTATTGAACAGGAAGAAGACAAAGATGGAAAAATACTAAAAGAAAAACCAAAACTAGTAAAGATTCTATTTGCAGAATCAAAGCATATTCAAAGCGCTGGCCATGCACAGTTTTTAAAAGATTATTATGGAATATCAGTTGAAGGTAATTTACACGGTAACAGTGAGTATAAAATTATTCCTTCTGTGATAAAAATTTAGGTGGTAATATGGGATTCTGGGATTTCTTATTTGGTGGTGGAGGTAGTAGTGGCAGTTCTGGTGGTGGATTTGGCGGAAATTACGGTTACGATAAACTATTGGGTTGGGCAGAGCGAATAGTCGGACCTTTAAAAAAAGGCATGACTAATATAGAGATTGAGAATTATATCTCATCAATAAACAAAAAGAAAACAGCCGAAGGCGCTCCATTATCAGAAGAAGCAATAGACGCACTCAGAGATTATATGAAAAAGAAATTTGGGTAGTAATTATTTTCCATATCTTCTCTTTCTCTTTGCATAATCATTTAGTGCAGCAAGAAAATCTTTTTTAGAAAAATCTGGCCAGAGTTTTTTTGAAAAGTATAATTCACTATAGCATGCCTGCCATGGCAAGAATCCGCTTAGACGTTGCTCGCCAGATGTACGAATAATTAAATCAGGATCAGGTAAACTTTTAGTATATACATGCTCGCTTATTGTTTTTTCGTTAATATTATGCAACCCATTCTTTATTATTTTATTAACTGCATCAACTAATTCTTCCCTTCCACCATAGCCCAACATTAAATTAAGCTGATATTTACGCTCCGTTCCAGCAGTTATTTCTTCTGCTTTTCTCATCATCTCTTGAATTATTCTTGGAAAAACTTCTATGCGACCAAAAAAGCGAACTCGCAATTCACGTTTATTAGTATCATCACTATCTATTGCTTCTTTTAGATTTTTTCTAAATAAATCAAATAAAATTGCAACCTCTTTGTTATCACGCTTCATATTATCAGTGCTGAACCCCCACATTGTAAGCATTGGTACGCCTGCTTCTTTGCACCATTTCAGTACGTCGCCAATGTGCCTGATGCCTATTGCGTATGCCTCTCTGTAATCCATGCCTTTTTTCTTTGCCCAACGACGATTTCCATCAGGTATAATAGCAATATGACGCGGTAGTATATCTAACGTTTTAATCACCTGATTTAATTAGATAAAATAAGATTAATAAACAACATCATTCAATTTCCTTTTCTCTTTTGCAATCTTTAATTCGCGCGCAATTCTACGGCCAGTGCTCATCGGCTCATTATAATAATAAAGCGAATAAGGCGAACCGTTCGGATAAAAATTCGTGCCAGCAACAATCCTTGCGCTAATCTCAAATGCATAGATATCCAAATCATCAGTAATTATTGTTTCAACACAAAACGGTCCGCTCATGCCATCAAATAAATCAAAACTCGACTCACTTACTTTTCTGCCAATTTCCATATAATCTGCAAGCAAGCTTTCTCTAAGCACAAGTGGTTCATTGCCCATGACAGTAAAGCTAAGGTTTGGTTTTATGCCTACGCTAACAGCGCGTGCAATCTCATCTGCACTGCTTTCAACACGACGATCAAAACCAAGCAGCTCGAGCCGGCCTTGTTTTGTTTTATACCCGATATTACTAAAAGGTGAGAAGAAAAAATGTGGATAAGCACGCACACCAATTAAAAATTCCTGGATCATGCATTCGCGATTGCCAACGCGCAACTGAAATTCTTCGTATGATTTTACAATAAAATATCCTTGGCCTCCTTTTGCACCAGGGAATTTTACAAGCACAGGCCTATCAATTTCTTCTGGTTTAAATATACGTGGTGTGCGCACTTTTGCTTTATTTAGCCATTCAAACATCTTTTCACGAGAGCGCTCCCAAACAACGCTAGAGCGATTGCCGTATATAGGTACGTTTAATTTTTCAAAATTACTACCCATGTACTCGACAAAACTACCGTGTGGAATAATTATTGCTTCGCGCGCAACAAGCTCGCTTTCTGGTAAATCTGCATAATCATCTACTACCAAGAATTCATCTGGTCGAGCCAGTGGAAAGCTCTCGTAAAGTTCTTTTTTATCTCTTTTAACTATACCAACTGTCTTTATACCTTCAGCTCGCGCTCCTAAAAATATCTGTAAAGAAGAATGAGAACAAATAGTTGCGATCTTGAAATTTTTATATCCACTTAGAATTCTATTAATTTTATCTCTCGGTACCATATTTTATTATGGGCGCATTGGATTTAATAGCTTTCTATACTAGGCTGCCCTTCTATCAACCATTGGTTTCTGTGCAACAATAACTCGAGCAATATCAGAACCTGGATGAATTCTTCCTTTTGCCTTTTGAATGCCCCAGATAGGAAATCCCTGTAACACGCCCCTTGTTCTTCCTGTTATTAAACGCTCTCTTGATATTTCGTCTCCTGTTGCTACCTCTGGGGCACTTGCAAATTCAGGTGTTCCTCTCGTCCTTCTCATTTCTTCTTCAATTCTTTCTCCATAAAATGTTCTCATGATCTCAAGTAGATCTATCTCTAAACCATTTACCCTGAATTTATCCAATCTTTGCTGACTAGATTCATGGGCTTCAAAAACAGGAGAAGGATCGAGGCCCCTTGTAATAATTAATCTACTAAGTTCGCGCCAAAAAGCAATCATCTCTATATTGGCTTGAATTTCCTCTCTTGTTAATTTAGAATTAACATCCGCTACATTGCTAGTTCTAAAAAATGTACGAAAATCATGAAGTGCATCTGAACTTGCACCAAGCTGTTCTAAAAAATATGCAACAGTTGCTGGATCGTGCCATATTGTAGTATGATAATCCCCAGCAATTACAAAACCACCGGGCCTAAGAACGCGTAATAGTCGTTTTATATACGCACCATCAGGAAAATGATGAAAAACTGCATTTGAAACGACTATGTCGACACTATTTTCATCTAAGCTAGATAGCACATCTTTTTCTATTCCGCCAGACGAAATTAATTTGTGTTTTCTCCCAGCAAAAAAACTTTCTAAACTTTTTTCTGCTCTCTGACGACAATCTGTAGAAGCATCACTTATTCTTAACTCAATCTGTTCATGCAAACTGTCAAAAAATAATGCGCGCATCACTGATACGCTTGTCTCTCCATCACCACAACCAATATCAATTAATTTATATTCATCGCGTCTAGCTACGTCATTCAGTGTTGATATTATTAATTTAACAAATTCCCCAATTGTTGTGTTTAATCCCTGGTCAACTCCAACCAAACCAGAACTATGCGCAGCATCTTTTATCGCTCTGATCCAATTAGATGGCGGGTTAGCCCTGCCATCCCCCCATTCATTAAGATAGGACATTTTTGCCAGAGTGCGAACTTCTTCTCTTTCTTCTTCAGATGTTAAGACAACACCCCAATTTGGAAGTGCATGTTCTATTATCCTAGATAATGGACCAAGAACTATTGGTATTCTTAATCTCTTAGAATTATCAAGATCAGAAAGAAATTCACTAACTCTATCGAAATCAACATTAACCATATGTATATTCTTTGACGATCTATTTATAAATATTGTGTTTATATAATGTAATATATGTCAAGAAGGTTTAGGGATATACTCTTAAGGCGAGGGGGAGGCAGTTCTGATTCTGATACTAGAGAGAGAGATTTTGATAAGAGACTTGAGGGAGCTCTAAGAAAAATAGGTGCGGGAAAAGGAGAAATAGAAGAACTAAAAGCTGGATTAGCCTCAGATAAAACACTACTCGTTAGAAGGGCTTTCAAATACTTCGCTCCGTTTTATAGAGGTCATATGGAGCAAACAGGACATTTTAGGGCCCTTAGAGAAGGATTGGACTTTGCCCTTGAACAAGGTGTTTTTAGAACAGCATCACTATTGGATGCAACAGCTGGCGGTGGCGAGGCAATAAGATATCTAGCAAGTTATCTACGTTCTGTTGGCGTAGATGTGACAGCAAATGATTTTAGCCCTGAGATGCTAGATATAGCAAGAAAGGCATTAGCCAAGGAAATGAATAAAGGATTGGTAGTAAGTTTTACAGATTGTGACATTAAAGATATACCGCCTGATCGTAGATATGAAACTGTGTTAGTTACTTTTAGTGGTCATGACATACCTGAACCAAAGCAAAACTATTACAGGAGATTAGTTGAGATTACTGGTCGCTATTTAGTTCTTGCTGATGAATGGCCACGCGTAGTCTCAAGCTCAAAGGTTCTTCCAGGACATGTCGGTGACTTATTAGATTTAGCAGAAACAGAACTTCCAAGGTCTAGATTAAACACAATTATTCAAGATGTTTGTGGTATGAGGCCAGTTATAGATAGAACATTCCCGATAGATACTAAGCACAAACTATATATATTAATATTTGAAAAACCACAATAAATAGTTTGAAAAATACATCGGAACAAATAATAATAGGGAGAGTATGGTTGTTGAATTAATGGCACGTGCAGGCGCAGGAGCGCAAAGCTCTAGTGGACCCAAAAACACTACTGTAACTAGAAGACCAATGAGGGATGTATTAGTAGAATTAGATAGGCTTAGACCTTCAACTGAAAGACTAACTGCGGTTATCGCAGAAATGACGTATGTTGAAAGGATGACAATGTTACATAAATTATTATCTAGAAGAACCGAACAAGGGGGTACAAATTATAATGAACTTCTTGTTAGGACTGGTAGAGCTGAAGGAATAAGAAAGATATTACAACAATTTAGGGACATACTTAAAGCTGGTATTGTAATCTTAGATGTTGCAGCAGTGGATGGAACAGTACTTAGAATAGCATCAGAAGTTGCTTCAGGAGAATTTGGAACTGTTCATGCAAATAATCCATTTGTATCTACTTATAGAGCTGTGAAAAGAACTTTGAAGCCACTATTTGAAGATAGACTCATGTGCCCGATACTAAATCCATTAGAGGATTTTGCTGGAGTTATTCCTGGGGTTGATGTAGTAATTGTTGCATTAGCAGCACACCATGTAGAGAATGGCGATAAGAAAAAATTATTAATAAATGCAGCTAGGGCTGTTAGACCAGGAGGACATTTAATATTAATAGAACCATGGCCAGTTGTTCCATTGAACGGCGGAGCTTGTGATCCAATTATAACTACATTATTTAATTCTTTAACATTTCCAACAAGAGATATGGGTAAGCTTAGAGATATTGTTATTGAAATGGGTGGAATGACAGAACAGAATACTACAGGTACTAGCGTACCATTGCCAGACGGCAGTAAACTATATGGTGCTGATTTTCAAAAAATATAATAAGCATTGCATTATTACAGTGGATTATAATCGCTAGGTCTCTTGAAAGTACTTAGTACAATCTGAGTATTTGTTTTAGATATCATCATATTTTGTTGCATTTTTTTTAGTACTTCAACTAGTTGCTCTCTGCTCTTTACACGAATAATAGCTATTGCATCAAACTGACCTGTGATAGTGTATAATGCTTCTAGTTCAGGTATCTTTTTTATGTCATCAAACTCCCACATACTTTCAGCAATCTTTGATTTTTTAGTTCTTATCATTGAAACACCATGATAGTCATAACCAAGCTTGCGGTAATCAATGTCAGCGTAATACCCAATTATAACCTTCTCCTTCTCTAATTTCTTTATACGTTGCATAAGCGTATTCGGGTGTATGCCAAGCTTGGTCGCAAGCGCCCTGTAGCTTTGTTTGCAATCATTCTTTAACTCGCGCAATATCGCAACATCGACGACATCCATATTGTTTTTATGCTCCATAATTTCACCTCTACGTCAATTGACTATAGTAAAAAGCTAATTTTAAGTAAAAACAATGTATATTTGTATGAAACATTTTTAAATTTAATGTATATTTGCACAGCTTTTTCTGCGAAACATATATTAACAACCTAATTTCAATACCCACTAGGGGGTAATTATGATGGATGTTTTGAAATCTATATTTGGTGAAGAAGATCCATACGTAATGAAAAAAGAATTTTTCTCTCTCACATCAGAATTCGAGAAAAGCGTTACAACTGAGGTTAAAGAAGATGTTGTGGATATGGCATTACGACTTCGAAACATGCTTCGTGGAAATATAAAACTCAACAGATCTGAGAAAATAAGAATATTAAAAGTAATAAACCGCGCAAAGGTGCGCGCGTTATTGGCAGGTACTGATGATGGAACCAGAATATTCAGAGATCTTGATTCTGTAGGAAGCGATATACTAAAACTTATGTGATTTAAAAAATAAAACGAGGTGGAAGATATGAAATCAGTAACAGTAGTTGCGGAAGATAGGGTTGGTTTATTAGCAGACATATCTTACATTCTAGGAAAGTCTAGTATTAATATTGATGCTCTAAGTGTTGATGTTGTTGGAAAGAAGGCAATAATTGCATTAACTGTGAAAGATCCAAAACACGCTGGCTCAGTGCTAGAAAAAAATGGATTCGGAATAGCGGAAATGGATTCAATAGTAATAAAATTGCCTAATAAGCCGGGCGAGATAAACCGCATTGCAGATAGATTAAATGAAGAGAAAGTAAGCATTGAGAATATGCACATATTGAGCACTGACATGAATGGTGGTGTGTTTGCGCTAAACGTTGATAAACCGCGTAAGGCTGTGCGCTTGCTGAATGAATTTGTCATTAGCCCAGAGAGTAATAACAATATGGGATATTGACTACTGCAATCAGCATTGGGCCATCGGCAATGAGCAAACGTTTGACTCATGGCTGACGGCTGAATGCTCAAAGCATCATACTGTTATGTGTGGTATTACCTACATAGTGTAGGCGTGGGGGGCGCAAGCTCCCCACGAAAATATTTCTAAGCCGTTAGCACTCATTTATAAACATTTATTAACATATAATAGAAATATGGAACTCGTTAGTAGAATTGCTAGAAAAGCTGAAGGGCATAAAATTTATCTAAGGGCAAGGTGGCAACTTGGAAAAATTAAAAGCGAACCAGTTATGCTAGGTATTACACATAGTGACGAAATGCTGCCACATGTTAAGAGAATATTAAAATTTTTAAAAGACAGGGGCCGCACAAGATTAGGAATAGAATTACCTGAAAACTACATAGAAGAAAGTTTAAAAATAAGATTTTTTTCGCAGATTACAGAATATGCCCAAAAACTAGGTTATTCCATAATTCCTTTAGTAGTTGCATTACACAATGATGAATTTAATACGAGAAGGGAGGGGAGTGGTAATGCACTTGATATGCTATCAATTAACGATTGGGATAGCAACAAAGCGTCATTGCATGTAAGGCACGAATTAAAAGCAGTCCTCGCGCGTATAGCAATACTTGTGCAAGTAAAAGTAAGCGGTATTGAAACGATAAGGTATATGCCACCTGAGATTACTGCAGGTATTTTTACCGAGGAGATAGCACGAGACTTAAGTTCTGTTAGTGCACGTGATATTACACTTGCTGAAGCAAGACTTATGCGATGGTGCTCTTCTCTTCAATATGCGATTTATTTAATAGAAAATAAAAGTGTGGATGAAATAAAAGAAATTTTCAGAAGTGCAAATGAAGAACTTGATGCGTATATGGTAGCTACAATAAAAAGGGAACTACCTAATCTAGTCGTAATTGGAGACGGGCATGCAAGGGCAATTAACCATCAAATAGGCTATGCGCATGTTCAGATGTCTATTTCAAACTTAACCTGGAATATGTAAGCTACGTAATAATTTTTTCTATTTTTTTCATCTTTATTGCATCGTTTAGCTCGATTGCGATTCTTCTTCCAAAGCTTATTCCTTCGCCAAATAGATAATGAGAATAAGGTGTGAATCTCGTACCGGGCGAGCCTGGCATTCTAAATGAAACATCAAATGTTGTAAACTGCTCTTTACCATCTCGCTCTTCAATTGCGCCTTGCAATGCGAATGGCCCAATTATACCAGGTGCATATTCTTTTTGTACTGTTGCAACAAATTTCTCTGCCTGTGTAAAAACATCTTCTAATAGGCTTTCACGTACTGTGCATGCAACATGACCAACTTCAATATTGTTCGGTTCTCTGCTTTTAAGCGCTTCTAATTGAATATCAGCAGGCATTCTTAGATAACCATCCAATGTTGTTTGCCTGCGCATATCTATACCCAATAGCTCGAGTTCCTCGTGCAATGGAGAATAAAAGAAATTAAAATTAAAATGCGCGCCAATTACAAATTCTTCTATCTGCGCTTTTTTCAAATCAGCTTCTGTGATTTTGCCATTGGCTATTAGCTTTTGGCTTTTGGCTAGATATTCATCATAAGAACTTGCAACAAAAAATGCACGTTCATATTTGCGCTTTGCCTCATTCACCTTTATAACTGCCAATTGATCTATTTTTTCTGGTGTGCTTATTATGCAGGGCGCATTTATATTTGCTTTTTTTAATAAATCATACTGATTATTTTGCGCGTTTCGCTCTTCAGCACGCAATAGATGGCGATTACCAAAAATAGGAATATGAAAATTCTTTTCGATATTATCATAGCCAACATAAACTGCAAAGCTGCGATTTGGAACGAAAATTGCGTTGCGCTTTTTCAAATGAGAGATTACATTTGAATTAATCATCTCACTAAATTTATTTACTAGAACAACCTCATCAACGCAGCCTACTGGCTTACCAGAACGCTTTCGCGTTTTATAATAAGATAGATATGTTTTTTCTCTACCGCGCTGCGCAACAACTAAATTAGCAATGCCTTCTTGCCTCGCGCCATTACAAACATCTAATGCAGAATGAGACCCTAATGTTGCGATTGTATATTTGACCATGCTATATAATGAATAAAAAATAATAAAAAGAAATCGGAATTAGAATAATGCAACATTAAGACTTGCATGCATAGTGTAAGCTGCGCCAACACCTTGCCTACTTTGAGCAAGAGCTGTACAATGTACCTCATCGCGAGCTAACAGGCCAATGTATGCATTAGTAATTCTAAGAAAAGATCTGGTGTCTAATGTTTGCGGTACTCGCTCACCTATTGGAATTCCAGTTTTGGCATCTGTGAGATACCAACCGCCACCGTCTGAAATATGGGTAATTAAATGTATATTTTCTGCTGCGATTAGTTCGTATCTATTATCGCCTAGATTAACAACGCTGAAATCTGGGTGTTCAACAACTAGTGCAGCATTTTCTAATCCCCTAAACCGTTGCGGAACTTTAAATAGTATAAAACAATTTACATCATCATAAGGATCCTTGGAGTTAAAAACTACTTCCTCTCCAAAAGGCGTATCTGGCTTTTCGTAAATAATTAGCGTGCCTGTCCATGTCCATGTCAAACTATAATGCAACTGTTCTATAGTTTCTATATCTGCATTCATTAAAATCCTATCATGGACATCATTTGGAACAAGTATTTTGCCTTCTTTTTGCGCTAATGCTAAGGCTTCAAACAAGTTCAACCTTTGATAAAAATGAATTGCCTGTAATGCTTGTTCTGGAGTCATTTCTCTAAGCATTTGTCTTCTTGCGCGTAAGCGTTCTAGTTCGCTGCCTTCTAGTTGTTGGCTTCTTACTTCGTGCTTTTCCTCTGGTTTAAATCTTCTGAATATATCGTTTGCGCGTAATCGTTGGCCCATTGCACATTGCTCAAGGCCCATTGCTAATCTTCTCATGTCATAAAATTAGTATCTATGTGTTTATAACTTTTCCTATAACGTGGTCTAGCATAGAAAAGTAAGCGCAAGTAATCTCTCTATTGGTTAGGTAAAAACCTTTTCATAAAAGTTTTATTAAAAGGGAAAGCTACGTGATTGTTTTGGTGATAAACATGCGTAACATAAAAAACATCGTAGCGGTTTATAATCTATCAATAAAGATGCTTGAGGTTCAAGACAATATGGGTAGATCTAGGCCTATTAATACTGATGAATTTGCACTATCGTTTGACTTTAAGCCAAAACTACCTAAAAATATAGAAGCAAAACAAACAGATTCTAGGTTTAGGTAGCCGGGCATACGTATTTATTCTCTTTTTTCTATTTTTTATTCATGAGTAAATTTTACGGAATATTTACAGCAATAATGGCTATATTAGTGTTTCTCATTTTTTACACACCATATCTTGCATTAGCTGGCAATGCATTTGCAGATTGGCTTTACAATCCAGGTTTCTCCTGGGCATGCCATCAAAAGATTTCACGATCTTTATGCATGTTCAAAGATTCGAATGGGAATTATTTTATTGCTGATTGCATAAAACAGACTAGCAGTTACGTCCAGAATGATAATAGAATTATCAGAACTACAAACGAACGCGGAGAAGTAGGTTATAAAATGCCTGTGTGCTCCAGAGATATTGCAATTTATGGAGCTATGCTAATTGCTGCTGTAATCTATCCATTTATGCGAAAACTAGATGATAAAAATGTACCACCCAGCATGTATTTATTGCTTGCACTTGTACCAATTGGGTTGGATGGAGGACTACAACTTTTATCAGAGCTAGGCATTCAAATGTTTGGAGCATATGAAAGCACGAATTTAATACGAATGGTTACTGGTGCAATAGCTGGCTTTGAATTACCATTTTATATATTTCCATTGTGGAATTACTACAGAACGAAGAAAAAGGATAAAAAGAAGAACTGAGGAATAACATTATGTTAAATAAAACAAATATCGCGACTGGCGCTGCAATGATTCTTGGTGGTGCTGGTGAGATAATTGCTACGGGTGGCGCATTCTGTCCGCTTTGCATAGGGGCGATTACTAGTGGCACTGGTATAATTGCTAATGAGTTTGGTTTGAGGATTAATAAATAATTATGTTCTACTTATTTTTACACTTTTCTTATCCAAATGACTAGGCAACTCAATAGTTCTAAAAAACATCCGCAATGCCTCCTCTGCATTTCTGATATCTCGCTTAACAAATGCGCAAACTTTTTTGTTTTTTATAATGAACTTGGCGCCTTTATGTGCCAATTTGAATTTCTTCACATTATCCTTAAGTTTTAATGGTGGGCCAAGAATCAGCCTTTTATTTGGAAGCACATTTTGCTTTAGATTAATAGCAATCTTAATTTCATCTTCTGCTTCATCAATAATATTTTTAATTTCAAAATCGTGCTTCTTTAAGAAGTCAACTAAGAGGCGTTCCATTTTCCTTATCTGACCCCAAAGCACATCATCCACTACGTCAGGTTTCTTCAATATTATCAAATATTTTAGTTTCTTTACTTTATCATAAAAAGAAATTGGTGAACCAAAAAACTGGTCGTTGGGATTTTGCAGAAATTTCTTTGCTAGTGTTGCAAATTGCTTATTATTCTCAACGCTAACTGCTGCTGCAACATTGCGATTTTGATCAGTTGGATCAATAACAACAAGCGAACTATGGAATTTTTTAATCGCATCCACGATTTCATTTTTCTTATAGTATTTTTTCAAATCTATAAACACAGGCAGTTCCCATTTGCTAGCTGCCTTAAGCAAATTAACAAAGCCTTTGTAATATAAGATAAGTAATTCACAAAGATATCCTGAAAAGCCTTGAATACGGATTTCGGCTCCGTATAGCGCGTTGCTCTTTAAGAATTTCTTGAGTAAAAGCACATCATCTATTTGTTTTTTCTTCAAATTAGCAAGTATAAACTTAGTATGCAAAACACTCCTGTCCACTGCGCTCTTTAGCTGCTTTGCATTTGTTATTTTATATGCTGGGACAACATCAATGCGCCTTCCAGCTAAATGCAATCTAACATAAGGATGCTCTGCATAGCTAATAACATAATGTTGTTTAGGAAACGCCTTTGTGACAGCGCTCTTAGCTAATGATTCGAATCTTTCCTTTGGAACTGTTTGCTTAAAGAGCAAGAATATGTCCAAATCTTTGCTCTCTTTTAAAAATGTGCCTTTGGCAATGCTTCCTGTGACAGTTATTTCGGCATTAGATTGTTTTTTCAACCTTGATACGATGTCTTTTGCAAAGTCTCTCTCTTCTTTTAGCTGTTGTAAACTTGGCTTTATGCCTTGCAAAACACTTTTTAGCAGCTTTTTTAACTTCGAATTCACCATAAATAATCTTTTAAATGAAAACTAATAAAGGTTTGGTTATGCGAAAGATCATTATCCTACTATTAGCATTAATTATATTCGGATGTATTTCTGAGAAAGATGCTTCAGCACTCAAGAATGAAGAGATTGCAATACCAGAAGAAATGGACATAAATGAGGATGGACAGATAGACTTTGCGAGTTATAAGTTTTTTACTGTAGAAAAAGAAGGAATAAAAACAACCAGGGTTGTTAATGTTTATGTTGAGAATGATGCAATCATAGAGGATTTTAATGAATTCACTGATGTTGATCTAATAAACATGCATGACAGTTTATCAGAATTTACAAAAAATTATGAGAGTACTGATGATGAGTGTTCAACAAACCTTGGACTACTTGCAGTAAGCTGCCCTGATCAAAAGACATGTGCAAACATTTGCTCATCAAACTCTGCAAAATGCAAAAAGCTTGTTGAAGGCTCACCTGAGGCAATTGGCCATTCTGTATTTCTATATGCAAGAGATAACAACGAAATAAGGAGTGCACTTAGGGACTTGAATAAAGAACTACCTACAATAAACGATGCAACACAAAATCAAAAAATAGATTTCTTAAAAAATGGAGAAAAAATAGTTACAAAATTAGCTTCTGTAGGAGCTAACCCAATATACAAACAATTTGAATTATGCGAGTATGGTGATTATCAGGCAGCAAAACTTATAAGTGTAACAAAAAAACTAGCCACATATTCGGTCCAACCAAAGAAGTTTAACTATCGTATAACAATAGGTGTTGAGCTTCCGGCAAAAAAAACAGGAGAGAAACTAAGTTTTAATGACCTAATAGCAAAGGATGGTTTACCAACTAGTTTAGGGGTTACAGAAAATTCTATTTCTTCTCCACAAGAGATAACACTATCAGCTGTTGCATCAAAGATACAGGTGCAATGGCCTGCATTTAGATCATCAAATGAACGATTTGTTTTACTTTACGAATTTGCTACTACCGCACCTCCAAATCAAGTATTAACGCAACTTATCAGTCCCACCATAACATTAAAGGTATTAAATATAGAATTCTTACAGCTAACGCTCTCACTCTATGGAATGTTATATAGTGCAACTAAAAACTTCTATATATCTTTTGCCTCAGCATTTGCCATAACTGTAATTGTAATTCTTTTACTCTTTAACATAATTGTAATTTTATACAAAATAATAAGAGCAAAAATGGCAAAAGAAACAGCCTCACAGGGCATATTCATGGCGTTGCGTAAAACACGCATAAAATGGAAAAGCGATATAGTGGCTTCAGTAGTTTCCTTTATTGTTGGTTTTGCAGCTATGAGTATGTTTGCAAAAGATGTCAAAACCCAATTAAACCTAACGGAAACCATTGATTTTATGATTAGTGAACCTGCTGGTTTTCTTGCTGTCGCAGGAATATTTTTTGGGATTGTGTTCTTATATTCTACAATAGAGAACCGCATTAAGATATATGCATTAGAGCAAAGATATGGCAGGAAATTCAAAGATGAAAAAGCACTATTTATTGCAAGTGGTAATGAACTAAAAACAAAAATAGATGAACTAAAGAAATTGGTTGCGACACTGAGCAGCGAGAATTTTGAGGTTGGCGCAGAGCATGATTTTGCATCATCAATATCAAGTCAACGCATAGACGAAATAATGAAAAAGACTGATCCACAGCATAAGAGAGAAGTAGAGGATTATTTAACTAAAGTAGATGAGGCATTAAGCAGATTGCACGAGTTAAAGAAATTGTCAGAGCAAAACTGGACTGTATGGAATGATTACATTGCTAAATTGCTTGGTGAAACAGATGAGGTTTATTTATCCGGGCTGGTAACTATTCCAGCATCACTGCGAAGCTGGGCGCTTAATAAATTTGTTAAAGAACATCCTGATTATGGGTTAACGTTTGAAGGTGAATTGATACGAAGGAGAGAGGTTTCACCTGATAAGATTGCGCGCGCTATGATTGAGAGAAAGCTATTGCATGGTGTTGTAATTGTAAAGGATGGAAAGGTTAGTTTCTCGAAATGTGAGGGTGCTGGCGCAACTATTGTTGGTGCATTAACTGCTAAAATGCTAAGCTACTTGAGTTCAGCTGTAAAGAACGTCGGGCAGCATGATTATAATAGCGTTGCTACCATAGGTGACAAATTATTATTAGTTTTATTAAAGCATCACACAATGGAAGCCCTACTTATAATGGAAAAAGAGAAATTTAAGGAAGCAATAGAAGAATGGAAAAATAAATTGAAGAATGTTTGATTAGCTTACAAAAGGACTTAACTAGTTGCTTTTTGTTTTCGCGGCAAAAACTCCAGACTAACAATGATTTGCTGGCCCTCGAAAATTACACGGCTCAGAATAAAATGATCTTTAAAGCGAGGTTCACGTGAACTCTCATTCCAAAAATTTACACTATTTTGAAAAGCCTTTCTTATCTCCTTAAGAGCTCTTTCTCTTTTTTCTGGATCATTTTCTCTAACTGTAGATGAAAATGAAGAACGCGATCCTATGAACTGAGTTGGGGAGGCATAAATATCAAGCATATCCTTAAAGAATGTTGGGCGTAAACCTAGAATATCACTTGCTTCTGCAAGTGCTAAGGCATTGCGCTGATACCATGGGATAGCTCTGGTATCCTGGAGTGGAGGATTTCGATATATCTCAAGTAGTTTATCCGCAACACTTGAATCAGCCCCTATATGTAGAAGAGCATTTCTAAATCGTTGTTCATCTCCAGATAATCTTACTGGACGAACTCCTCGAACTTCTTTTTTATCATCAGTCATTTTGTATCCCCCATAAAAGTTCTATAACTACTATTTATTCTGCCCTGGTGCACTCCCTGAATTACCCGGACTTCCACCACTAGATCCACCACCTTGTCCTCCACCTTGACCGCCAGACTGGCCAGGTGCTGTACCTGATTGACCTGGGGCAGTGCCACTTCTACCTGGTGATGAACTTGCAACATCTGGTGCGGATTTTTCTATTTGCCTTTCAATAGCAGATTCCTTATCTGAAACCTTTCTTTTTTCTACTAATGTATTTTTCATTACATTTCCAATTCTTTCCTTTACTAAGGTTTTGTCTTCTGCTTTTTCATAACTAGTTAGGAGCACCTCTAAATGCTTTGGGCTGTTTTCAGCTAATAAATCATTGAAATTTTTCATGTCCTTTCCAAATTTCTTACCAGCATCAGCACTGCTTATCGCTTTCTTGAGCAAGCGTTCGTATTCCTTAAGTTTTTTCTCAGCATCGAATATTTTTCCTTGTTCTGTAAGTTCAGCAGCGCTGTTTAGATAGTCTTCGGCTAACCTTAGATTAAGCTCAGCTGAATTGCCTGGCTCGCGCGCCTCTATTTTTGCAACAATATTATCATGTCCTTTTCTACTTGCCTGCAATGCGTTTTCGAGCGCGCGCTTTGCATTCTCAGGTACTTTGTCTTTTACTTCTTCAAGCACATCCAAATGCTTGGCAGTTTTCAATGCAGCATTTACCAATCCTTTTTCATCATATTCTTTTGTATCTTGTAGTATGTCATCGCATGCTGCAATGTCTGATTTATAATCACGAAGTAGGCTATCTGCGTATTCATCGCCTTCTTTCTCGATCATTACCTTTAGCTCGCCTAAACGCAAATCAGCATGATTAAGATAACGCTCGCATTTTTTTAGCTGACCTAATGTTGTGAACATCCTGATGTTTTCAAAGAATCGCTTAAATCCGTAAGCACTGGAATCTGGTAATAGACCAATATTTTTTGTCATGTTCTTTTTTAACAAACCTGGAGGGATCTTTATTCTTTTTGTTCTATTTGTCTCGTTTAAACTCTCATTAAGTATTGGTTCAGGAAGTTTTGGAATTACTGTAAACCATGCATTATATGCATCTACACGACCAGCACCTTGTGAATTGATGTCATAACCAATATTAATTGCTGTTGATTGAATAACGCGCTTTACATCAGCTGGCGTAAGCGTATTATTTGTTCCAAGCATTAATGCGACTACGCCGCTAACATGGGGTGTTGCCATGCTTGTTCCGCTGAATGTTGTAAACCCGTTGCCTAAATAAGTAGATGTTATGTAATAACCTGGTGCAACAATATCTGGTTTTATTCTTCCATCTCCTGTTGGACCGCGCGAGGAAAACCAAACTACTGCATCATTATCATCAGTTGCTCCAACTGTTAATGCATCACGCGCACAGCCAGGAGATAAAATAGTACTGCCATCTGGACCGCTATTACCAGCTGCAACTACTACTACCTTGCCCTTTGCAACTGCACTATCAACTGCTAAAGACATTGCATCTGTGCCATCACACGGATAAACATAACAGCCAAGCGACATACTGATTACTTCTGCGCCATTATTAACTGAATATTCTATACCTGCAACTACATCGCTTTCATAGCCCCAACCATATTGGTTAAGCACTTTTACGTTCATTATGCGCGTGCCTGGTGCAACACCTTTATACGTTGCATCATTACTTGCAATTATACCAGAAACATGTGTTCCGTGGCCATAGTAGTCCTGCGGGTTTCCATCTGTTGAAAAATCAATATCAGAAACAACAGTATATGCTGAATGATGATAAACACCTGTATCAATAACGGCTACATCAATATTGCTAACAGTTGCATTTGGCCAAACCTTGTTTGCGCCAATCTTATAAGAACTTACATCTAATGAAACATTTGTAACGTGGTCAAGCTGCACGCGTTTCACATGACCTTTTTCTGAGAATTTTTTTATCAGGCCTTTTGGCAAATCAGCTGAGGCAGCATCAATTATGCTAAAGCTTCGTTTTATTTTAGCACCCTCGCTTTTCATCACATCTAAAACTTCTTTTGGCTGCTTGCCATTAAATATAAAAATTACTTTTACGCTTTCGTTATCGCCAAGCTTTTCAATATGCTTCTGCAAGCCGGGGTGGATCTCTCCGGAAAAAACAAAATTCACAAAAAATAAAAATACTATTCCTGTTACAATAATTTTAGATTTCATAAATGTATTTCACTGCAAATTATTAAAAATACGTTAGGAAGTGGCTCATTGCCCACTGCCAAAGGCTCACAGCAGCAGTTTTGTGACGCTCATTTATAAATATTTCGCTGCATAATAAATACTTAATAGACCAGTATTCACAACGACCATGAAAAATATACTGTTGCGGATAGCTGGAATAATAAAAATTTAAAAAAAAATTGAGGTGAATGAAATGGCAAAAGTTGGTGAAGCACTTTTGGGCAATAAAGGGTGGTGCGAAATCCAGTAGTGACAAAGTAGTAGTTAAAGATGCGGTATTGTTAGGTGAATCTAATTCTGTTAAAGACCCACGATTTAAAAAGAAAAAGTTTGTCTCTGAAGTTGGAAGACCAAACTCTTTAGATGTAAACAAATTGAAAGAACTGCTTAGACTGTACTATAGCTATCCATATAGCTTTAGAGAGTTAGCAGACATGTTTGGTGTTTCGAGAATGACTGTATGGCGCGCAGTGCAAACCACGCAAGCGCTAGTAACAACGAGGTGAAAATATGCAAGCAGTACCACACACAACAGAAAGAGGGGGCAATGGTGCAAGAGCAGCACCTAGATTTATGCAACCAACAATGCATGCGCCAGCTTCGCGTGTTGGCGAGGTTTTTAGATTGCACAATGATGCATTGCAAAAGGTAACGAAACCACAGGTTGCAGATGCAAAATCAAGTGAGGTATTCTTATTGTGCGTCAGCACTGAAACTGCAAAACAATGTGCTGGTAATATGGTTGTACCAGCAGACGAGGGACAGCACAGGACATTTAAAGGATTGGTAGAAGCCGAAGGTAGTACAATGAGATTCTATGTAGTGCATGATGGAGAAACTGGAAACTCAGTAAAATTCGGTACAAAAATGTGGAGCGAGCGAGTAAATGGTATGGGTCAAAGTAGCTTAATGGAAGGTTTTGTTCCACATGCAGATAGATACTATGTAGGGGTGAGTGCTTCACATGCAGTAAAAGAAATGCAATGAGTTTGTGTGAATAAATTAGGTGGTGGCAATGGCGACCTTACGAAATTATATCCTCCCATTAGAGAGAGATGCACTTAGAAAAAGGGCACAAATGCGTAGTGCTGCGAGCAGTTTTTCTGCTGCAGCTACAAGTGGTGGACAGGATACAATGAAATGGTTTGGGGTTGCACAAAAAGGAGGTAATGGAAATGGCAAACCTTATGGTCCGCAACCAGCCCCAAAACCAGTATCGCAACCGAAACAACATACTAAAAGATTTGAGGTTGTGGGTGGTTGGCCTGGGGTAAAAGGAAAGGTTTACTTAGATTAACCTGTGGCTGATAGATTCGGAGAAATAATTGTAGTCTATCGTGATGGACAAAATGGGTACTTAAAATCTAGAGTAATTGGTAATGTTCCAAGAGAAACGGAAAAAAGAAGAAGTATATTTGATTGAACTATTTTTGATAGATGGGTTGTGCTACTAATCTTATCAAAAATGATCAGATTGGTTACTGGGAACTGGTTGCTGGCAACTCGAAACGATCAACGGATCAGTATACTGCTATAACCCCTCCGCCATAATACCAGTCATGGTGTTCCAATTCGCTTCTGAATGCGAAATCATAGTAGTCTCTACTAACCGGAATTATTCCTGCGCCATATTGCCCACCCCATAACTGTCCTGTATCTGCAGTTCTGGGAGATTTTTCTATCAAGCGGAGATTGTTTTCATCAGCTACTTCTAAGTTAAATCTATTAATCCCTACATTAATTAATTTGAAATCCTGCGCCCAAGGATCGCTAGCACTAGGTTTTTTGGGAAATGAACGCCATGTTCTAAGAACTCTAAAAATTTCAAAATCAGGATAATTCACTAATAAAATACAATCCACCTTACCCCTGAATCGCTCCGGAACTGTAAAGGAAATGGAATAATAGAATTCACCGTGTTTCCAATTTGCTACAACCTGTTCTCCAAAGGGTTGATCTTGTTTTTCATAAACAATCAAAGTACCTGTTCGGACACCAAGTCTGCAAACTTGTTGCAGGTATTTCTCATCCCTCTTTTGTTTTAGGATTGTGTGGAGAACATCATTCGGAACAATGAGTTTTCCTTCTCTTTTGGCTAAAGCAAGTGCTTCGAAAAAATTTAAATCTCTATAAAATTCTATCACTTGCAATACCTGTTCTGGTGTCATATCTCTTAGCATTTGTCTTCTTGCGCGTAAGCGTTCTAGCTCTGTTCCTGTAACTTCTAGTTCTCTTACTTCGTGCGTTGGTTCTGGTTTGAATCTTTTGAACTGATCGTTTGCGCGTAAAGCGTGGCTCACTGCACACTGCCCACTGCCCAAGGCTCGTTTTCTCATGTGATATAATTAGTAGATATGTGTTTTTAATATTTACGCTATAGAAGATTATAGTGCTTTGTTCTCCCCATTTTCTTTATGCACAACTGCAAAGCTAGCTACTTTTTCTTTTGATTCATCTAATTTGATTACACGAACACCTTGTGTATTTCTTCCAATAACTGAGATATCTTTTACTGGAACACGAATTGCCTGCCCCCCAGTAGTCATGAGAATAATTTCATCATTATCCTCCACTGCATGTACTGCAACAACATTGCCATTACGACCTTCTGTTTTAATATTAATTACACCGCTTCCGCCACGACCTTGCGGACGATACTCATCTATATGCGTTCTCTTTCCATATCCATTTTCTGTAATTGTTAATATTGTTGGCTTTTTACAAATCGCTAAACTAATTACTTCATCTTTTTCATCCATGCGAATACCGATTACACCTTGGCCTGTTCTACCTAGCTCGCGTGTTTCTTCTTCGCTAAAGCGTATTGCCTGACCAAATTTGGTTGCAATAAGCACTGTTTGCTTGCCATCTGTTTTCGCAACATCAACCAGCTGATCTTTATCCTTAAGCGTAATAGCAATTACACCATTTTTTCTAGGATTGTTAAAGTTTGATAAACTCGTGCGTTTAACTATTCCGTTTTTTGTAGCCATGACTAAGAATTCATCCTCTTTGAACTCTGGTACGCTTATCCAAGATGTGATCTTCTCTTCCTTTAGATCAAGCAGGTTAACAATTGTCTTGCCTGTTGCATACCTGCCTGCCTCTGGAATCTGATATGCCTTAAGCCAGAATACGCGTCCGTAATCAGTAAAGAACAGCATGTGATTATGATTCTTAGTAACAACCAGATCATTAACAAAATCTTCCTCTTTGGTTTCTGCACCAATCACTCCCTTTCCACCGCGGTGTTGCGCGTGGTATTCATTTAATGAAATACGTTTGATATAGCCACGTTGCGTGATAATAACTACTACTTCATCATTTGGTATCAGCTCTTCAATTGTTATTTCGTTTTCAATATCTAATATTGCTGTGCGTCTTGCATCGCCATATTTTTGTTTTATTTCAAGTAGCTCGTCCTTAATTATTTTTAATATCTTATTAATATCTGCGAGAACTTCCTTAAGCCATACAATTGTTTTTTGCAATTCCTTATGCTCATCTTCTATTTTCTGGCGCTCTAATGCAATCAATCTTTGCAGTTTCATATCTAATATTGCGTTTGCTTGTTTTTCGCTTAATGTATATTTAGCAATTAATCCTGCACGCGCTTCAGCTACATCCTTGCTTGCTTTTAAGAATGTGACAATACTATCTATTTGACCTAATGCCTTAAGCAACCCTTCCAGTATATGCGAACGTTCTTCTGCAATTTTTAATTCAAATATGCTTCGCTTTCGCACAATCTCTTTTCTAAATTCTATGAATTCAGTTATCATACTCTGTAAGCCTAATACCTTTGGCTCTTTTCCAACTAAAACAAGATTAATTATACCAAATGTACTTTCCAAAGGTGTGTGCGCATAAAGTTGGTTTAGCACCACTTCAGGATTTGCATCGCGCGACAGTTCGATTACTACTTCAATTCCTTCGCGATCACTGCGATCATGTACGCCCCGCACGCCCTCAATGCGCTTATCACGAACTGCATTTGCTATTGCCTCGATTATTGTGGTTTTTATTACCTGGTATGGAATTTCTCTTATGATTATTGCATGTCTCTTGGTGTCTGTTTCGCATTTTCCGCGAATCTTTATTATTCCACGGCCAGTTTTATATGCAGCATAAATGCCCGCGCGCCCAACGATCTCACCACCAGTTGGAAAATCTGGACCTTTAACAATACTAAATAGCTGCTCTTCACTTGCGCCATCTATTACGGCAATTAATCCATCAACAATTTCGTTTAGATTATGTGGCGGCATATTAGTTGCCATACCAACTGCAATGCCTGAGCTTCCGTTTATTAAGAGATTTGGCACCTTACTTGGAAGCACAACTGGCTCTTTTAGCGTTCCGTCAAAATTTGGTGTAAAATCAACTGTTTCTTTATCAATATCCTGGAGCATTTCTTCTGCAATTTTCATTAGCCTGCATTCTGTATATCGCATTGCTGCTGCATTGTCTGCATCGATTGACCCAAAATTTCCTTGTCCATCCACAAGCATATAACGCAATGAAAATGATTGGGCCATCCTAACAAGTGAATCATAAACTGCCTGATCCCCATGTGGATGATATTTACCTAGAATTTCACCGACTATTCTTGCGCATTTTTTAAATGGTTTATCGTGATAGTTCGCAAGCTCTTTCATTGCAAAAAGAATTCTTCTATGCACTGGCTTTAATCCATCTCGCAGATCAGGTATTGCTCGCCCAACGATTACGCTCATTGCATAGTCAAGATAGCTTTCTTTTAGGTCTTGTTCGATTGTTCTTTCAACGATTGTTTCTGGCATAGATACACCTAAATAAGTAGTCATTCCATATTCATAAAATTGATAATATTATTATGCAAAAAAGGGCTTAAAAGGGTATGTGTTTGATGCCTGCAATGAGCCTTGAGCAATGGGCAGTGAGCAAGACTAAACCCGCTTAAACACCAAACCATACATATCATGATTATCATCAATCTTTTCTATGACCAAATCTACAAAAACAAGACCAGTAGAACGAAAGATGCGAATAAGTTCATCGAGCCCATTAAGCTTGGTTTTACCCACTGTATTCGCAATCATTTTCTTAACATCTCTTGGCATATGCTTGCTTCCATTAATTAAAAGAGGAAATTCCTCTAGTGATATGAGCGTACCTTCTGGAACCAAAACTCTTCGAAATTCTTGCGCCACTCTTTCTTTATCAGTAAACCAGTGGAATGTATAGGAACAAAAAACCGTGCCTATTGTTGCGCTAGCCAATCGTACATCTTCGGCGTCAAATGTTGTTAATAATGTGCCACTATTTCTAAGTTTTATTCTTGCATGTGCTAGCATACCGTCTGAAAAATCATTCCCTATCAGCAATCGTGCATCAGCGCCAAACATGTCCAATAGCATCTTCAGTGCTTCACCAGTGCCGCATGTTGGATCCAAAATCCGGCCATTGAAATAACTACGCAACTGGCGCATTATTTTTTGCATTGTCACGTAATGATTCGTTGCACGCATATGCTGATCGTAGTTTTTAGAAAAGTATTTGTCATAAAGTCTTTTGATGTTCTCTTGATCAGGGCTACAAACCCTTTTTCTTACCAAATGCATGTATAGATTATGTTTATTTATGGATAATATAGTTTTTCATTAAAAAACTTGACAAAATAAAAAAATATTTAAAGTTTTTTATTTAAAGTTAGAATATGATTATAGATGAAAAAGACAAAAAGATTCTTTATTATCTTGATGAAGATGCATTTCAGCCATTTTCTGCAATAGCAAAGAAAACAAGATTATCAAAACAAGTAGTGGCATACAGAATAGAAGAACTTAAACGAAAAGGAATTCTCATAAAAACATGCGCCATAGTAAATCTAGCCAAGCTAGGTTACGAATTCTTTAAATTTTATATAAAGTATGAAGCTATAACAAAAGAAAAAGAAACAGAGGTACTAAGAAAATTAGATGCGCACCCTAGAGTAGGGTATATGTGTGTATGCGATGGGCGATTCGATCTTTTTATTGGTGTCTGGGCAACAGATATTCATGATTTATATTCAATAAGTAAAGAAATTTTCAATAGATATAAAACAAATTTCAAGGAAATAGTGGTATCTGCAGTGGAAGTTGCATTCAACTCAAAGAGGGGCTATCTTATCAATCTAGAAACCAAAGGAGAGGCACCGTTATTTGGGGGCAAGGTTGGTAAAATAGAATTGGATAATACGGATAAATCAATAATTCGCCTGCTTACAGAGGACGCGAGAATAAAATATGTTGATATCGCACAAAAAACTGGGATTACCCCTGCTGCAGTAGCATACCGTATAAAAAATATGAAAAAGAACGGGATAATAGAAGGGGCAAGAATTGTTCTGGATAAATCAAAAATAGGATATTTGACATTTAAGGTGCTAATTAAGACCGGGCCAGTGGATGAAAAAGATGTTGGTAGGTTCATAAAATACGCTTCAGAAGATAAAAACATTGTAGACATTGATCTTACCCTTGGAGATTGGGATATTGAATTAGACATAGAAGTAGAGAACCACGAGAAGTTTCATCAAATAATGCTCGAACTAAGAACAGCATTCCCAAATGTAATACATAGCTACGACAGTCTTTTGGTTTTTAGAGAGCATACTTACGATTATTTCCCGATTGGTAAGGAAACTAAAGGCATTTAAAATAATTTACAATAAACTGATATCATGAATATACTAGTAACTGGTGGCGCAGGCTTCATTGGAAGTCACATTGCTGATAAACTAATCGAAAAAAGCGAAGATGTCACGATTATTGATAATCTCAGCAACGGCAATCTAAAAAATGTAAATAAAAAAGCGCGTTTTATTAAAAAGGATATAAATAACATTGCTGCTGGAGATTTAAAAAATATTGAAACTGTTTTTCATCTTGCTGCAGATCCTGAAGTAAGAATAAGCGCAGATAACCCTGAAAGTAGTTTTAAAAATAATGTAACTGCTACTTTTCGCTTATTAGAGGCATGTAGACAAGCAGACATTAAACAGTTGGTGTTCACTTCTACATCAACAGTTTATGGTGATGCTATTGTCCCAACCCCAGAGGGATGTCCTTGCGAACCAATAAGCAATTATGGCGCAAGCAAACTAGCCTGTGAGGGGTATTGTGCAAGCTATGCTCATTCTTATGGTATAAAAACAACTGTTCTGCGCTATGCAAATATATTTGGAGAACGCTCTAACCACGGGGTTATGTATGATTTTTTCCAAAAATTAAAAAAGAACGAAAAAGAACTGGAAATTCTTGGAAATGGAAAACAAGAGAAATCATATTTGCATGTTTCTGATTGTGTAAATGCGACATTGCTTGCGAGCGAAAAGCAAAATAAGATTTATGATGTCTTTAATGTTGGAAGCGATGATAAGTATAATGTTGATTATGTTGCGAAATTAGTTTGTAAATTGCTTAAGGTTAATCCTAAATTTAGATACACTGGAACTGAACGCGGTTGGGTTGGAGATGTTAAAATAATGCAGCTTTCAGTTAACAAACTGAAAAAATTAGGTTGGAAACAAAAAATTAGTTTTGAGGAAGGGGTTAAAAAATATATTAATTGGCTCAAGGCCCAAGGCTGACGGCTCACTGCTTCGTTATATCATCCCTTATCTTATAAACCTCATTAGCCCTTTTTAGTATATCTAAATTAACATCTACAACTATCATCTTTTCCTTATTGTGATTTAACCTGGCAATTGCGCCTTTTATTGGGACTACAACTTGGGAGTGCCCAATTAATTCATCATTTTTTGCTCGCTTGCCCGCAGCATTAGCATATGCTATTACTAACTCATTCTCCAAAGCACGCGCATGACAAAGGGCATTTATATTATTTTTTTCAATTTCAAAATTACTTATGCCTGCAGAGCTCCAATAACTGGGGCAATAAACTATTTGTACTCGTTTTTTTGCCATTGTCCTGAATATTAACGGGTTTACAAGGTCCCAACAAATTGCTATGCTTACTTTTCCATATTTTGTATTAAATGCAATAACATCCTGGCCAGAATTTACATGTTCTCTTTCAGAAAGCCAAAGGTTTATTTTTCTATATCTCGCAATAGTTCGACCGTTTGCATCTATATAATAGCACGTGTTGTAATTATTTCCATTTGTTTCTATAAAAGAACCAGTAACAATATCAATTTTATATTTTTTTGCTAGATTTTGAAAGAATCGCTTGTGCTTACCATTGCGATCAATTAGATCTGATCTATTGCGAACACTGCCTGTTAAACAGTCCTCTGGAAAAACAATTACATGTACTTTTTTTGCCTTTGCACTTTTGATAAACAGCTCTATCTTTTTCCTATTCTTTTCAGGTTGCTGTTGTGCAATCTCCATTTGAACTAATGCTAATTTCATGGTAAATACCAGACATGTGCAGATTTATAAGGAAACTGGTTTTTTCATCTTGTACACAAATGCTAACTTATAAAATTTGGGATAAACCAAACTTTTGTATCTCTAAATGCAGCTTGATCATCTCCTTTATCTTTAAATAAAGAACTTGCGGCCAATGTTCCGCAATTTTGCATGCCAGCACGTATACAGCAAATCTGCAAACCAGGAACATCTGCGCGCGCTTCTGCATAAATTATTGGATTAATATCCTGGTTAGCTATTTCAACAACATGGCGAGCCATCAATGGGACAAGTAAAAGACCGTCTTTTTTACTAACAACATTAACAAAATCAAAAAATGTAAGTGGAGTACGATACTCTAAATTAAAGGAGGCTCTATCTGCCATAAATACTGCGGTTAGTTCTTCGCCTTCGTAAGCAGCCATAACTATGTGACCTTGAGGCATTTCCCTGATTGCTGACGGATTAATATCAACTGGATAAACATCAAACATAGACGCAAATAATACTGAAAACTTTTCTGCTGTTTCATCATTCATTTCTTTTATTTGCATTATTTTATATTGAGTTGTTTGTCTTTCTAATTCCTCTCTAGCCATAGGATCTGATCTTTTCCTGGATATGCTAACTATACTCCTCAGTCCCTCATTTGAAGCTCTTTGTGGTTTATTATAACTCACATAAGCAACCCAACAACCTGAAATAATATGACTTATTGGGAATGCAGCCTCGATGTGAATGCCTCCCATGTTGCGATTAACCATTTGTACTAATACTGCCATTGGAATAACAGCTCTTATAGAAACGCGTGTAACTTCAGGGTGCGAACTTTGTTCTCTTATGCTATCCAACAAAGGCCCTACTTTTTTATTTCGAACTATCCAAGGATAAAAACCCTTAATTCGCCTGTTTTTTTCATCATAAACCGGCGGCCAAACTAATGCTTGTCTTTGTGCCATAAAATCAGACCATGAATATGATTAATCAAACACTTTTTAAAACTAATTCAAGAATAAGCTCGTATTTGTTAAATCCACTTTCAATATCAATATGGCCTGCGTTTTTTTCAATAATAAAGTCTGCATTTAAATTTTCAGCGAGTTTTTGACCTTCTGAAATTGGCAAGTATGGGTCATTATCACTTGAGATTACAGTAAATCTTTTACTATTCCTTCTTATTTTATCCCAATTAAATGGAGTTTTAAAAAAATCTAATATAATTTTAACTCCGAAGCTTTGCGTGAAACCAGCAACTAATATCGTGGCAATAATTTTTTTCTGATCTTTTAAGTTCTCTAAAAATCTTAAAGCAGCAATTGTACCGAGACTATGGCCAACAATAACTAAATCACGATTAACTTCAATTGTTTGGTTTATTTTTTCAAGCCATTTAACTTGATTTGGAAGGGTGTTGTTTGGCAAATCTGGACAATAAACAGTAATACCTTTTGCTTCGAGTTCTTTTTTTAGCCAAGGAAACCAATTGTCTTTGCTATCACTATTCAAACCATGCAAAATTAGAACTTGCATAAATCACACCTAATCTAAATATCTAAATTCTTTACTTCCTTCGCATATAATTCGATAAACTCGCGGCGAGGTTCGACTTCTTCGCTCATTAGTATACTAAACAGTTCATCTGCCTTCATCACATCTTCTATGGTTACTTTCTTCAATGTTCTATTTTCAGGATTCATTGTGGTTTCCCATAGCTGGGATGGGTTCATTTCACCTAAACCTTTATATCGTTGGATCTCGCAACTGTCCCCAAGTTCTTTTAATACTAGTTGCAATTGAGCATCATTATAGACATAACGTTCTGTTTTTCCTTTTTTAATTTTATAAAGCGGTGGCTGCGCAATGTAAATATAGCCTTTTTCCACAACTGGTTTTAAATATCTGTAAAACAAAGTTAAAAGTAGGGTTCTAATGTGCGCGCCATCAACATCTGCATCACACATTATTACGATTTTATGGTATCTTATTCTCTTTAAATCAAATTCATCTTTAAATCCAGCGCCAATAGCCAGAATAATATTTTTTATCTGCTCGCTAGTTAATGTTTTATGAATTGGTGCTTTTTCTACATTTAATATTTTACCGCGTAAAGGAAGAACAGCCTGAAAACGACGATCTCTACCACTTTTCGTCGAACCACCGGCCGAGTCGCCTTCTACCAAATACAATTCTGATTTAGCCGGGTCTTCTTCTTCGCAATCAGCTAATTTACCTGGTAAAATACTTGTTTCAAAAATATTTTTTCTTCTAATTAAGTCTTTTGCTTTTTGAGCAGCTTCGCGCGCTTCCATGCTTTGAACTATTTTTGCAGTTATTTTTTTTGCATTTTCTGGATTTTCTTCCATATATGTTTTCAATGCATCATATGCAATACTGTCAACTATACCTTTAATCTCGCTATTGCCTAATTTTGTTTTTGTCTGGCCTTCAAATTGCGGCTCAGCTATTTTTAAACTAATTACGCATGTTAGACCTTCGAGCGCATCATCGCCAGCGATTTTTTTATCTTCTTTAAGCAATTTTTTGCTGCGAACATAATCATTAATTACGCGTGTGAGCGCAGTTTTAAATCCAATTAGATGCGTACCCCCTTCAATTGTTTTTATATCATTTACAAATGTATAAACCATATCATTATAGCTATCTGTATACTGAATTGCAA
Source organism: Microcaldota archaeon (assembly GCA_018304385.1). GTDB lineage: Archaea > Micrarchaeota > Micrarchaeia > Anstonellales > Bilamarchaeaceae > JAGVWJ01. The sequence goes on from JAGVWJ010000015.1 coordinate 50,360, forward strand.
ACTCTAGCTCTGTGCCATCTACTTTTTTCGAAACATAAAATGGCGCATGTAATTTTGTTCTTGCTTTATTTAGAAATTCAACAAACTGAACGAGCCCGCCTTCATAATAAAATTCTTCGCTATGTTGTGTGCGTCCATCAGCAAATTTAATGCGCAGGCCTTTATTCAAAAATGCCAATTCCATTAGTCTTTCTTTTAAATATTCAAAATCAAATTCTGTTGTCTGGAATATTTTTCCGTCTGGTTTAAACCTGATTATTGTTCCGCGATAAGTAGTATCACCTGTTGATTTCGCACCATCCGCAGATTTTCCATGATCAAATCTTATCTGATGAATTTTTCCGTCTCTGTGAACTTCGATCTCCATCCATTCGCTTAATGCATTAACAACGCTCATACCAACGCCGTGCAATCCACCGCTTACCTTATATGCCTTTTTCTCGAACTTACCGCCAGCATGCAACGTGGCGCTTACAGTTTCTAATGCGCTTTTGCCTGTTTTTGGATGTATGTCGGTTGGTATACCGCGACCATCATCCTTAACAGAAACAGAGCCATCACTAAGAAGTGTAATATCTATATTGTTACAGAATCCTGCGAGTTTTTCGTCTATTGAATTATCTACGATTTCGTTAACCAGATGATGTAATCCGCGCTTGCCAATGTCCCCAATGTACATTGCTGGGCGCTTTCTTACGCCTTCTAAGCCCTCAAGAATTTGAATATCTTTTGCAGTATAACCACTAGCGCCGTCTGTCATAAATACACCTAAAAATCGCCATATTATATAGTTAATTTATCGTCGATAGATATATTGTATGAAGGGGTTTAAATTAGTATGTTCTACGCGTGCAAAGCAGCTGGTTGGATGGGCACTACAGAAATGTTATCAATGCCTGTTTGTAAAAGAAGTGACCTAAAACTTCTACTATTAGAATGATTTTCACCTACATTCAGAATCCCAATATCAAATGATTCTCTAACTACACAATAAGCAAGGTATATCTCTCGATACATTCCTATTATGTCCACCATAGGGTTAAGTAATGCACTAAAGGCAAGTGGGTTGCCTGTTTCAGCTGCTGCGGTCAATCTATCTAAATCTGTAGTATCTATGCCTTGAGTAGGACAAACATTTGTATTAAAATTTTGCAAAAAGAAATCATTCGCAGTTTTGAATGCCATTCTTATTCTCTCAATTATTGCATCATCCCGAGCGTTTTTCAGTACTCGATCAATTAATGCTTTAAAAGAAGGGGGGATACCACAAATAGAATCCATGTCTCCCAATATTGTGTTGAGCTCTTCAACCTCTACTTCTAATCCAACTCCCCTAGCTAAAGCAAGCGTATGGAAAATCTCTGTTCTCTCGAAATTTTGAATTGCAATAAACTCATGAATGCCATAGTTATCTCCAGGCTCAATCTGTGCACCTGAATAAAGTTTAATAAATTCATATACAAATAAACGGGATTGCTCATCATCTCTTTTAAGAGCATCCATAAATGCATTATACCATGAAAGTGAATAAAGTAAGGTAAGTTTTACAGCAGGAAGCATTTCCTCTGCCTCAGTCTCACAGACTTGGAAGCCTAGTTTCCCGCTCTCTTTTGCAACATCGTTTGTAGCAGTTCCTTCCACAAATAGCTTTACATCGCCTTGCCTTGATAATAGTCTTGCTAACTGTGCTGCCTCTTGCCTTCTGCTCTGAGAGTGCCTTTCAGGGATAAAAATAAGGGTTTTTGCCATATTTATTTATGTTAGGTAGGGTTTAAAAATGTTACTTTTTATGGAAAGAAAGGTTTATAAGGAGAACTACACAAAGTTGTAAATATGAAGAAATTAATGACACCACTAGCCGAAGCACCATATCGCAAGTTCAGAAAGCCTATTGTCGGATTAGCTCTTGGTGCAGCAGCATTGGCAACTGTATTTATGCTATTTAAAGGTAAAGAACCAATGACAGAGCAAATGCAAAGTGCTCAAACGCAACCTCAAGCTAGAGATAATTTAGAACAAACTGTTTTGCCAAAAAAACACAGGAAACCCTCAAAGAAAATTGGATTTTTAGATAGGTTAAAAGCTGCTAATGAAAAAGGAAAGGAAGAGGAATTAGTTAGAAGAACAAATGAGCTATTAGACGGAAGTGAGGATACGTTGCATCGTAAAATAGAATCATTTGATTTTTATTTAGACAGGTACAATAAGGATCAACAAAATATTAGAATAATAGAAGTAACCTTGAGAATTACGCACGGAAGCAGTAATAGCGATCTTATAGAATCAAATAGTGACTCAATATATTTTCTGGTTGGAGAGATTTTCAGAGGTTCTGAAGGCGTCCCAGACCATTTACGTGCATCAAGGGGCGAATTATTTATAAACGCGGAAGTGGTTCGTAGTTTAATAGCTGAGTTAGATCCACAAAATCTTGCCTTAGCAGATCTAAGATTACGCGCTTCAGAGCTTCTCCAAGAAATGGAAGGCTGCATGAGTGACTTAGAAGGGTTAGTAGATAGTATTGGGGAACAATTAACTGATTTAAGAAGATTAGAGCTCATAACAAGAAAGATATGTAAGGGAAAAGATTACAGTGAAGAAGTAATAAATCCATTATATGTAGATGCATTAGCAGGGGTAGAAGAACGAGGACGTGGATTGGGTATAAATTAAAATGCACCAGTTAAATTTAATCCTACTAGAAAGATTGTAAGGGTTTAGATTGGTTTTTATTTAAGCGTTCTAAAACCTCTTTTCCCTGCATTATGATTTCTTTTACAAGGGGCAAATTATGGTATGATACTGATTCAACATTAAGAGAGATAGGTACAGAAATATTATTTTCTAGCACAAAAGAAACAATATCCGAAAAGAGCTCTTTTGCAAGTTCAATAGAAGCATATCCAATGTTGCTACTGTTCCTTAATCTAGATTCTATAGCTTCAGGAACGTGCGCGCCCAACCATTTCAAAAGATATAAATCCTGCTCATCGTATACAGGAGCAAAGCTTAGGAAAAATACTGCTGGTTTTATCCTCAAGCTTTTGCATAAGAAGTCATATATTTTAAGCGTCTGTTTAATTTTTTCAGTTTGTAGTATAATCTGCGTAGTGAAAAAAGAGCAATTATTTGAGGTTTTTACTATTAGTTTTTCAAACTCATTTTTTCTATCAGGAATAGCTATATTTCCAACAATAAAACCAAGGTTTTTTGCGAGCGAGTTTGCATCGATAACACCTGGACCATTATAAGAAATAGCGCTGCTATTCCCTCCTACAAAAACCAAGTGTCTGAGTTTGTATATCCCAATTGCATCTTTAAGCCAGCTATTGAGATCAGTGAGAGATTTAAGATGTACTGTAACCTTGTTGACTATTATCTCCTTTCTAGTTTTCTCATATAGAATAGAACCAAAAATACGCGGATCTAGGTTTTTGTATAATGGCATTCCAGTTCTATTTTCTTCAATTATTTCAGGAATATTTATGAAATCAACACAATTAACTTGATCGATTAATTCTGATATATTAGTTGTAACTTTTGACAAATATTCAGCAGAGGTCCTTCTGGCAGGGGGAGTAACTTCTAACATTATCTTGTTTTCAAGCAATTTAAACACCTGCAGCACGCGCTAGTTCTGCGCCTTTGACCATGTTTTGTAGTTTTGCGTAAGCAATGTTCCACTGCCTGGTGCGAAGCCCACAATCAGGATTTACCTGAACCCTGGAAGCATTACCTATGATAGTTTTAGCATACAACAACCGATCCCTAACTACCTCTGGTGTCTCGATTAAATCAGAATGAACATCAATCACACCAACGCCAATGGTTACATCCATTTTATGCTCTTTGAAAAGCTCGATCATTCTAAATGCTTCTTTGCTAACTACGCTGCTAGATGCATGGTTTGTGAACTCTATAAGATAGCTATCTGCCTTGCAAGATGCAAGCGAAGGAAAAAGCGCTGGATAGTTACTATAACAAAGATGAACTGCTTTTTCAATATTGCGAGCACCTTCAAAACAAGCATTTATTGCATCAACAAAAAAATCAGACTCTTGCTCTTTTGTAGCTGCTGCAGGTTCATCTATTTGTATTACAGTTGCGCCTGCTTCTACTAGCTGAAGCACTATTGGATTAAGGACATTTCTAGCAAAGTCTAGTGTTGCATCCCTTCTTCCAAAAGCTATTGCATCCTTAGGTGCTAAGCCTTTCTTTTCGTAAATATTTCTATAATGTTCAACATAAGACCAATCCATCATAGTATAAGGTCCAGTTAAACATGGTTTTACAATTTTTTTTGTATGTTTTTTTACAAACTCGAATTCATTTACAAAAAAACTAATTCTATCTTCCTTAACAGAAACTATATCAGTTATTATTCCTTTTCTGAAATAATTCGCATCAAAAGAGTTAAGCACACCTGCAGTAGATATTCCATTTGTATGCTTTGCAAGAAAATCGTACATCTCAGTTCTTGTCTGTTCACCGTTATAAATTCGATCCAGACCTGCATGCTCAAGCATTTTTATTACATACAATGAAGAAATTTCAATTATTCTTTCCTTTTCTTCTGAGGTTCTCTCTTTCTTTCGTAATATATTCGCAAGCTCATTTTTTTCTTCAACATTTAATTTCTCGCCCCATTCAAGGGCTGATGCTATCCACTCTTCATTTGGAGGCGCGTCTAATTTCTGGCGCCATAGTGGTCTTTGGATACTTCCTATTTCTTGGGTAATAAAATCAGTCATTAGTTCTCACCTTAGAAAATTCATTAAGCGCATTAATTTTTTGTAGCGCAATATCAAACGGAACATCAAAAAGTCGGTCGTTTGTTCCAATGTAATAACCAGAGAATTTCGCCTTTTCCAGTAGTTTTACCTGTTTTCTGATATAATCTACGGACTCAACTGCTGCACGTGCACCATCAACAATACCTAAAAGAACATCTTTTTCAGTTTTTATAGAACTAAGATTAGTGTAAAGTGCATCAATACCTATGAAATCAATTTTGCTATCGTCGAAAAAACGTAAAATGCTTGATGAATCAATAAGCGGGAAATGCACACCAACTTTTATATTTTTTATTTGTTCTAGTGCATCATTTAGCCAAATTATAGGGCTTACATATTCAACAAAAAGCAGACATTTGTAGTTTTTCTCTTTTAATTTTTCTACGCTCTTTGACAATGCTTTCACATAATCAATAGCAATTTCTGCCTGATCGTTGTAATGAGAATTATCAACTAATTTTACAAATGTATGGGGCCCTGGAACGAAGACAACTCCATTGTTAATGATAGGAATTGATTCTGCAAGCTCTTGGCCATTGCAATTTATTTTTCCAATTACAGTTGGTCTTCTATAGAATGAATTTGTTCTAAACCATCTTGTTACTGGCCAGGTAGCTTTGCTAAAACCATGAAAAGATAGAGCAATAGGTCTAAGTATATCCAACCAATCGCTTTGACCAGCTGAAACAAATGCAAAATGCTGCTGGTTACTTAAAATTAGCTCTTGGTCTTGTTTTATTGCTTTTGTAAAATCTTCTGCAGTAGCCTGTCCATCTCTTAAGAGCCTGTGCACAGCTGCTGTTTTAGCTGATCTAGAAACCTGACCAGTAAGTAATGTTCCTTTGAAGTTTTCATCTGCCATGATATAAAATAACCAATAAGATTAATAAATATTCCTTAAGTAATATTTTTAGAATAAAAAATTCTAAAAGGAATAATAATCTAAATTCCTGGTTTTAACCAAAACTGAATACTGAAAACTCGAAACATAATAAAATGCGCCCGCCGGGATTCGAACCCGGGTCAATAGCTTTCCGCCTTTTAGGAAAAGGCGGCCCAAAACCGCCAATTCAAAAAAATGGAAGGCTATGATCCTACCATTGTCCGTTGAAGCCCTTTATAATCACGTCTTTTTCTAAGATCAAAAGGGCTCTTCATCCCAAACAAGAAAACCCTGTTTTGGGGTTGCGCTAGCCCTTTTTCCTTGATGCTTCATAGGATTGTAAAAGGGCTGGCACTAGACTACAGGCGCGTAAAATTAGATATTACTAAGCTTGTTTTTTTAAATAATTGCTTAATGCTAAAGAGATGTGCACTTTCACTCACTTAAAATTTTTATCAGATCAGAAATTGAGATTACTTTTACCTTATTCTGGCCTTCCATTAAGTCTGGATCATTTGACCAGATTGTGAGGTGCAACTTCAATGCAAGCGCTATAAAAGGCCAATCACTTTCATCCCTTTTACATATCTCCTTTGCAACTAGTTCTTTTTCTACATATTCTTCAAATGGGATTATTTCTATTTGTTTTAGTACTAATGTCAAAGACTCATGAAATTGCTCTTCAGTTAGTCTACCACATTCCTTAAATTTCTCTTTATTCTTTAATATTTCAGGCTCTAGCCTTTCCGGAGAATAAAGCTTTAGAAGTGGATTAAAAACAAGATTTCTTGTGGAGCCGTCTTTAAGAACAGCGGCAACCACTACACTTGTGTCAACCACTAATTCCATTTTAAGACCTACTAACCTGCTCGTTATGCCACTCTGCCATACCTTTCTTAATTAATTTTGCAAGATCAAGCACATCTTTATCACTAGCCTTGCTTGTCTTTGTTAGTTTATTTAATAATTCTAATTCCCGTGCTTTCTGCCACCAAGCTTGCCTTGCTACCTCGCTCCAGTTTATTTCTGGGTGGGCATCGATTAGTTTTTTTAATTCCCCCGGAACTGCGATTGTCATGTTTACCATATTAATCACGTATAAATATGTGTAATAAGGTCTTATAAATGTTAGCAATTCTGATAACTTGCTTTAAAAACCTCAAACAATTTCGGGCAAATAGCTGCATTCTCTTGGAATGTGTTGAGCGTACCATCATCATAACTTGTTCCACCCATAACTTCATTACATTTCTCAGTACCAAAATGATCGTAATTGCCATGTTCTCCAAAATGATGCATCAGCTCGTGAACAGTAGACGCTGCAAGGAAATTGTATTTATTCTGATTATAGAATGAGTTCAAAGATTCATTATCATTACATTGATAGTAATTTAATTCACTATTAAAAATGCATGCAGTTCCAGGTCTATTTCTACATTCTCCGTCTATTGATACATTATTTATATGTACTGGATTTTTTGGATCACTGGAATCATATCCGCAGCTTGAATACATGTGTTTCCAATCCATTAGTCCGCCGTAAACACGATTTGTTTTACCATCCTGAGGATCCTTATATCTATTACAAACTCCTGCAAGATCAATGCCAATTGCATAGCCACCATAAGTTGCAGAGGTATCGTCTGCCCTTAAAAATATAAAAAATTCGGGTGGATCTTCGCTTTCGTA
>JAGVWJ010000034.1 GCA_018304385.1 Microcaldota archaeon
CTGAATCCGAGTATGCAGCAATGATAAAACCAAGTGCATTAAAAACAATCATCATTAGCACGCCAACAATTACTAAATAAGAAATTGCTTCATAATTATCAATGGAAAATGCATTATACAAAAGCGATGCCATTGCTAATAATATCACAAGCTGCGGAAACAACACAATTGCATAGCTAACTATCTTTATCGCAGCATACTCGATTGAAGAAATCTGGGATATAAATACGCGCTCGAGCGTGCCAGCTGTCTTTTCTCGCACGAGCGAGGTTGATGATAAGAAAAGCGATAGGAACATAAGTATAATTGGAATTAATCCGGGCAATAGAAATTCAAAAAATGTTTTCTTTTCAAAAACATTAGCAGTATTCAGATCAATCGGTGAAACAACTGCCTGTGGTCGCCGTGCAGTTATCTCTTTTATTTGTTGCTTAGCATTATCTATCAAAGAGCTCATCTGGTCTGTTCTTTCCAAAAGTAGCTCGCTGGCATCAAGTGCTTCATTTAGCGTTATCAATGCATCTCTTCTATTTTCCTGCAGTGTTTCAACAAACCTATTCAAATCATTTATTCTCAAATTTGCATTATCAGCAGCAACAAGGCTTTCATTTATTCTTCCCTTAAACTCCTGTACAGTCTGGTTTGTATCATTTAATTCTTGCCTCGCTAATCTTATTTTGAATAATCTATCATCTACGCTGGTCTTAACATTGCCAATACTGGCATTAATTGCATTAACAGATCCACATACACTTGCATTATCACTAGCAGTGCAGTTTAGCAGTGAGGATGTATTAGATACGCTTATTGCGACATCATCCACTAGAATACTTATATTCAATAAATCGTTTTCTGATTGAATAAGCGCTTTATCATAATTTGCAAACCTACTTTCTATTGCAGTTAAGTTTTCATTTGCACTATTAAGTGAGGCAACAGTTTGATCCACAGTTTGACTGGCTCCGTCTAGTGCATTAGTCATTATACTAAAATCAATAGATTCTAGTTGGTCTTTTGTTTGTGTTAATTTTACAGTTATATCATTAGCCTTAGTTTTTGCATCACTTACATCATTTTTTAATCCATCCAAGCGGGCATCTGCCTCTTCTAATTTTTTCCATATCACTGAAACATACTCAATGCTTATTCTCTGGCTTGAAGAGCTTGCAGACGCCTTGAAGAAACCTTCTATAGAAGGTGCAGTTTGTATTCGCGTGTTATCCAAAATCAGTTTTATTTCTTGTACTTCGCCTTTTTTAATTCCTTGCTCAAATCCTTGCGGGAGCACAACTGCTGCAGGCAACTTTCCAGTTGCTACCAGGTGCTGCGCTAGCGTATTACAATTTTCATTATCTGATATGTCTACTATTTTGGACGTTTCTATGCCTGCAATAAAATCCTTCGAAAGGTTTGTTTTGTCCAAATCACAAAACCCTATTTTTATATTTAGCTTTGGATCACCAGTAGTTTTTCCAAACACAGCACTTAGCACGAGCATGATTATTATTGGCACAACAATTAGTAACGTGACAGTTCTTCCTTCACGATAGAATATTTTTGCATCTTTTTCAATTTCATTTAGTAGTCTCATTCTTTGCACCTTTTAATCCAGCACCAGTCAGCTTGATGAAAGCATCTTCTAGTGTTGCTTGCGAAACTCGTAAGTCTATTATATTCTCATTATTTTCATTTAGCATGCGTGTTATTGCGCCTATTTTTGATGCTGCATTTTTCGCTTCAATCAAAAGTTCTTCATTCGCAACTGTCACGTGCTTCACTCCTTCAATTTTTTCAATATTCTGAATTATCTTTTGATAATTACCAGGAGTGCTTTTCACGCGCAAAAACTCCTTTCCAATAATTGATTTTAGTTTTTCTGGTGTACCTGTTCTTACTATATGTCCCCGATTTACAAACGATATCTGATCGCATAGCGTCTCAGCCTCTTCCATATAATGTGTTGTTAACAGGATAGTTGCCTTTTCTTTCTCCTTTATACTACGTACTACGTTCCACATTCTTATTCTAGAAATAGGGTCCAATCCAGTTGTTGGTTCATCGAGAATTATTATTTTTGGTTTATGCATCAGCGCGCATGCTAGGTTCAAGCGCCGTTTCATACCACCGCTTAGCCATGCTGCCTGGACATTTTTCTTTTCTCCTAATCCAAGCATATCCAATAGTTCATCAGCGCGTTTTTCTGATTCATTTCTTTTCATTCCATAAAGTTCTGCATAGTAAATCAAATTCTCAAAACAAGTCAGCAGATTATGAAAACTATTTTCTTGTGGCGCAACTCCAATGGTTTTCCTGATTTTTTTACCAGGTACCTCACCAAGAATTTTTAATTCGCCGCTATCCTGGCGCTCAAGCCCTGCAAGTATTCTTATAAATGTGCTTTTACCTGCGCCATTCGGTCCAAGTAATCCATAAATCTCACCAGCAGGTATCCTTATCGAGAAATTATACAGCGTAATCTTTTTTGGATAGGTCTTTTCCAAATCATTTGCTTCTATAGCGTACATAAATAGATTTTACTCTTGGGATTTTAAAAATCATATAACTATCCTTAACCTTTAGATTTATAAACACATAATTCCTAATTATATAACATGAGAAGATTGAGTAAACCTGCTATTGGCAGTTGGCAGTTAGCTAGTGGCCACGAGCTAAAAGCTAATAGCCAAAGGCTAATGGCAAACGATCCATTCAGAAGATTTAAACCAGAACCAACTCATGAAGTACGCAAAGTCAAAGCTACAGGAACAGAATTAGATAAATTAAGAGCAAGAAGGCGAATGCTAAGAGAAATGACTCCAGAACAAGCATTACAGGTTATAGAATTTCGTCTCGAGAGGTTAAATTTCTTCGAAGCGCTTGCGTTAGCTCAAAGAGAAGGAAAATTAATTGTTCCAAATGATATTCATGACCGCATTTTAACAGAAACAAAAGATGGCGAATATTTTGAACAAAACTACAAGGTCCCAGTATGGACAGGGACATTGGTTATGTATGAAAGACCAAACATTTCATTTGGAGATAAATTAGTTATTGGCTGGGAACACGGTAAAGATGGTTATTCTGTTTTATTCACAGTTCCAGAGCAATTCAGAGGAAAAACAAACTGCGCATTAGCAATAGTTCATCCAGACTTTGATATTTTAGATCTGGGAAATAAAAGATATAAAATAAAATTAGTAAAAGGAGCAAATATTCATTTAATAGAAAACTTCCCTAAAGTAGGAGGTAGTTGGCATATGCGCCATACTGAAACAGGAATCCCACAAAGTGAACCAGTCGAAAAATCAGATGAAGCTATACATTTATGGCGATTTAATACTGCGTCTATCGGTCCTGTTGCCCGTGACTACAACAGCTTCGTTGATGGGAAGTACATAGGTCTCAACGCCGCGCCGTCATGTGGTTACGAAATTGCGCTGTTTTAGTTTTCCACCGAAACATAAAACACTAAACAAACATGTCGCTCACATGTCAATACAAATTCATCTTTTTTTCCAATTCATTTATAATTTTTTCCTGAATAACATTCACTATGAACAATAAGAATGGAACTAGCGATAGTGATCAGCAAAAACCGAAATTAAAATTTCTTTTCGTTTCTTTCGAAGGGCTAATCGGAGATTTGGCATGGCAGATAAAAAAAGAAGGGCACGAGTGCAAATACTACATTAGAGATAAAAGTGAAAAGAATGTTTGTGATGGAGTTGTTGATAAGTGCGAAGACTGGAAAACAGAGGTTGATTGGGCAACAGTAATAGTTTTTGATGACATTGGTTTTGGCGAAGAGGCAGAGCGCCTGAGAAAACAAGGCAAACTTGTCATTGGCGGTAGCACTTATACAGATAAGTTAGAAGATGATCGCGAGTTCGGCCAAAATGAAATGAAAAGTGTCGGTATAAATATAATTTCTAATCAGAACTTTACTAATTTTGATGATGCAATAAAGTTTATAAAAGAAAACCCAGACCGATATGTAATAAAACCAAGTGGCAAAGCGCAAAATGAAAAAGAATTACTTTTCGTTGGCCAGGAAGAAGATGGAAATGACATACTAGAGATGCTCGAGCGCTATAAGAAAAACTGGGGTAAGAAAATAAAAGAATTTCAATTGCAGAAATATGTTTCTGGTGTAGAAGTTGCGGTCGGTGCTTTTTTTGATGGCCAAGAGTTTGTTGGTTCGGTAAATGTAAATTTCGAGCATAAGAAATTATTTCCAGGTGATCTTGGTCCCAATACTGGCGAGCTAGGCACCTCCATATTCTGGAAAGATCGCAGTCCAATTTTTGATGCAACGCTTGCAAAGTTTAAAGATAAGCTTGTGCAATGCGGTTATGTAGGATATATTGATATTAATTGTATTGTAAATGCTCGCGGCATATATCCACTCGAATCTACTTCAAGATTTGGTTATCCGCATATAAGTATAGCAATGGAAGGCGTGCTAAGTGAATGGGGCGAGTTTTTGTATAAATTAGCAAAAAAAGAGAAACCAGAACTAAAAACAAAGCGCGGTTTTCAAGTTGGCGTTGTTGTTGCAGTACCCCCCTTTCCATTTATGGATCCAGATTCGTTTAGAAAATATTCAGAAGATGCTACAATTATTTTCAAAAAACCGAATTATGAAGGTGTGCACCTTGGCGATGTTAAATTTGTTGAAGATGATTGGAGATTAGCCGGTGAGAGCGGATACGCACTTATAATAACTGGTTCTGGATCAACAATGGATGAAGCAAGACAGCAAGCATATAATCGTGTTAAAAATATAATAATCCCTAATATGTTTTATAGAACTGATATTGGAGAGCGCTGGCATCAGGATGGCGATAAATTGCAGACTTGGGGATATTTATAATTGGCAATGGGCAATCAGCCTTGAGCAATGAGCAAGGTAGTAGTTGTGTATACTCAAATAAAATCTATTCTTAAAACATCCAAAACAATCGCAGTAGTTGGCTTAAGTGATAGAGCAGAACGCGACAGTTATGTTGTTGCTAAGTATCTGTACAATGCAGGTTATAGTATAATTCCGATTAATCCTAATATTAGCGAATGGAATGACATTAAAGCATATGCAAGCTTACTCGATATTCCCAGTTCGATTAAAATTGACATTGTTGATATTTTTCGCAGAAGCGAGCTTGTTGAAGAGATCGTTGATCAAGCGCTTCAGATGAAAAATAAACCTCGTGTAATTTGGCTGCAATTAGGAATAGAAAATGAAAAACCAGCTGAAAAAGCGCGAGCTGCCGGAATTTTAGTTATTCAGAATAGGTGTATTAGAATTGAACACGAGAAAATTATGGGATAGAAATGAAGAAAATTATTATACCTGCCTTTATTATTCTACTATTCTTATTTACCTTAGGTTGCTCTAAACCAATTGAGACTAAAGAAATTAAAAATGAAACAAATGTTACAAAGATTATTGAAACTAATAAAACTGAAAAAGTTGAAATAAAAAACACTACTGAGGAAAGCAATATAGCTAATAACATAGTTATTAATGCCACGAATAAGACGGATTTTGTTATCAACACTACTGCTAATGTTAGTAAAAAGAAAGAAGAGCCAAAGGTAGCACCTTTAAATTCTTCAATACCTAATATGGAAAAAATGATGAAGGAAGGTAAGTCCCCAGAAGATTTTATGAAAAATCTTCCGCCAGATTTTGACCCGTCAGCTATGGATCCAGCGAAAATGGATGATAAGATGAAACAATACATGAGCGATTTTTTCAATACACCTAAATTTGATCTATCAAAAAACGCCCCTCCAAAGTTTGTGAAAAATAATTTTATAGAACTAGATAGAATCGCCAAAATTTCAAAATTTCGTAGTGGCTATGGCCATGATTATTCTTTAGGAACAGGAGAAAAATGCCGTAGTATGAAGCATTATTTCTGGCCAAAGGGAGGAGAACCTGGAAAGCCACATGATTCTTCTTGGACTTCTATAAAATATTACTCACCAGTTGATGGTGTAATTAAAAACGTGGAATATACAGAGACTACATACGGAAAAGAGGCTAAGTTTTCCATTCAATCATCCGAGCAGCCAGCATTTCGTTTTATTTTTTTCCATGTTAATCTTCTCAGTTCTTTTAAAGAAGGTAGTAAGGTTTCTGCTGGCCAGCATATTGGAACAATTGCAGATGAAAATTCACATGGAGAGATTGCAGTTGAAGTAGTTACAACTAGCGGCAGGGGACTTGTTTCATTTTTTGATGTTATGGATGATTCTTTATTTGAAAATTACAAGAAAAAAGGCATAAAAATCAGATCTGATTCTATAATTTCCAAAGAACAAAGAGATGCAAAGCCATTAGTTTGCGATTATTCAACTCCAGATGGTAGATTTACCGGAGCTAGTGGCGTATCAGATTTTAGGACATGGCAAACTGATTCGGATAATTGGTTCGAGCTGAACTAACCCATAAAGATCAATAACCCTCATCTACCCGAAAGCATTATAAAATGTTGCCAATACCATATAAGTATGGCTTTATCCTTAAGGTTATTCGGTGGAGCACGATCAGAAAAGGTTTTAATAGGCGTAGCTCATGCAAATAGGGTTGAACTTACTAGACTGCAACATGAATTGAATAGGAGAAAACCAAAAAGTGTTGGTCTAGAACTGAGAGAAGATTATGATACGGCTTTTACTAAAGTAGGATTCTTTGGGGATTTATATACTTATTTAAGAACGATTGGTATTCCAGTAGTATTGTTAGAAAACCCTGACCTGTGGAATGAATATAAATCAGTCGAGCTTATAAAAATGATGCACGAAGGTTCAATCACAATTGCACAGATAGAATCAGAACTTGCAGCAGTTGCCCATAGGCTAAAAGGTCATTTATATTTACCTCCTGAGGTGGGCATGCCACTAGAAAATGCAAAAAGAAGATTCGAAAGGGCGCTAGCCATAAACACGGAACGTCCAACTCAAGAAGCATTAATGAGGTTTTGGAGTGAGATAATTTCAAGAAGGAGTGAATACTTTGTAAAAATAATTCTTGATGCCATACCGGATATAGTTGTAGTTGGGCTAGGTCATGCATTACAAATGGAAGAGAAATTACATGGAAGGTATAAATTGGAAAAGTTCTCTGGAGAAATGCCAACTGAAATACCTAGAACTACAAGAGGTGGTAACGATCTTTTATAAAAATTAGTCATTAATAATTGAATGATAAAACATCTTATAATCGCCATCTGGTAGTTTGACAACAGCCGGTGATTCAACGCTTTCCTCGCTTGTGCTTGCTTCTAACCTTAAGCCTTCTTCCTGCCAATTTGTTCCATCACTTGAAAATGCAGAATAAATGCTTGCCTTAGGTTGCATGCCACTAGATTTATGATAATACATTCTGTATCCATTTGAAACTTTAATGGTGTTTGATACACTTCCCATAAATGGAAGCTCATCTTGTTTTGTGAATTTTAAACCATCACTAGAAGTTGCCATTATATTGCGCGGCCCATTTGAAATAAACATAATCCATTTATTTGCAATAAATATATCTGCATCTGTTGAACCTTGCTCTTTAGCATATGCTACTGTTTGATTCTCAAATATTATCCCATTATCAGAGAATGCAACATCAATGGAGGCAAGCTGTGCTCCTGGGCTCTCGAAATTAGTATAATATATTCTATATACGCCATTGGTTAAAACAACATCTGGATCCGCACCTACAAATCCTTGTTTTAATTTTACACGATAATACTTCCACGCGCTATTAGCGTTTATCGCTACTGTAACGCCCCTATTTTTCCAATCAACATAATAAACGCGGATATTTCCATCCTTATCTATAATTGCATCTGGTACGCTTGCTTGGTCAGCTAATGCAAAGTTATCTTTAGCCCAAGTTAGCCCATCTTTTGAAGTTGCACTTTTTATTCTATGCTTCCACGGGCCATTATCTCCACCTTGGCCAGGCAGTGCCTTACCTAATCCTTTTCCAGGTGTTACCTCTTCAAGTTGTTCTGTTCTTATTTGGGGTGGCATTGCTGGTGGTTGCTTTGGGGGTTTTGGTTGAGGTGGAGGTAACGGTGGTTGTTTTGGTTCAGCTGGTTCTGGTGTTTTTGGAGGTAATGGTTGTGGCGGCTCAGTTGGTTGAATTGGTTGGTCAGCTGGAGGCTGCGGTAGTTTAGGTGGTTCTGTAGTTGGGGTAGGTGTTGGTTGTGATGCGGGTGGTTGTTGAGGGACAGGAGATTGCTGCGAGGCGCAGCCAAAAATCAGAATTGATAAAATAAATAAAATAATTATTAAACGCATGTTGAAATAAAAACTACAAATTATTTATATCTTCTGCTGATCGCGTAAACTGCACCAAGGTATCCAACATATGCAATAACACGCAATAGCGAAGGATTCCCGTCATAACCAAAGAGCGCCTTAGCCATACTACCAACCAATCCCTTTTCGTGTAGTAATGGATAACTTTCATCTGGGTTTTGTGGCGGATTAATATCCCAAAGATGCTCAACTAAGGGTGGCAGTAGCTTTGCTTCTGCTAGTTCATGAATGCCATGCGAAAATAACCCAGCAGCGATAAAAATAAGGAAAATAGTTGTAATTTTGAAAAACTTTCCAAGATCAAATCGCATAGAGCGCTCGAATATTAAATAGCCAATAATTAGCGCAGCGACAACTCCTAGAAATCCCCCAACCAAGGACAGTCCACCCGTAGATACCTGTATGCCTGCCATGAATAAAACCGCTTCTATGCCTTCTCTAAATACAGAAGTAAATGCCAAGAACATTAAGCCAGTTGTTTGCTTGGAATCTAATTTTACTTGGACGTTGTGTCTTATTGTATCTGCAATTTTCTTATTTTCCATCATCCATAGTATAAGCCACGTTACTAGCACTGTTGCGATAATCATGAACACTCCTTCGAACAGCTCTTCGTGCGCTTCAAATCCACCTTGCACGAATTGAAACCCATATGCAACAGCTATTGATGCAATTATGCCCCATGCTACCCCTAGATAAACGTGCTTCTCGTGTTCCTGGTTTTTTGTTTTATGTAAATAAGCAAGCATTATACCTATAATTAGCGCGGCTTCAATACTTTCGCGAAACATTACTATAAATTCAGCTAGCATAGTATTTCCTATATAATTCGGTTTATTTAATTACTTCCCTAAGAAATTTAGGTGCACCTAAATTTTGTTTAACTCTAGTTTCTCAACAAGTGCCTGAACCGCGTTGTTTGTTTCATCACTAACATAATGCTCTAGAATACAAGCATCCCTGTATGCAGTTTTTGGTGATACACCAGCAAGTTCGAACAAGCGTAAAAATATTTTATAACGTGCATTAATAAGTTCTGCAACCTTTCTACCATCATTCGTTAACGTTATCCCCCTGCGTTTTTCATAAATGATTAAATTAACCACAGCTAATTTCTCCAGCATCTCGCTTGCAGTAGAAGGTTTAACTTCCAAAGAATCAGCAATATCCTTGACTCTAACATAACCTTTCTTTTCGATAATTTCATAAATAGTACGTAGGTAATTCTCACCAGTTCTCGAAAGCATAATATACTATTACTGAGAAAGGGTTATAAATTTAGGCATGCCTAAATTATTAGCATTTCGGATGGGATTATGGAGATAAAATCTGGTTATAGCTATCTACGTGTTATATATTCATTGATTGAAGATAAGAAAGAAGTAAGTACTAATAATATTGCAAACGCATTAGGTGTTAAACCAGCAAGCGTTACAGAAATGATTCATAAGCTTACAAAAGACAGTTACATACTTCATAAACCATACAAGAATATTACGCTTACTAAAAAAGGAGAAAAGGAAGCAATAAAAGCAATCAGAAGGCACAGGTTGATAGAGGATTTTCTTACTAGAGTTCTAAAAATAAATAAGAAAGATGCCTTAAAACAGACATTATCAATGGAACATTCATTAACAGATAAAACAGAAATAGAGTTGTGCAGGTTTTTGGAAAGACCAATGCATGATCCGATTAATCATAAACCAATTCCTCATTGTGAGAAAAAAATAACCTGTGAAAGATGCCTTGCAGGAAGAGGCTAGCACTCACCCAATTTTGATTGGAACGTTTTTATAACTATCATCAATCCTTGCAATCGCCCCAGTTATACAATGTATGTTGCCCTGTGCATTATAACCTATATCCTTTACAAAAACTACAGCCATGTCGTTATCTTCTAAGATTTTTTTTATTTTATCCTCTAATGTCTCATTGCCAAAGCTAGGTAATATTACCTTTGTTCTTCCATCTGGTAGTTCTATCGGTATCACATTTGCATATGATCGATACTTTTTTACAAAATCATCTTTGCTAGGAATTTTTATTAATTTGAATCCTTCTTTTTCCAATTGCTCTGCATATATTTTTAGCCCATTGCTTATTCCTTGTTCTTTTATAGAGTCTGGATCAATAATTACGGCAACATTATTTTTTGGAAAGAAAACTGCTTGGTCTATATGGAATATATAATGTGGTTTATCATATCTGCCGCCTTCACTACCTAACATAACCACATTATCTGCATTGAATGCATGAGTAAGTATTGATTTTATTTCAGTATCAGAAATATCATAACCCAGTCTTTTATAGTGGATTCGTGTATTATTAACACTTTGAGGGCCAATAACCACGGTTTTCTTTCCATTAACAACAGTTGTAGTTACATCTCCACCTTCGAACAGAATCGGTATCTGTGTTATTGGTATTTCCATAGGGGGTGTTTGGAACCCACTCGTACGAATTCCTTTTATTAATTCTGATTTGCCATCTTTTGTGCGCACACTCTGGCCAACATCCTGCGCCCATATTTTTATAGGTTTTTCAGCTAATTTAAATTCAAGTCTCCCATTTTCATACATTCTCTTTAGTTCTGGCTTTAAAGAGAAGAACATTGTCTTTAGATACTCTAAATCAAAATCTTTAGTGAAATATATTGTAAATTTCGTTTGGTTCGATGATCTTAAAGTTTCGCTTACTATATCAGCTTGTTCTTTTGCCAAATTCTCAATATCCAGCCTGTTTACACTTTTTGAGATTATATGAAAAAAATGATTTTGTTTATATTCTGGGGTAAATGATACATTAGTTCTGTCACTCTTTAAAAAATCGGTAATCTCCTTTGATACTTCTGCTTTTTTATATGCCATATAGTTTTAGTCAGATGTAACTTATTTAAAATAACTGTTACTGAATTAATATTGATAACATGCTTGAAACCGAATTCTTAGGACTAAAAATGAAAAATCCATTGTTTTTAGCGAGTGGAATCCAAGGTGTGACAAAAGCAAATTTAGAAGAAGTATGCAAGTTTGCTGGTGCAGTAATATGCAAATCACTTACTCTAGAAACGCGCAAAGGTCATGAAACACCAATAATGGTCGAAACTAATTGCGGATTTTTGAACGCAGTTGGTTACTCTAACCCTGGGATTGATGCTGGTCTGGAAGAATTTTTTGGTTGGAAAAAGAAAGAACCACTTATATTAAGTATAACTGCACGCACTGTAACCGAGTATGAAACGCTCGCTGAGAAAATAAGCCACAAAATAAAAGATGGAATGCGAATTGATGCGTTTGAAGTAGTTCTATCATGTCCGCACACCCCTGAGTATGGCTTAATGGCAGGTCAACAAACACCAGAAACTGCTAGCGAGATTGTTAAAGCAATTAAAAAACATGTTAGTACGTTGCCGCTTATATTAAAAATCTCTCCTGGAATTCCTGGCGAAGTAGAAGTTGCAAAAGCAGTTGAGCATGCTGGTGCAAATGCAATTGATGTTGGAAACACCATTGGACCCGGAATGGTTATTGATATCGAGAGACATGCACGTCTGCCTGGTTTTGGTATGGGTGGGTTAAGCGGGCCAGCAATGCGCCCTATTGCAATACGTTGTGTCTACGATATTTACAATGCAGTAAAAATTCCAATTATTGGTTGCGGTGGGATAACCTATGGAAAAGATGCAATAGAGTTTATGCAAGCAGGTGCCAGTGTTGTTGCGATTGGCACAGCAGTTTATTATCGCGGTACGAATGTTTTCTCCAAAATAGCAAAAGAAATGGAAAAATGGTTACATGGACATAATTATTCTAGTGTGAAAGAGATTGTTGGATTAGCACATAAATAATTATTTATAAATTATATCTGTTATTTTTCCAACCCGTGTCCATTCCCATGGTTTATTTTCGTTTAAATGATCACAAACTACAGAACAATCAGCATAAAGTTCAAAGCCTTTTTCAAGCAGATCAATACAAAATAAAACATCATCAAATCCTCCAATATAATTATTTCTAAATGGAACTGCCTCGAGTGCCCTTCTACTAACTAACGTACAACCAGAGCCGCATGATCGTATTTTTATTAATTTTCCAGATTTAATTTCCTCTTCACTCAATGGTCTCATAAGCTGTGAAAAATCAAAATTTTTTGTTACTAGTGCACGATATAAAGGTGGATCCTTAACTTTCACTTTTTCTAAATCACCCATAATTCTTCCAATGTCATCTTTTGTAAACCACGTGTACGCGACAGGCATCTTTTCGCGTTTACCAGGTATTTGCTCAAAATAATTATAGTAAATGCCAGATACAAAATCTTTTTTATGCGCAAGCATCCTTTCAATAACATCTTTTGGAGGAATTACATCCTGGTCAATATCCATAAAATAATCGTATCCATTTTTCAAAACGTATTCCCGTATATAATTTCTAGAAGCAACCATTCTTTCTTTTATTGTTTCTTTGTCATACCCAAAGCGCACTATTAGAACTTTATCTTTTATTTCATTATAAAAATCTTCAGTATCAGAATTATCTACCAGCAAGACATCATAATTGGAATAACTTAGATTTTTTAGCATCTCCAGATATTGCGGGGCGCAGTATTTGTGATGCTTAGAAACAGGAGAACCAACCAGAACTTTCATATAATAATATTAATTGATCACTATTATATAATTTTTGATTTTATGGAAATTACCCCAAAGAACCAAAGCTTTCAAATGCAAACATACAAAGTTGCTAAAATTATTGATGAAAATTACAGGATAAAAACATTTGAATTGGGTGCCAGTTTTAAAGGAAAACCAGGACAGTATATCATGATCTGGATACCTGGCGTTGGAGAAAGACCAATGAGTTTGGGAAGTAGCTCTCCGATTAGCGTTACAATTGCAAATGTTGGTAGGTTTAGCAATGCAATACATCAACTAAAAGAAGAGGATCTGATTTCGTTTCGTGGTCCTCTTGGAAAAGCATTTAGTATTTCGAAACTGAAGACCGGAAACCAAATACTTTTAGTAGGTGGGGGCTATGGAGTTGTACCCCTTGCTTATTTAGCACGAGAAGCAAAAAAGAAAGGGATCGGAAGTACTGCAATAATAGGCGCAAGGAAAAAAGACGATGTGATATATACAAATAATTTTGGCGGAGCAAAAATAATCATAACAACAGATGATGGGAGTGAAGGGATTAAAGGAAATGTTATTGATGCAGTAAATAAGATTTTTGGTGAAGGCGAAAAATTCGATGCTGTTTATTCTTGTGGACCAGAAAAAATGATGCATAGGTTAGCAGAAATCTGCATTGAAAGGAAGATTTATTGCGAACTAAATATCGAGCGCTATATGAAATGCGGAATTAATATCTGTGGTGCCTGTGCAATTGATGGAAAGATCTGCTGTAGGGATGGACCAATCTTCACTGCAAAGGAGGCGTTGCGCTTTAAGGACTTTGGAAAGTGCTGCCGAGATGCGAGTGGTAAGAAAGTTGAATTGCATTAGTATTTTATTTAGAAACCATCGAATTGCCGACGCAGCCCTAGATCTCATTAGACTGCGTCCATATAGAAAACATCGGTAAAACGACGGTTTTATAATAATGAGAAAATATAAGTATATTATAGTGGGCCCGTAGCATAACTTGGACAATGCACCTCGCTTCGGATGCAACTTCTAATAGCGGAAGTTACGAGGGGACTAGGGGTTCAAATTCAAACTTTTAGTAAAAGTTTGATCAAAACTGGTTAATTAAGTTTTGATTGAAAATCCTCTCGGGCTCGATTTATTTTTATATATTTCCATTCTATTTCTACCTATGCGATTTTTGATTCTTGCATTATTGATAATATCAAGTATATTCGCGCAAAGTAATGATACGGGACCGGGAGGTCACGATGTAGTTACAGATACACCTACAGTAGTTATTCCACCAGATTCACTAGATTCATGCGATGCAGGATTTGTAGATACACTCAATATTCGTGCATTAGATACTAAACTGCGACCAATAGAAGGCGCTAGCGTAACAGTTACCTATCAGTTGGATAAATCAACAAGTAAAGGGTATTTCACAACACCTCCAAGGCTAACAAGCAAGAATGGAAATGTTACAGTTACAATAAGAAATTTAGAGAAGATTCAATCACAAGTTGATTGTGACATTAAAATTGACGTAACACTAGATGGAAAAAGTTTTTCAAAAGCTATTACTGCTGAAAACCACCCTTCATTTATTGATTTTAAGATAGATGTCTTTACGCTGCGCGTTTTAGTTGTTGATGAAAGGAACTCTGCAATAAGCGGTGCAGAGGTATTTGTCAATAATAGAAGTAAAATCACAGAAGGTGGCATTGCAGATTTCAAGGTATTCGGAGGTAAATCAAGGGTATTTGTAAAATATCTTGGCGGCAAGGAAGAATCAGAGGTTGATGTAACAGATGATTTAACTACTACAGTTCAATTGATTTTCTTTAAATTAAAAATATACACTACTGATGAAAATGACGATCCGCTTAGTACTAAAATTACTATAGATGATAAAACTTATGATTCATCGGGTGAATTAAATTTAGATAAAATTATTGGTCAATATCACACAGCAATGATAAATTATCAAGGCAGAGAAAAAACAATTGATCTAGATTTGGCTGAGAATACTGAATACAGCGCAGCCTTTGACATATCATCACCAAAGATAAAAAGAGTTGATGTTTTTGAAGAAGGAAATAAAATTAGGGTTGTTATTACTACAGAAGATGAAGGACAGTTTGCGAGTGGTGTAGCTGCATCAGATGTTAGTGTTCGTTACATTTCTGAAACAGGCGGAACAAAAAAGATTGCAGTTTATCAAAATAAACCAAACCAGTTTACGGCAGAAATACCAGTTCCTACTGGTTTTAATGAAATTAGTTTTACTGTTGATGTAAAAGATAGAGAAGGAAATAGTGTTAGTGCAGAAGGCTTGCATAAATTAAGTGGTGGGTCAAGTAGTAATGGGGCAAATGGTGGCGGAACAGGTCCAAATTTCCCAAATCCTAAAAACCAAACAGATGGTCCGGACCAACCTCCGTCTTCTGATCAGGGACTACCACTCCACTACATAATAGGAGGTATTATAATACTTGTGGTTGTATTCTATGTTGTATATCGTCTGAAATTCAAAAAAGAGGGGTAGGAAAGGAAAAAGATATGGTTTTTAAATACTTTGTTACTATATGTAATACCACACATAATCATAAAATATCAAAGGTGGTTTGACATGCCGCGTGGAAAAAAGATTATTATAGAAAAAGAGATTGAAGACAACGTAATAGATGAATATAAATCTTTGGATGTATCCGAGATAAAAAAAGAACGTGACAAGTTCGAGAGTTCTTTGTCTAGCTCAGTTGCTGGCGTTTATAAGGCAGCTTCAGCGCTATATAAGCAAAAAACAAGTGAAGATGATTTAGAATCCAAGCATAATTTGTTCTCAGTTAGATCTGCTTATGATTATCTAAGGGAAAGTGGCGTAGTTATATCGTTTCGCGCATTTGGTGGCAGAATAGAACGTGGCACAGTGCCATATGTAAAAGTCGGTAGAAAAAGGTTCATACCAAGAGGCGTTCTAGATGATGTTGTAAATACCAAAAATGACTTCTTTACTGTAAGAGAAGCTTATTCCGAGTATAAAAGGTCAAACTCTGCAATTAACTTTAGGGCATTTATTGGTAGAATAGAAAAGGGCTCTGTACCATCAGTAAAATTCGGTACACGCAGATTAGTGCCAAAGGATGCAGTTGATGCATTAACCCACATAAGTAAAAATTACTACTCAGTAAGCGAAGCAGTAAAGGAATTGCACAAGAGTACTATTCGTATAAAAAGAAATGCTTTTGAGCGAAGACTTGACCGTGGAAGGATTCCACACGTTAAGGTTGGTGGAAGGAGATTTATCCACGAAGAGGTTCTTCAAGAGCTAATTGGCAAAGAAATTGCCTTAAGAGAAAGAGAATAATCTCTTTTTATTTTTTCTTATTCTAATTGTTTTATGCAAATACACAAAGCCTATTTTTTAGATGCGGATTATATTGTCCGAAACAATAAAACTTATATACGACTTTTAGTTAAGGGTAAAAAGCTAACCAGATTATACTTCGAATATGAACCTTATTTTTACGTAGATTGTGATGAGAACAGCAAGAAAGATATAGAGAAAATACACACGCAAGCAAAAAATGGCAAAATGATTAAGGTTGCCAGGGTAGAAGGCTGCGAGAAAATAATATCTGGTAAGCAGAAAAACATAATGAAAGTTTTTTGTCATGCTCCAGGGGATGTGCCATTAATAAAACAGGCAATTCCTTTCACTTGTTATGAATATAATATTCCATTTACAAAGCGTTTTATTTTTGACATGAAACTTATTCCATTTTCAATTATTCATTACAAGCGTGATGGCCGCATAATAAAAGATATAACTAAGATTGAGCAAAGCGATAAAGTTGAGCTGGATACGCTCTCCTTTGATATAGAAACATATAACCCATTAGGTGCACCAAGGGAAAACAAAGACCCAATAATTATGATAAGTTATGCCGGAAAGCACAGTGGCGTTATTTCTTATAAAAAAGCACACAAAGAATTTTTGCAAGTAGTACAAGATGAGAAGGATATGCTTGAGAGGTTTTCTGAAATAATCGAACAAGAAGCGCCAGACGTTATATTTGGGTATAACACGAGCAATTTTGATTTACCATATCTAGAAAAAAGGTCTGACTTGCTAAAAGCAAGGCTGGTTCTTGGTAGAACTAAGCTGCTAAAAAAGATAAGAAAAGGCATGGTAAATGGCATGCGTATTGATGGCAGAATACATATAGATGTTTACCCTGCTGTTCGTTTTTTTGGTTTTATTGGGCTTATAAAAGCGCAAGAATTTACATTAAGAAAAATATCTGAAGAGGTCATAGGTAAGAAGAAAATTGATCTAAAGATGAATGATATTTGGCAATTGTGGGATAAGAACAAAATAGAAGAACTAGCAGAATATTCTCTTGTCGATGCACAAATAACAAAAGAACTCGGCGATCATTTTCTTCCGTTGCAAATAGAACTAAGCAGAGTGGCTAAGATGACATTATTTGATGTAGCACTTTCTACAAGTGGGCAATTAGTCGAGAATCTCTTGATGTATGAAGCTACTCAGAAAAACATGATATCTCCATCCAGGCCTTCAGATAGTTCGGTGAAAGAGCGAATGGCGAATCCGATAGAAGGCGCTTATGTGAAAATACCAGAGCCAGGCATTTACAATAATATTGCAGTAATGGACTTCAGAGGATTATATCCATCCATTATCGTTTCATATAATATTGATCCATTAACAATTGATAAAAATGGAGATGAAAATTGTTTTATATCACCTACTGGTGCAAAATTTCTTAAAAAACCGCTTGGACTTATACCTTCTGTTGTAGACTGGTTGTTGGATTATAGAATAAAAATAAAACAGGAATTGAAGAAAGCTGAGAAAGGAAGTGCGAAATATAAAACACTCGAAGCACGTTCGCACGCACTTAAGATTTTAACAAATAGCGTTTATGGATATACAGCGTATCCACGCGCTAGATGGTATTCTAGAGAATGTGGAGAAAGCACTACTGCCTGGGGTAGAAAGCACATACAAGAAACAATAAAAGCAGCAGAAGAAGCAGGATTTAAAGTACTTTACGGTGATACTGATTCTCTCATGATTTTATATGAAGATAAAAATAAAGTATTGGATTTTTTAGAAAAAATAAATAAATCCTTGCCAGAGAAAATGGAGCTTGAACTTGAAGCTTAGCGAAGATGGCAGAATAAAAATACGTGGCTTTGAGCTTGTAAGGCGTGATTGGAGCGAAATAGCAAAATCAACACAACTAAAAGTACTAGAAGCAATACTAAGAGAAGGAAGTAAAGAAAAAGCAGTGGACATAGTAAGAAAAACAATTCAGCGCTTGCGCGAAGGAACCGTCCCACTAGAAGAGCTTGCAATAATGACGCAGCTAAGCAAGGACACAAGAGAGTATGATATTGTTAGCCCAGAAGTAAGTGCTGCTAAAAAGATGATAGCTAATGGTATGCCTATGGAGAAAGGAAGCGTTGTATCCTATGTAATAACAAAAAAAGGCAAGAGTGTTTCTGAAAAGGCACATCCTTTGGAAATGGCAAAGGATTATGATGCAGATTATTATATTAACAACCAGGTGCTTCCAGCAGTTATGAAAATACTAAAAGAACTAGGTTACGAAGAGTATGATTTGAAGATTGGTGGCAAGCAGAAGGGGTTGGGGGACTTTGTATAAATTTATAAAATAATCATTTCAATATAATCCTATGGCAACTCCTAAGCAAGTAAGAAAAGAAGAACCAAAAGAGGAAGAAAAGGAAACAATATGGCATAAAATAGTAAGCCTAATAGAGCACGGTAGAAAACCGACTGGGGTCTCAATGAACGAGTACCTAGCATTAGGTGCTGAAAGGGAAAAGGGTCGGCATCTAGGTAAGGTAGTAGTTAGAAAAGAAAAAATAGAATTAAAGGTTACGCCAACTGCAGTTGCAGAAGCAGAGACACTTCGTAATCAGTTGAATGAAGCTGCGCGCCATGACGAACCATTGTTCTGGCCTCGCGCTAAAAGAGGATCTACAGAAGCGGTGGCATAATGGATGTTTTTGAAAACGTAGATGATGAAGTAAAATCGCGCATAATAGAGCGCTGGAAAACAATGAGCGAGAGCGATAAAACACATTTTATTAATCAGGTTTCACTTGCATTAAGTGTTTGGGGTAGTGATGAGCAAGGAAAGCAACTTGTTGTTGAGATATTACGTGCAATGGTATCGAATGGCTCTTCTACACTTGCAGATTTTGGCTTATATGCTGAAAAGACGCTTCAATCAATAAATGATGGTGTGCTAAAGGCAAAGATTAGGCGCGCATCACTTATTTTGGATGGATATAGAATAAAGAATTCTTTGCCTAGTGAACCGCACAAAGAGATAGGGATATAGCGGTGAGTTTTTTGACCAACTTATGTACTATTTGTAATTCAGCGAATAACAATAGCTATCCCCCGGGTGATTGCTTTTTATGTAATAATTTGCTAGAGAGTTTAGATCAATTGCTGCACCAGGCAAGCGAGCAAATAGTTAATGAACACTGCGAAAGCTTTGCAATAGCAACACGTTTTCCAGATGAATGGCTTATTAAAGAAGAGGAGCTCTGGGATAAGCAAATAAGCAAGGCAGAAAGTTTGAAAACAGTTATCAATAAAAAAATAGCAAATGCGCTTGCAGAAAGCACTGGTAAACAATATGATGCAATAAACGGAGACATTCGTGTTATATTTGAGTTTAAGAAAGGCAGGGTAAAGGTATTTTACGAAAATCTTTTTATTTTCGGAAGATATAAAAAACTTGTTGGCAATTTATCGCAATCGCGCTGGCTTTGCTGGCGATGCCGTGGCCACGGTTGTAAAAAATGCGATAATAAAGGAAAATTTTATACATCAGTGGAAGAACTTATTGGTGACGTGTTTAAAGAATATGCAAACGCAAGCAATTATTCTTTGCATGCATCTGGTCGCGAAGATGTTGATGCAACAAACAGTGCAGGCAGACCATTTGTTATTGAGATAATTAATCCAAAGAATAGAAGACTTGATTTGGATAAAATTACAAGTGAAATAAATGCTGATGAGAATGTGTGCGTTGAGAATCTAAAACTTACAAATCGCGCTGCAGTTGAGCTTGTTTCTAATTCTAGTTTTGATAAAGAGTATATCGCAGAAGTAGAATTCGATAAAGATATGGGCAATGAAGATATAAAGAAAATAGAATCCCTTGGCAACGTGCTTATTGAGCAACGAACGCCAGAGCGCGTTTCGCATAGGCGAGCGGATTTAATTAGAAAAAGAAGAGTAAAAGAAATAGAGGTTGTTAAGCATGAAGCAAATAAAGCAACAATCCGTATTCTTGCTGAGGCAGGCACTTACATCAAAGAATTAATCAACGGGGATAATGAGCGAACAAAGCCAAATATAGCTAACTTGCTTACTTGCAGCGCTAAATGTACATCGCTAAATGTTAGCAAGATCTATGATGGGTTTTTGGATTTATGCATTTAACTCTTTTTTTATTAGTCCATGGTAACTTCTACCAACACTTCCCATTAACTCTAGCATAACTTGCGTTCCGATTGGTGATTCATTCCAAATCTCAAAACATGTCTTTAGTGCAGCACAAACATTTCTTACACTAGCTTCAAACTCTTCACTTGACATTCTTACATCTTTTAGCCATAGGAACCCTCCTCTTTTTGAGGGCCTTGTTTCAAAATCAAATTGAAATCTCCTTAAGCGGTTTAATGCATCTAATGCATGTAAAAAGCTTAGTACTGCTTCATCACTGAATATATGTAGCTCGCTCATTGGCGGATGCATATCATGTAATATAAATGTTCTTAGATGTGGTTCTTGTTTTGTATCTAAAATAGCAATACCCGGATTCTGGATTACATTCTGACGATTGAATCGATCTACAGGGGTTATTAATGCTGTGAAGTATGCTTCTAACCCAGTTTCGCTTAAAAGATGCCTTAAAGTTGCTATTGCTATCAATAATATCTCCTCGGGTCTTTTAAAAGGACGTATCCTATTGCCATCTAGCGTGTTTACTGGATCTATAGACAATAGATAACCTGGTGTAGGCAAAACATCTAGATCAGTTACCCTTGGCCTTATTGCAGCAGGTATATCAGCTAGCGCAAAATAAACATCATTCTCTGGTTTGAAGAATCTTCCTTCATTCATTTGGAATTCTAATGGAACCATTATGTCTATTAAAACACTAATTAATTTATCTACTAAAGGAAGATCTGTTTTTGGTCCTGTTTTTACTAAACGATCAATGCTTGCAGCAAATGCAGCAACACGTCTATTGTTGTCGTCACCAAAAGGTGCTTCTGTTAATGGCTTGCGCAATAATGCTAGCTTCGCAGCAGCGATTTCTTCTTTTAACCCACTACCACCTCTAGCTATTGCGCCTTGCGGAGTAACTACTCCTCCAAAATTTAGTCTATGATACATTATAGGTCTAGTTGGCTCAACCATATATCTTATATGTTATAAAAGCTTTATAAATGTGCTATTTATTGTCTGCGAAGATGATCTCC
Source organism: Microcaldota archaeon (assembly GCA_018304385.1). Classification (GTDB taxonomy): domain Archaea; phylum Micrarchaeota; class Micrarchaeia; order Anstonellales; family Bilamarchaeaceae; genus JAGVWJ01. The sequence goes on from JAGVWJ010000034.1 coordinate 21,518, forward strand.
CGTCTGTTATTTGTATTTTTTACTGTTATAGTGTCTCCTTCTACTGTTACTACTACGTCCTTAGTGCCATTTAAACCGCTTCTAAGCGTATTTGCGAATCGTCTTGCTGTTCTAGCATTGCCAACAGAAAACTGGTATTCTGGTATGGACCTTGCTTCCTCTTCAACCGGTTCACCTGTTATCGGATCTATCTCTTTCTTTTTTCTCAGGCAGCCTATTTCGCACTCCTCTTCTTGTTCGACCTTAATTGGTTTACCAGTAATAACTGCTACAACCATTTCCTTTACCTTTGCTAGCGCAGCCTTTAATTCATCGCTTAGCTCACCAAGTTGTCTTGTAGCAGTTTCAAATGCCTTATCTGCAACATCTTTATCTACTTGCACAATTGTCGCCTTGCCATTTGCTTGATTTGCATGGGAATTAACAGGAGCGACTAATAGTAATACTGCAGCAGCGCCAGCTGTAATCTCGCGTAACATTGCACTTGCCCAACTTCTTACCTCTGGTTTTGGGCTTTTCGCATCGTTTGTTAATGCTGCAATTGCAAGATTTTTATCTATTCCATCTATTCTATCTAATATTGGTTGCTTTGATCTTAAGGCATGTACGTCTTTTAGATCTCGAACCGTTCTTCCTCTTTCAAATACATTCAATCTCATTAATATCACCTTTTTTGCGCGCTGAGCGCAAAGTAATGAATAAACAGTGTTTTTCCTTATTTAAAACAAAATTTTCGAGAAAACATTAGGAAACTTTAAAGAAGCTTTCAAAAAGCATTTAAAACATTACTTCTATTCTATATGCATGCGAGTTTTGCTTGTTGGTCATGATGCTGTGGCGCATGCTGTTGCAGAGCAATTGGCAAGAGACTGTGAGCTATATGCAATTATGGAAAAACCAAACCCAGGAATCTTAAAATCAACGCAACAGGGATATATTTGTAATTTTTCTAATATCGAAGTAATTGGCGCATGGGCACTAATGCGTAATATTGACCTAGTTTTTATCACTGCTAAAGAGGCAATATATGCTGGTTTGGCAGATGCATTACACGACGCTGGTTTTAAGGTCGCCTCTCCTTCTATGGCGGCCGCCACCATTGGCAATAACCGTGCTTATGCAAGAAGAATGTTTCGTAATTATGTTAATTTTCCTCGTAGTGTTGTTTGTAAAAATTTAAAAGAAGTAAAAACTGCTTTGAGTGATTTTAACAGGTTTTTATTAAAGCCAACAATAAGAAGTGAGTGGCAAGGTTTACGTGTTGCTGACTTAAAAGATGAAAAAGTGATTCTAAAAAACGCTGAAGACCTTATAAAAAGGCAGGGAAGCGTTGTTATTGAGGAATATACCGACGGTGAGGAATTTACAATACAGGCAATTTCAGATGGTAAAAGCATATCCATGTTCCAACCAATTAGGGTTGCGAAACACTCATTAGATGGAGACTTAGGTGAAAATACAGAAGGAATGGCAAGTTATTCTACTGGTAATCTATTATCATTTTTAACAGAAGAAGATTTTGTTGCAGCAAAGTCAATGCTCGAGAAAATAATACTTGTACTAAGGGCAAAAGGAACGGTGTATAAAGGTATAATCCACGGTCGTTTTATTATAAGCTCAAAAGGGGTAAAATTAGTAGATTTAGATTCATCATTTGGAAACCCAGAAGGTATAAATTGCATGGCAGCGCTCAAGACTCAATTTTCAGAGGTATTGCGAAGTGTTGCTGATGGAAACTTGCGTGCTCCATCATTTTCTGATAGACCAACTGTTGTTAAGTATATAGTTCCAAAGGAATATCCTGATGAAAGCGGAAAAAATAAAAGTGAATTAGTTCTAGATGAGAAAAAAATATGGGACAATGGTTGTAGATATTATTTTGAAGATATTGAATTTAGGGATAGTAAGTTATTTTTGACAAATAGGCGCGCAGTTGCAATATCTGCAAGTGGCGAAACATTAGAAGAGGCTGAGCAACGTGTTAGCGCTGCACTGGCAACATTATCTGGCGATATCCGCTGGCGTGCAGATGTTGCTACGAAAGGTTATACTGATAAGAGGGTAAAGCGTGCATCTGCGCTTAAGGGAAGCTTTTTGTATTTGAGACCTGTTGTGAAAAGATAAACTTTATAAACTTATTTATCTAATATAAACTTATGAAAACAGTATTATTGAAAAATGTGCCTGAGGAAGACTGGATATCATTCAAGACCGAAGCTGCAGCACATAATATGAAACTAGCGCAGTTTCTATCCTACGTACTTAGGGACCATACAGAAAAAACGCATGTTAAAGAGAGGTGGGCGCGTATTCTTAGTTGGAGAAGTGGTGAAGGCAAAGCCACCATATCAAAAATGGCAAAAAAGATAAATAAACTAAGACACAGTATTAAACTAGAGAGATAAAATGTTACTGATAATAGATACAAACATTCTAATAGAGATAGACTGGGGTAATGAGGACTTAATAAAGAAAATAGAGAACATAATGCTTGATTATCCTGATGCAGAGCCCGCAGTGACATGGGTAAATTATTTTGAGTTTTATTATGGTAAAGCAAAAAAACCAGAAACTGCACAAAAAGCACTAGAGTTTCTTGCAAATTTTTCATATCTTGGCATGGACACAGAGGCAACTCAAACCTTTGCCCACCTAAGAAGAGATAAAATAAATGCACCAGACGTAAAAGATTTTGATCTTGTCATCGCATCTATAACAATAGCTAATGATGCCATTTTAATAACCAAAGATAGCGATTTTAAGCAAGTGAAAAATCTGAATGTTAAGTTTTTGGAATAAAATATTTGTGGCCAAAAATGGTAAAAGAAAGGTTTATAAACTGTTTGATAACTAATTATAATGATGCTTATGACCCATAAATCTGTTATTGGAGGTTCAACAGTAGAATGGCGGAAAGCCTCCAAACTATCTATACTATTAAGTCGTCTTAAACTAATGCCAGATTATAATTGCATGGTAGAAGAAATGGCGGCCACGATAAGAAACGGAGCACCAAAAAGAGAGGCACGTGGACTTCCAAAAATGAGCGAGGATGACATTAGAAGAGAAGCAGAGAGTGCAGCGAGAGCGATTATAGATAATCCAGATGCATTTGTTAAAAGAGATCAATCAACTTATTTACGGCAATATTTCCAATCTAGTTCAGTTATGATCGATATTAATTCAAGCCACCCAATAAGTAAAGTGTATGGTCGTTATACTGTATCTTGGAACCCTGTAGAAGGTTTTCAAACTAATAAAATAAAAGAAAAAGCAATAAAAATCATATATATATATCCTAGAGGAGTTAGAAAACTGATAGAAGATGTAAAAGAATTTTTTAGAAACCTTATAGAGGAAAGAAGGATTAATAGGTTTAAAAGAGATGTTTTAGAAGCTGCTAAAGATGATTTTCGAATCGCTGCATTCGTGCAACAGCATGGAGCAACAATGGGTTTATTGTAGTTTTCTTATTTATAATATTGATATAGCTATAGCCATTTTATTTTTTATTGCATGTTGTAGCGCGTTTACTAATTTATCACGGCCTTCTTTATAAAATTCTATTATATAACTGTCTATAAGGGGAGAATCGTGCCACCCTCTATTATCAAAAATGAGTTTGTTTTCTGCCGTTATTTGTATGTCAGATAACATCTTTATCGCTGCTTTCCCCTCCTTTTGTACCATATTCTCGTTAGCATAACCTAATATGTTCTCTTCAGAAACCTGAATACCGAACATTTCACTTGGCGGGTTTCTTAAAAAATTTGTAAGTAATTTAAAACCTTCTTTTGCTGTAGAACTACCAATACTATTCTTTTCAAATTCAGCTTTTAAGTAATCATAGAAACCTGCAGCATATTGGAAATAACTAAATTCACTTAAATCTATTTCCTTGCCGCCAGATAATCTTATGAGTTTTTCTATGAACGCGTCGCCTTCTTGGAGTTCATTATCTTTGAAGAATTGAATTTCTTCTTGAAAATCTTCAATTTCCCAATCCTCAATAGTTTCTTTTATTTCTTTCTTATATTTATCCAAAAATTCAGGGACATTAGTAGTTCTCATTTCGTTTAATAAGTTGATAATTTTTGTTTCATCAAAGGTCCAAATAGTTGCAGGGTAAGCCATATATAGAGATTAAGGTTTAATTTCTTTTAAATATATGTTATTTATTTATAATTGGAGGTACTTAGTGACCAAGCCAGTCAGTTACTATAGAAAAGAATTTAAGATAAAAAGCATATTCTTAATATATGAATCTCACACCTCGCGCTTATCAATTAGCTATTTATAATTCGATTTTACAATACGGTTCAACGCTAGTTATACTCCCAACTGGCCTTGGAAAAACAGCAATAGGACTAATGCTTATTCGCGATAAGATGAAAGAAGGTAAATGCCTATTTCTAACACCTACTAAGCCGCTAGCAAAGCAGCATTTTGAATCTGTTAAAAATATTTTAGGCTTGGATGAAACGAACGTAACTTTGGTTACCGGCG
>JAGVWJ010000035.1 GCA_018304385.1 Microcaldota archaeon
TCTGTTTGTCCTTTCGGACAAAACTCTCGAAAAATTACATTTTTCTCGATCACTCGCTCTGCCATACTTCTCTGCCCCCTTGAGGGTTCCAACCCCCCACGAGGCATTACTTGAAATTTCTAATACATCAAGTTATAGTAGATCCGCGATCTTCTTGACTGTTTCTTCTAATTTCCCCTGCTTATTATATATTATAACTGCTGGCGCACCAGTAAACGCAGAATAAGCCGCAAGGTAATAACGATTAATTTCATCGTGCTCTGCAACATCATCACTATCACGAATGCGAGAAGGATCGTTAGTTCGTCTTAATTTTATTTCTTCCACATCAGCAGTAACATAAATTAATTTATCAACTTTTAATCCATTCAAAAATTCAAACGGCAAACCAGGATAATACCCGCTTGGTGTGCTTATAGAACAGTGTGTATCCAAAATAAATTTACCCTTTTCCTTTGCTAGTTTCTTTGCAACTAACTTTTGCGCTAACTTCTGTTTTTCTATTGGTAGCTTGCGCATTTCATCTCTGTTTTGTACCCAACCTTTTGCCTTTTCTATATCTAGCATTAGATCTCCGTAATTAGAAATTGTATAATCATTGCGCTTAGAGCGTAAAGCATTTAAGATAGTAGATTTTCCAGATCCAGGAAGACCCATTATGATTATCATGTTTATCGCCATCAGCCGTCAGCCGTGAGCAGTGGGCCAGACGAGTTTCCCGAATCCAGTTTCGCGTTCGTGGGCTCAAGGCTCAATGCTCATTGCTCATGGCTAAACTATTGCCCAACCATTTTCCCTAAAGTTGGATATAGTTCGAACATCTTCATCTGTTCCATTTGTTCGTACATTCTATATAAAATACTAACCGTAAGCAGAATACCTGTACCAGTTCCAAGTGCGCCAGTTAAGTCTGCAATACCTGCTAACATACCAACACTAAAGCTACCTAATACTGTAAGCGGGAAAATGTGCTTATTCAAAATGCTCTCAAGCATGCGCGGATCACGCCTGAAGCCAGGTATCTGCATGCCTGCTTCCGTAAGCTGATTTGCAACACTCTTTGCATCCATGTTTGCTGTTTCAACCCAGAAAATACCGAATAAGATAGATGACAGAGCTAAAAATAGTATATACACTAGCGCATGCACCCATTCAGGAATGCCGTTAACTGGTGTTTTTCCATTAGATAAAAGGTTAAAATGATCCACAGTTCTTAGCCCACCCGAAGCTATGGGGGTTATAAGATAAAGCAAACCGTCAGATAAACGATTGGTTCCTGGATCAACATATCCAATGTATTTGGCAACAAAATTATCCTGTGCCTCCTCAGGGCTTAACTTCGGTAAAAATCCACCAGCTATAAGTTCAACATTAATTAATAATGCGCTAGCAAATATGACCGGAATATTTGAAACATAAAAATATTTTAGCGGAAGCTTTGGTACAAAGCCACGCATACGCTCAAAAGCAATTGGTATCTCTACCTTAATACCTTCAGCATAAACAACTACAAAAAATACAATTACAGTAAATAAAAATGGTAATAATACGAGCAATGCATCAGGCAATGCAGTTGCACCCCCGCCAGAGAGTGCAGCAAGAACGCTATTATTCGGACCAAATACTAGAAGGGCTAGCTGACTGAATATCTGGAATGAAACACCTGCGGCTATAAATAAGCTTATTCCGCTTCCTATGCCATACTTTGAAACTATTTCGTCAAGATATAGCATTATAACTGAACCTAATGCAATTTGCAATATTACTAATGCAGGCAAGAATGGGAATTGTGCATAAAGGTTAGGGTCAATAAGAAAACCCCTAGAACTAACTACAAAAATAGCCGCTTCTAAAAATGCAAGCAGTATTGCAACTACTTTCTGCACTTCATGAAATTTTTGCTTGTCCTTTTTATCCTGAAGATTTAATTTGATTAACCCCGCACCAACAAATAATTGTAAGAATATACTTGCTAAAACAATTGGACCAATACCAGCAGTAAGTAAGCTGCCAGCTCTGCTTGCTGTTATTGTCTGAAGAAAATCAAAACCTCCTGCTTGGTGCCTAATACCAAATGCAGTGACATTATACAGTAGAAAAAATAGAACTAATGCTAAACCAGTCCATAATAAACGCTCTTTAGCAGAAGGAGGCCGCTCAGGATTTTTTACCTCTGGTAAGGATTTTGCTACTGAGTGCAAAAAGTCTATAATCATTCCCATAGCTCACAACTCAAAACTACCTGCTTTTGGCCGTTAGCTCTTAGCCGTTAGCCACTAGCTACTTGCCACCTACCACTAGCTTATTTTAATTTAACTAATTCCCCACCTGCCTTTTTAACCTTTTCTTCTACGCCCTTACTCCATGCAGATGCCTTAATCACAACTGGAAAAGAAAGTTCACCGGTTCCAAGAATTTTTCCATTAAATTCAAAATAATATTTACTTTCTTTTTTCTCTAATTTATTATTCCTTGCTTTTTGATTTATCGCATATAAGTTTATAACATCTGTAATTTTCTTATTTGGTCTAACAAAACCATGCTTTCCAAAATAATCTGGATCGTAACGTGTTATCCAAGTAAACTTATGCTTATGTAAACCAGCTTTACCACGGCCACCCCTGTTACCACTGCCTCTACGATTTTTAACATTGCCTCTACCAAATGAACGCAAGCCTAAGTAATTTTTCTTTTGTCTTTCTTTTCTTCTTGTCATAACTACATCATCCTTCTAATCAATTCATTAATATTATCGCGTTTTCCAAGGTCTCCTTTTGGATAATGACTTTTTATATCTTTATAACCACTACGAGGTGGGTGCAAACGAAAGACTGGGTCGACGCTCTCTGTTTTCCCGTCAAATTCTTTTGAAACTTTTTTTACATCTGAATCAGTGTTTCTTAATAGTTTTCCGCCTTTTTCTCCTCTTTTAAATAGAAGCTTCTCAAATGTTTGGTCATCTATCTCCCCATAAGTAACATAATCTCTTACTTTTTCAATTGCGCCAAGAGTCTGTGGTGTTGCATTAAGGATAACACAATGGTTTGGCCTATGTAATTTTAAATATTCTAAAGCAATCTTTATTTGTGGATCCATGCTTCTAACACCACGAATACGAATCACAGCTATTTTTTCTGTCATATAAATCCTTCCATTTTCCCATTCTTATGGGACCATCGTATTATTAATATTCTCCATAGTGACGCAGTCTAATAAAACCTTAGGCTGCGTCGGCCGTCTTCAGGTTTTCTTATTAAAACAAACGACTCAATGTCAAATATTGTCGGCATTTTTTTACCATGCCGACAATGCTCATTGCTCACTGCTAACTTAATGGTTTTAATTTGTTTATATTATCTAAGGCGTAGATGACTGCCATTGCCATGTTATAAGTATTTCTTCCACCTGAAGAGGAGCTCCAAACATCCTTTATGCCTGCCATTGAAAGTACTTTCTTAACTACATCGTTTCCTGCAAGACCAAGGCCGCGCGGGGCTGGTTTGAGTGTTATAATAGTGCTACCTTCCTTCCCAATCGTCTTTTGAGTTAGAGAATGCTTAACGTTGCATTTGCACTCCCAACTTCCACATCCACTAAGCACGGATATTATATTCTTCTTTGCATCTCTTATCGCAAATTCAAGCGCTGGTTTTATCTCTTCGCTTTTACCAACGCCAATACCAACATGCCCATTATGATCCCCGATAACAACGACAATACGAAATTGCATTCTCTTACCGCTATCAGTTACGCGTTGTGTAGAACCCACATGTAGCGTCTCTGACTCCATATTAGGCAATAAAATATCCATAAGCTCTGGTTCGATAATTGGTTTACCTAGTTGAAATATCTGTTCAACTGATTGAATCTCGCCACTCTTTACCATTTTTCCAATAGTGGTTTTTGGTTGCCATGTTTCTTTATCAATTGTTCTTACCTTTTCACTCATAAAATCATCCGTTAATTTTCTTTTTTGTCTCTTCAAATGCAGCTTTTATAGCATCTGGTGGTGCAGCAAGTTTCGCAGCAGGGATCATTTCCTCGCTGTATGCTGTTTTCAAACCTGCATCCAATGCACCCTTTAATGCTGCAAATAAAACATTCCCTTTTGTTGGCTGATGTAATCCGACGTCAAGAACAAAATCTACAACATTCTTTTTCTTTGCTTCTTTGCCGGCGTACAAACCAGTTAAGTATGCAGTATACACATTTCTCTTTGCAGGCCATGAGAATAGTTTCTTCAATTTTGTTGATGGTACTGTAACCAATGTTTTATCACCATTAAAATCAAAATTAACAAATTGAATTATTATAGAACTATTTGTTTTTCTAACAACCATTCTTGTTTTCCTAGATTTTATTAATGCTAGACGTTTTGCATAGTTTGTCCTGCCTTCTCTGCGACGACGGAAATAAACTTGATATTTTGGTCCTTTTGCCCTTGTCATAAGCTCACTTCTTTTCATTCAGCATATTATTTTCTTTTATATATACGTAAAATGATTTTTTATTTTTGAATATCCCGCTTTTTACCTTTCCGTAAAGGGACCGATTAAATTTCTTATCGATCTGAGCGCTAGTCACGAGCTCGCGTAGGTATTTTCTTTGTGACCTGACTCTTTGCATCCATTCTCTTTTCTGATTTATTGTTCCCTTGCCTCTTCTATGCCCAGCTCCACGACGCCTGCGCTTTTCTTTTGTTCTTCTACCGCGAGCAAGCAATTTGTAAACAATCCCATCTTTTATTAACGCAAGGACATCGCTTCTTGTAAGCGCTTCTTCAGCACGTTTTATGTCTGTGGGCTTAATGCGTATCTTATTCGAACCAACTTGTAAAATATCTGATGCCAATCTTCTTACAGTAGCGACACTCATATTTATCACTCATTCAAAATCGTTAAACCAAGTAACTTTGCTTTTTCAACAATTGTAGCACGTTTTTTTGCACCAACCTGTGCAGCAATTCTTACGAAAAAGTTATTGTCTTTTGCGTTATTAAGATCAAATACATTATTAACGATCATTTCCCTTTTGCCTTTTGGATGAACCCCGCGCAATGATTTCGGATTTCTATAACCTATCCTAGGGGTTGCGCCAGCAAACTTCTTCCTAATGCGTTTTTTGTTATCAACGCCCCTGGGTCTTCGCCAGCGCTTCTTGACACTTTTCATAAAACCGTAATTCGGAACATTGAATTTTGGTTTTTTCCTTTTTCGTATCGACATTTTAATCACATAAATATTAACTTATGATATATACTCCATCTTGAAACACGCGTGGGTCTTTATCTTTTATTCTCATTGCAGCGCGCAAGTTAGCAATAGTTGCACCTACTGCATCTTTATCTGGGCCAGAGATAGTAACCTCTTGTTCTTTTTGTTTTACTTCTAGTTTAGTAACACCTACTAGCTTTGTTTTCCTAGATTGCTTTTCACCCAGAAAATTTTTTATTGTGATATCTTTTCCTTTGACTTCTATTGTAATAGGAAAATGCGCAAATATAAGTTTCAAACGAACCTTGAATCCTTCCTTAACCCCTTTAAACATGTTTCTTAAATGCGCTTCAGTAGTATTTATCAATGCCTTACTCTTTCCATTGACACTAATCTCTTTCCCATTGACATTTACATTTATCAATGGTGATAACTTTCTTTCTACTTCACCTTGCGGTCCCTTTACTTTTAGTAGATTATTTTGTACTTGAACATTAATGCTATCTGGAATCTCCATATTTATCACTAATAAATGTAAGCTAATAGCCTTCCTCCTATGCGCCTCTTGTCAGCATCACTATTTGTCATAATGCCTTGAGGTGTACTTACAATAAGCAAACCAATACCAACACCTGGTATATATTGCTGTTCTACAGTCGCCCAATCAACTCTTTTAACAGGGAAACGTGGTGTAATAACCCCACAGTTATTAATTTTTCCTGCTAGAGAAACATTAAAGTATCCACCTCTTCCATCATCGGTAAATTTGTAATCTGTAATGTAACCACTGGATTTTAGAAGATTTAATATTTCACTTATTAAACGGCTTGCTGGAACTGCGCAATCTCTCTGTCCTACCATCTCATGCGTCTTTATTGTATTTAATGCATCAGCTAGTCTGTCAATTGCCATAAAATATCATCCACCATATTTTCTAAAACCAATACTCTCACCGATTTCTCTAAAACATCGTCTGCATATATTAAGACTATATTTTCTTATTAGCCCTCTAGCATTACCGCAATTTCTACATAGTCTATTTCCTTTTCCCTTAAACTTACTTTCTAATGATTGCATCGAGAAATCACCTAAGACTCTTCTATTTTTGCATTTAGATTAGATTTTACAAATTCTATTGCCTCTTGTTTTGAAACCTTCTGCGCTTTGCCTAGTTTTGAAGATTTTATTCTACGATATTCGACCCTTTTGCCTTTTTTTGTTAGCGAAACACAAACATCAAACCCGAACATACCAATACGTGGATCATACTTTGCACCAGGAAAATCTATGTATTCTGCAACACCAAATGAAACGTTTCCTGTTTTATCAAAATTGTTTGTGCTTAACGGTTTTCTTCTAGCTATCAAGGCCTTACTTATGAAATCATGCGCTATATTGCCGCGTAATGTTACTTTCACACCGATTGGTAACCCTACCCTTAATTTCCAAACAGGATTTCTTTTTTTTGCTTTTGTTTCAACTGGTTTTCTGCCAGTAAGTTTTGACAATAGCTCTTTAGCATAATCTAAGCGCTCGCCTGGCGATCCAACGCCAATGTTTACTGTAACTTTTTCTATCACTACTGCTTGCATCTTGTTCATCATGATACACCGACTTTATCATCAATAACAAATAGGTATTTGGCAACTGTTATGAACTCGCCATCCTTGCTACCAAGCTTTGCCTCAGCTGGTTTGCCCTCTTTTCTTTCTATTATATCAACGAGTTTTGCAGTTGTACCTGCGTGCTTCCCTTCTGTTATCATACACGTTGCGCCTTTTTCTAATTTCAGAACCTTTTCGATTTTCTTATTGCTAAGATTTAACAATAAGCTATCTCCAACGCGCACATTATCTGCGAAAAGATTTTTACCATCGTGCAAGGCAACTGATGTTTTTCCTTTTTTAATAGTAGTCTTGCCAACGACCTTTAAAAGTTTTTTATCTGATTTTTCAATTTCTTTCGGAAGCAATCTAGCTTTGTTATCGATTAGTATTTGATAATATTTATCAGATTTAGAAAAATGAATAATATCAAATAAACCTACTGGAAAATCAGGATCAGTTCTAATGACTCCGTCAATTGAAACTAATCTTGAATTTAGAATATTCCTTGCTTCTCTTGCAGTTTTTGCAAAACCCAAGATATCACGAATAAATAAAAGAAGCGGCGCAGAATGCTTCTTGCTGTGCGGCCCAGGAGAATGATTAATAACCCATACATAATCTTTTTTATTTGTTAATGGGACTGCCTTTGGAATTGCAATGCGCTTAATATGTTTAGATTGTCCTCGTTTAGCCATATTATCAACTCTTTGATTCTACCACTTTTGCATGCTCGACCTTTACTTTTTCATGTGAACTAACAACATCCTGCTTCTGAGTTAGTACTTCTGGCTTACTGCCTACAGCATCCTGCCTACTGCTTACTGCCTCTTGCTTGAATAACTCTTTTCTCTCTTTTGTCATCTCGGTTTCTAGCAAGAGCAGGTTTGAAGGTTCTAAGGCAGTCAGCACCTCTTTTCCACGCGCAGTGCGCTTAGTCACACCTTCAACATAAACCTTTACTTTGTTGTAATTTACATCTGCAACCTTGCCGGTTTTATCGCGTGCAAAGCCCCGCATTATTTTTACTTTATCTCCTTTGTGAACAAGCAAAGAACGTTTTTTTGTCTTTAGCTTCTGTCTAAGGTCTTTGCTTAAATGAACATGCAGAAAGTCTTTTTTCTTATGGATTTTTGCATTATACCTGATTTTTCTTTCTGTATCCGATTTCATATTTACACCTAATAGATTATACTACGCCAGGTGCAATTGCTGCAACCTTTGGATAGCGTTCTGCAACTTCTCTTGCAACAACACCTTTAATCTCTGTACCTACGGGCAAGCCATCATCTGTGATTAAGACAGCTGCATTATCTTCGAATGAGATGCGCAAACCATTTGCGCGTCTAAACTCTTTTTTCTGACGAACAATAAGCGCCTTTACAACCTTTTTTATCATGTCTGGATTACCTTTCTTCACTGAGACAATAACAACATCTCCGATACCGACGCTTGGATAGCGTGAGCGCACGCCCTTAATGCCTTTTACACCAAATATAAAAAGCTCTTTTGCACCGCTGTTATCATTACATACCAAATAAGATCCTGTTGTCAAAGGTTTTGATATGTTTCCTGTTAATCCTTTCATATTTCAACACCAAATAATTATGCTTTTACTTCCCCGCCTAAAATTTCAACAACTGTCCAAGACTTTGTTTTACTAATCTTCCTTGTCTCACCAATGCGAACCTGATCTCCTAATTTTGCGGACATACAAGGAGGGTTATGCGCTGCAATGCGAGAATGCTCGCGTGCCCATCTTCGATATTTTGGAATATAATTAATGATACTTCTTTCTATAATAACTGTGTGCTTACCTTTTGCACTAACAATCTTGCCAGTAAGTCTTCCGCCGCGAACGCGAATCGCACCATGCTTAAAGCATTTTTTATCATCACAGTTTGTAGTCATAATATTACCTAAACAATTTAAACCGCCAAAAATAGGCGAATCTTAAAGGTCACGACCTCTAAGGTGTTCGTTAGATCATTATAAATCAGACGAATAAGTATACAATATTTTGATACTAGGGTTTATAAATCCTCTACATAAGCTTCTTAGCCCGCTCTTCTGGCCGAAAGGCGATTTTTTCACCGCTAATACTAAAGTTAGTGCCATCTTCCAAATTAAAACAAAAAGCACATGAAGTTTTTGGAATCTTTATTTCTTTTCCTCTTTCGCTTTCTATAACAATTAGATTTTTAGTCTCATCAATTATTTTTCCTTTTTTACCAACTAGCTCGCGGCTGCTTGAATTGATAACTTCGGCATCTAAACCAATAAAGGTATGATAAAGAATATTTTGTTTAGTTCTCATATTTACCTTACTTCTATGCTCTCTTTCAAATATCCAAGTTTCTCCAATATAGGCGATATTCTATTCTTATGGTTACCCTGCAATATAATTAGACCCTCTTTTGCTGTACCACCGCATGCAAGCTTGCGCTTAAGCTCGCTAGCAGTATCATCAATCTGTGCCTTATCTATACCTTCCACAACAGTAACTAGCTTCTTAAATTTTTTAGACTCAGTATAGACTTTAATCTTGGTGACTTCTTGCTTATCAAGAACTTCACATACACAAAGATCTTTTATCATTCCGCATTTATTACAAACATCTGCCAAAAGGTATCGACCTCATAATTTATTATAAATGGTTTATTTTATAAATTTAAGCTGCAGGCTTCTTCTCTAACTGATGAATATAAGTTTTCAATCTCGCAATAGCTTGTTTTAATGGCTTGCGCTTTTCTTTCTTGCCTTCACCCATTAGCTCAAGCATAGATTTCTCTAGCTCAACCAGCTTTTCAGCTGCCTGTTGTTTTGACAATTTCTTAAGATCTTTATTACGAAGCACGCTCATTTTCTCAACCAGTTTATGATCCTACATTTTCACTAACTTGCTCTGGCTTTGTCTCTTCATCTATCTGCTCAGCAGCAGCAACAACTTTTGGAATTGGAATTGCCTCTTCAGGTTTCTTATCAGGGAATATTGTACCTGGTGGAACCAAACGAACTAATATGCCAATCACACCAGATTTTGTATTAGCACTTAAGTGCGCAGATTTAACAGAATACTTACCTGGCTCTCCAGATTTTGGAATATAACCTGCAGATACGTGCAGTCTCTTTGCACGCGCGCCTTTTGCACCTATCTTACCTGATGCAACGATTTCAGCGCCAAGCGCGCCAGCTCTAAGAATCTCATGTAAAAAGAAATGTAAAACCGCACGTACTTTTTTACCCATCTCAATATAACGTGCTGCTTTCTTGGCAACAATACGCGGCTCTAAGAATGGTTCTCTCACTTCAATAACGCTTATCTGTGGATTTTCAATACTAAACTCTTTTTTTATTGTATCCGTAAGCTCATTTATTAATCGACCGCGCTTACCGATAATTCTAGCAGGATTAATAACCTCTAGAGTTATTCTTGTAACGATTGGAGTACGTTGAATATCTACACTAGCAAGACCAGCACGATCTAATTTTTCCTCTAAGTATTTCATAATTTGATATTTAATGAAAGGCTCGTTAATCAATTTATCAGTATATAGCATTCATATTCACCTATTTCTTGATTTCTCCTCTTCTTAATTTTGAAAGATCAACCTTTTTTGTTTCTGGATGGGTTTCTTTTTTAATATGATCCTTCTCCTGTTTAACCTCCACTTTGGTTTCGTGGTGTGTTTCTGGCTTGGATTCTGATTTAGATTCTGGTTTGTGTTCTGGTTTTTTTTCAGGTGCTTTAACTTCTACTTTCTTCTCAATAGCAAGTGGTCCTTTTACTATAACCTCAATACGCGCAGTCTCATAATCTGATCTAAATCTTCGACCTTTTGGCTGC
Source organism: Microcaldota archaeon (assembly GCA_018304385.1). Lineage (GTDB taxonomy): Archaea > Micrarchaeota > Micrarchaeia > Anstonellales > Bilamarchaeaceae > JAGVWJ01. The sequence continues at coordinate 10,665 of JAGVWJ010000035.1, forward strand.
ATGCGCGGCATTGAATCTTTCTTATTAGCCAAGACATGAACAATAGTTAAATCTTCTGATAACCCTTTTATGCGTGCATTAGCAGCTACACTTTTTATTGCTTTAAGCACTGCGAGCGCTGCCTTTTTTGGATATCTGCCTTTACTGCCGCCTAACTCTCTTCTATGACCAAGATTGGTATTAAATTTCTTATATAATATAGGTATGCTGCCTTCTGCTGCCTTTTGAAGAAAATCAAGTGCCCACGCAACCTTTCTTCCATTGATGCAACCGCATACCTGCGAGAGATCTTTATAAGATGCTTCTACACCTTCTGCACGTGAAAATGCATGATTTTCTAGTTCCTTTTCATCAACAGTATAGCTATAACCTTTCATGTGATCACTTTAGTGGTACGAATTTACTACCCCTTGTAGCTCCAACACCTGGGCCAGAATGTAATACGCGACCAGTAGAATGTGAAAAATCACCCAAGCGCTTTCCTACTTTATCATAAGTAATATCAACTGGTTTGAATTCCTTGCCATTATGAACTGCAAATTTCAAACCTATCCACTCGGGCAATATTACTGCATCGCGTATATGGGTCTTTATTACTTTTTTGCTGTTCTTTAATTTTAATGCGCGAACCTTTTCAATAAATGCCTTTAATCTTGGATTTACATTTAATCTTTTTAATGTCCTACGGGCACGTGAAGAAGCAAATTTCATGAAATCTTCTAGCTTAACTGCTGCAAGTTTATCCTCTTCAAATCCTTTATATGTATCTCTTCTCATGATTCTCCCCCAGCTTCAGTTGCTTTCTTAGATTTCTTTCTCCCAGTTGAGCGCGCTGCTATATGACCTACCTTTCCACCAGGCGGGGTGCTTCTTGCCACAACAGTAGATTTACCAACATGATGCTGCTTACCGCCATGCGGATGTGTATACGCAGATTGGTGTACCCCTCTATTTGTAGGCCAGTAACGATGCCTTGCAAGTTTTTTGTATGATTGATTACCTGCTTTCATTAATGGCTTTTCTAATCTGCCACCGCCAGAAATAACACCTAATTGCGCGCGGCATTCATTACTAATAATCATTGTTTCCCTGCTAGGTAGCTTAATATAAACAAATTCTCCTTCCTTTGCTACGATATTTGCATAGCTGCCTGGCGCTTTAACAAGCTTACCGCCATCACCAGGATTTCTTTCTATATTATATATATAAGCACCATCTGGAATACGATAGAGTGGCAAAACGCTTCCTAGCGTTAGCTTTGCCTGCGCTCCAACCTCTACATAGCTGCCAACCATAATGCCTTCTGGCGCAAGTAAATAACCCTCTTCATTATTATCATATTTAACACGCATAAGCAATGAATCTCTTCCTGCATCATCAACTAGCTCGAGCACTTTTGCACGAAGCACACCTGTTTTTTCTACATCATCATAATTTCTATATGTAAGATTAACCCTGCCAATAGTACTTGGAAATCTATAGGTAGGCGAACCACTTCCACGTCTTTGTTGTTTCAATCGTTTACCCATCGTCTTCTACCATCCTTATGCTCAGCATACTCTAATTCTTCTGTAAGACGTTCGCGCATAGCGCTCCGTCGGCATTTTTATGTTTTTCTTATAGTTAATTATCATTTTCTATCAACCTACATGATTACAAGCACCACTACCTATTACGCCATCTGTTCTTCTTGCAGTTGCCACATCTGAAATTGCTGATGCAACACTTTCTAGAATATCTGCTTCTGCTGTTAAAACCTCTGATGCACGTCTTTTATGTAACGCTGCCAATCTTAAAATCGCTTGAATATCTTCTCTTCTAATACTGTGATCCTCGTGCGAGAAACGCTCGACAATTTGTGCAACAGCTGAATCTGAGACTTCCCCTCTACTAGTTAACAATGATAAAACATGGGTTGCGATTGTACCTGCCTGCGCTAAGCGTATTCTTTGCCTTTGTCCGGCAGCACCATCCACGCTTGGCAAAAATCTTGCAATTTCTTCTCTTAGCACAGCTGATGGAATCCTTGTTTCAAGCCCGCGCATCGGCCCAACCAAATGTTTTACAACAGCTCCATTCATTTTTCATCAACCCAAAACTCATAACCCATGCCCCATAACTAAATTAGGTCACGCCATCTTCAACTTTGTAGTAATATCCTCTGCTTTGAATCCTTTTGCTAATTTTACAAGAGCGCGCTTTTTGCCGCTTGGCATAATAGATGTTTTAACAGAACCTACCTTAACAGCAAATAAGCGCTCTACTTCTTTTTTCACATCTTCCTTTTTTGCGTTTAAGTCTACTTCAAATGTAATTGTATTATTGAATTCTATTTTGCCAATTGCTTTTTCTGTTTTTATTGGTGCTAATAATATCATGATGCTTCACCTTTAATAATTTTCTCCAATTCTCTCAACGAATTTTCGGTAAATATTACTGACCTACCTGGTTTGCAGCCAGGTGCAAGATGCTTAACACGCAATTCGCTTGCTAGAACCGCATCAACGCCAGCTAAGTTACGCGCTGCCTTAATCGCTGAAGCAGAAACAAGAATAACAACTGGTGCCTTTGTTCCGTTTTCTTTTGCGCGTGAAACTGCATCACCAAATTTAAGAGATTCGAAAACATTAAGAACATCTTTTGTTTTCTTTAGATTTTCAAAAGAGTTCTCAACTATAATTTTATTTTTAGAAGCAGAAAGCGCAGAGCGCAATGCCTTCAAATATTCTTTTTTATTTATTTCTTCAACTAATATTTTTTCTGGTTTTGGAGGATGCGCACGACGACCTTTAACAGCATGCGGTACACGCTTAACTTTACCAAACTGTCCTTTTGGCTGGACTTCATGTGGCAGGTGCGGTATACCTTTATTTTTTACTGCGCCGTACATTTCTTTACGACCACGATATTTTGCACTGGTTTCTAAACCTGCCCATCTGTAAGCGCCTTTTGGTTGATACTCCCTACTTTCATCGCTTAGCACTGCTCGTTTAATTAAATCGTCGCGAACTGCTTCACTGAAGAATTGAGGCAAGGAAATTTCTTTTAGAATTTTTCCATCAAGAGAATATAGATTTGCTTTCATTTTTAATCAACTCATGGTCTAGCAATGTACATTACACTAGGTTCTTTTTGCACAGCGCTGGTGCGTACAGCTAATCGCAATTTTATCAATCTTTTTGCAGGCCCTGGAATAGAACCTTTTAATAGGACATAATCATTCTTTACAAAACCATAATTAGGAAACCCACCACTTGGATTTACCTTGTCAATATCAGAACCTATTCTCATAATTTGTTTATTCAGCTCTGTTCTTTGATGATACCCCATCTGCCCAGCTTGCGGAACAGTATAAAGCACATATGCAGGATGCCACTGCCCCAACGTTCCAACATGTCTACGTTTACCTGTTGACTTTCTTCTTTGCACAGCAACACCAAATCGCTTTACTGCACCCTGCCAACCTTTTCCTTTTGTAATAGCAACAACATCTACGAACTCGCCTTGCTTAAAAACATCGCTTGCTTTTAGCTCCTTACCTAAAAGAGATTTAGCATATTCTAATTTTTCATTTGAATCTTTTCCACCAATACCGAGTTCCATTCGCTCAATATGTTTTTTACCAATTGTTGTTTTAGCTGGTTGGGCAAATACGAGTAGGCGGATATCTTTGATTTCTGCATTCGGCATTCGGCCATCAGCCGTGGGCCCATTGCTGACTGCTGAAGGCTGATTGCCTTGGACCTTTGGTTTTCTCACGCCTATCTGTTTCAAAACTTTGTCATCAGCTACCAAAACATCCCCAACAGAATTTCCATTATATAATCTATATCCATAAACATAAACAGGTGGAACCTCAATAACTGTTGCACCACTTACAACCTCTTGACCTTTTGTTGGTGATTCGGTATGGTCAATATAAGAGATATGAGTCATACCTACCTTATACCCAGAAAAACCAAGAATGCGTTTCACGCCAGAGCTTTGCCAAAAAACACTACCGTTTTGCGAAGCTGCTCTCTTTCTTGGTCGAAACGCCATACTACCTCTACGTGGACGATTAAGATCAGTCATTTTATCAACTGCTTTTAGCTATTAGCTTTTAGTTACTTGCTAACGGCTAATGGCTAATAACCCAAATAATGCATTGCCCTCACTAAGAGGGTTGCCTCTATAAAAAGAGTAACATATCTATGAAGAGAAAGGTTTAAATATAATGCCATCAGCCGTCAGCCATGGGCATTAGGCCACGTTTCGTTTGGCTCATTACTAAGTTACATGCTTCTTCTAGTCTTCAAATGCAATGTAGCATTAAATTTTCTTTTTAATAGAAGCTTAGCAGCCTTTATCCTTTCGCCATCCTTGCCAATTGCAATGCCACGATCTTTTTCTTCAACAGTAAGAACAACTGCCTGTTCCCCCATGATATTATTAACCTCGATAGAGATAATTCCTATATTGCTAAAAAGGTTTCTAACAAATGGTTCAAGCTCATTACTATTTGCAATGATGATTACTTTTTTACGGAGCGCAGATTTTAATTTCTCTATATTAAAACCTTTTTTTCCTATTGCCTTGCCTAATTCAGTAGCATCAACAAGAAAAAGCAGCATTGATTCTGTATTTAGATAATCTAGTGGCATAACCCCAGTAATTTTCTCAAAAATAGAAAAATAAGAAAGATCTTCACTGCTAATTTCCACAATATCAACTATTTTTTCTTAACAAGTTCTAATAAATTAGAAGCGCCAACATCATAAACAGAAAGCAAACTTACAGAGAATGGCTTTCCGCATATAGAACCAAGCTCCATATTGTTTCCGTCAAATTCAATAATAGGAGTTTCTGAAGACTTTGAGTATTTGAGTATATCATCCTTTACATCACTTGGAATATTGCTCGCAAGAACAAAAAGTTTTACTTTCCCTAAAACAGAATTTTTCAATCCCTTTCTAGAACCGAAATCTACCTTTCCACTTTCAACAGCTAATCTTATTGCACTAGAAAGCGGATGCTCTTTGTCCTTTTTAGATTTTTTTCTTCTTATTACCCGCTTTTTTGGTTTATAATCATCTTCGTTTTCTTGTTCGGTTGACTCTTCAACTTTTTCTTCGCTAGCTTCTTCAGTATCTTTTGTTTCTTCTTTCTCTTCTTCAGTCATTATAATCACCAAGCTCAATTTCAAGATTCTTTAGTTTTCGCTTTTCTCTTTGCCTTGATAGTTAACCTTATTTTCCCAGTACCAACCGGCACAGTCTGTCCAACAATAATATTTTCAGTAACACCTATAAGATTTTCATCTTCAGCAAATGCACTTGCCTCAATTAAATGCTTAACTGTTTCTTCAAATGCAGCACGACCAAGCACACCAACCTTCTGACCACTTAAACCATGACGACCAATAGACTTCACAACTCCATCAAAAGTCATTGCATCTGCAACAAGCATTATATGTCTTACATCTACATAAAGTTTTTGTAGCTCCATAACATCATTTATTTCTTTTATGATTGCATTTCGAGCTGCTTCAATGCCATAAACGCGCTCAATCTCCTTTATGTTATTTGTATAAACGCGCTTAGGATCAACCGCCTCGTGCGTAACCACTCCAACTATATTGCTTCCAGCAGCACGTATAAAATGCTCACCTTCCCCTCGGACTACTACTGCCCGATTTACCCCAGCAACACCCTTAACTATTGATGACTTTATTTTATTTGCGAGTTTACGAACATATTTTGATGTTATTTCTTTTGGTTTTTCCTCACTCTTTTTCTTCTCTCTTGTTGGATTAAGAATTATCTTTGACTCGATTATTTTAAGATTTGGTGAGTATTCTTCTATTGCCTTTCTTAATGCAGCGAAGCTAACATTCAGCGCTTTGCCATCTTTTTCGCTGTAGGTTATTGATATTGTTCTTTCTGCTAAATCATCCTCAACTTTTGCAATATCTCTAACAAATATGCTACTAATATCGCGGGCTACTTTTTCAGCTTCGCTTTCGCTTCTATAAGCGCTTTTCAAATGTATATCAATAATTGGTTTTTTGGGTGCCTTTTTTGCATCAACAAGTTCAATTAAACGAGGTAAACCAGTTGGTACGTGCTCTGCAACACCAGCGTAGTGGAATGTACGCATTGTCATCTGCGTGCCAGGCTCGCCAATACTTTGTGCAGCAATTACACCAACTGCTTCGAAAGGAGCGATCATTGATTTTTTAGATTTATCATCTTTTTCTGCCATTAAAATCACCATAAATATTACTGCTCATTGCCAATTGCAGTTACGCCGTATCCACATCATCCTGCTTTGTAGTATCAGCTGCTTCTACCTTGCTAGCGAGCATTGGATCCTTGCCATCACCGCCATAAATAAACTGCACAATACTCATATCTGCATTACGAACAGTAAAATCATCATAAACAATCAAATCCTGCAATGCGTTAATCAATCTGCGCTGCATGTAACCGCTTCGAGCAGTTCTAATAGCAGTATTAACAAGCGCTTCTCTACCACCCATTGCATGATGAATAAACTCATA
>JAGVWJ010000054.1:0-4470 GCA_018304385.1 Microcaldota archaeon
CTTGCAACAAAAACACTATCCGAATCAAGAGCCTGTATAAAAATACGGCGTGTTTGTAATCTTTTTAGCGCATCAAATAACTCATATATTCTTTGCCTATCCAGTCCACCAAGCTCACCGTCTCTTGATATAAATGCAATTGTTTCTATATCCAAGTCCCCAGTGCTTACGGCACTAGCAATTGCAGATGTAACTGCGCTAGTAGGATGATACGCAACAGTATCAATTCTTGCACCATGAAAAATTGCAGTGCGAGTTCTAATTGCTGCGCCTTCTCGCAATGATTCATCTAATACAATGCTTCTATCAAAAGCAGTTCGCGCTGTGAGCATTAATTCTGTATCTATTGAAAGATCTGCAAAATCAACTGATGCGAGAGCTGTTGGAAATAGATCTAGCAATTTTAAAATCTCTACCGAGCCGCTTGCATTTGCAACAAGAATTTCTGTATTTAATGGAAAAAATGTTCTAAGTATATCTAAACAATGGCCGCAAGGTGTTACAACGTTTGGTGCATCTCCAATTGTTGCAATTACTATTTTATCACCATCGCGCAGCTCGCCTCGCACCTTATCAACAGTAGATATTTCTGCATGCACTGCGCTTGCCTTTGCTTTTTTATAGCCTGCGCCATATTCAAAATTACTACCTTGATAAAAAGCTGTCTCACCAGAAGCGCTTACTCTTGCTATTACGCATCCAACTTTAAATTTAGAATGAAAAGGCATTGCCTTATCCATTGCCAAAAATGCGCTGTCTAATGTTGTTCTATAAAGACCCATTCTTGCAGGAGATTTCCCATCAGATTTAAACTTCCATTGCATATTGATCATCTAATAAAAGCTCTAGACATAATCAGTGAAACTAATAAAAGAATACCCCACATAACTACAATATCAATAGATTGAAAAACAAAATAACCAAATCCTAATGATAAAACAATAAAACCAAACCAAATAATCTTATTCCAAACAAAAACCTTGCTTCCATCTAAAGGAAACATTGGAAGCATGTTAAATAATGCAAGAACAATATTTATTTTTGCACCAAAATCCCAAACATGTAATGGCTCTCCAAAAAATGGAAAGAAAAATTTTACTGGTCTAATATTTTCTAATCCTAAAAAAACCAAGGCAATAACAATATTTACGATAGGGCCGACAATAGAGATTAACCCATTTTCTTTTTTTGTTATCCTTGGCGAGTATATATAAACTGCACCTGGGGCTGCAAACAAAAATCCAAAAAAAGAAGTAATAAACATTATCATTAATCCTTGAACCCACATCTGAAAGCGTGCATATGCGCCATAGTAAATAGCTACTAATTTATGCGCCATTTCATGTAATATGAATCCGCTGCCAACAGTAACAACAGATAGTGCAGTGAAAAATAAAAATGATTTCGGATGCTTAACTGCTGCATTCAAGCCAGCATAAACAATAGTAAATGCAAGTGATATTGCAATAACACAGATTAGAATCTGCTTTGCCTCTTCTTCTTCTACATAAAAATGAATGTGTTTATCAAAATCCATAATAAGATAACTCCTATTCTACAATCTTCTCTTCATAAATAATTCTAACCTTTGGTGGTGAAAACAAACCAGAGTAACTTTCAACAATGCCAACTGCTTCTTCTCCATTATCAAAGCGTACGCGTAATTCATTGTTTTTTCTAGCATTAGAAATAGCCTTACCAACACGGCCAAATAAAGATGGGATATTATTAGAAATGACAACTGCAACAACATCCCCTTGCTTAACGCCACGAAGCTCTGGGTAAACTAAAGAAAGTACAATACTTAATCCAGTTCCAAGCGCAATTGCCTTAGCTAGAAACATAAGGCCTGCATTCGGTGTTAGCGCAAATGCTGCTAAAGAAATTGCAAGAGAAATTAAAAATAATTTAAAGAATAGGAAGAGTTTCATATTTATTCCTGCCATGGGCCTTGAGCAGTCAGCGGTGAGCCAACGAACGAAACGCGTGGCTCATTGCTCAAGGCTCAATGCCCAATGCAATCACCTATACATATTTGCAACAGTTGCCTTAAATTTCTCAACACTTTCAATATCATCTTTTCTCAGTGATGGTAAAATATTCTTAAGCGCATATGCAAAATGCTGATTGCTGACCTTTTTGGCTGCCTCGCGAATAGCTGACATACCTGCTTCTCTGCATAGATTCTCTAAATCAGCACCAGTATAAGATTCTGTAATCTTTGCAAGGTCCTTGAGATCAACATCCTTTTCAATTGGCATTTTTTTTGTATGTATTTTCAATACATGTAATCTAGTTATCTCATCTGGCAATCCTACTTCAATAACGCGATCAAATCTGCCTGCGCGCAAGAGCGCTGGATCTAGTATATCTGGTCTATTAGTTGCCCCTATAATAACCACGTGCTTTAGATTCTTCATGCCATCCATTTCTGTTAACAATGTATCTACTACGCGCTCTGTAACGCGATGACCTTCATTACCACCACGAATGGGCGCAATAGCATCAATTTCATCTATAAATAATACGCAAGGCGCTGCTGTTCTTGCTTTTTTGAAAATATCGCGGACTGATTTTTCACTATCCCCTACCCATTTACTAAGCACTTGCGCACCGCTAATCGCAATAAAGTTTGCTTCTGTCTCATTTGCAGCTGCTTTAGCTAATAATGTTTTACCTGTTCCAGGTGGGCCATAAAGCAGAATACCTTTTATTGGACGAATGCCAATGCGCTCAAAAAGCTCTGGTTTTTTAAGTGGAAGCTCTACTGCCTCTTGTATTTCGCGTTTTACTTGTTCTAAGCCACCAATATCTTCCCATCTAGTAGTTGGTCGTTCTACGTACACTTCGCGCAAAGCGCTTGGTTGTATTTCACGAAGCGCATCAAAGAAATCATTTCTTGTTATTGATATCTTATCTAAAATTTCTGGTGGAATAAACTCTTCTTCTAGATTTACTTCTGGCAATATTCTGCGAAGCGATTTTAATGCTGCCTCTTTGGTAAGGAAAGAAATATCTGCACCTGTATATCCATGCGTAATAGATGCGAGTTCATCCAAATCAACATCATTATTGAGTGGCATTGTTCTAACTTTTATTTGTAATATTTCTTTTCTACCATTGCGATCTGGTACACCTATTTCTATTTCACGATCAAATCTGCCTGGCCTGCGCAATGCTGGATCTAATGCATCTGGACGATTGGTTGCGCCAATAACTATAATCTCTCCGCGGGATTTAAGTCCATCCATTAGTGTTAAAAGTTGGGAAACTAACCTTTTTTCTACTTCTCCAAATACCTCTTCTCTTTTTGGTGCAATAGAATCTAATTCATCTATAAATAATATACTTGGAGAGTTTTCTTCTGCCTCTCTGAAAAGCTTGCGTAAGCGTTCTTCGCTCTCGCCAACGTATTTGCTTACTACTTCTGGTCCGCCTATGTAATAGAAGTTTGCATCGCTTTCATTTGCAACTGCCTTTGCTAATAATGTTTTACCTGTACCTGGCGGACCATAAAGCAGAATACCTTTTGGCGGATCAATGCCCAAGCGCTCGAAAATCTCTGGATGACGCAGAGGCAATTCAACCATTTCTCGCACCTTTAACATAACCTGCTTTAATCCACCTACATCATCATATGTGACGTTTGGAATAGATGTCAGATCTTTTACTGGTTCGCTCTTTATCCGCACTTCGGTTTCTTCTGTTATGATAATAGGACCTTGAGGGAATACTTGTGAAACAATTAGCGGAATTTATGTTCCGAATATACCAACAGGCAATAAATTTCCTTTTAAAACTGGTTTGCCAACCAATCGCTTCTTTACATATTGATCAAAACCCATTGAATAACGCATAGGTTCTTTTGGCGCAAGCACTATTTTTTTTGCCTCTTTTACCTCTGCAGGCTCAATAAAAACCTTGTCACCTAGACCTACGCCTGCGTTTTGTCGCAAGATTCCATCCATGCGAATCATATCTAAGCCTTCATCATCAGGATGTGCCTGCCACACAATAGCTAGCGCTGCCTTTTTTCCTCTTAATAGAACGATATCTCCAGTAGAAACAGCTGTGGAATTCTTTGCTTTTGAGTCTATGCGTACAATGCCACGGCCAATATCATTTTGGAATGCTTCTGCAACTTTCAAAGGGATTCCTGTCATAACATCACCAATAATATCTAACGAAAGTTGCGGAGACTTGAACGCTTTTCTGCTGTTCAAGCAGATCTGCAACTTTCAAAGGTATACTAGTCATAAAATCACTCTAAAATTACATACTCTCCATTCTCTTCTTTACAGCGAATGTATATATTCTTATTTAATAGAGATTCCTTTTTAAGAGTTACAATAGTCTCCAAATTAATATCATCGCTTACACTTGTATCCAAAAGTTTTAATGCGTTTTCGCGATTAAATGTTAAAGTCCTATTATCAACAATAAAAACAAGTTTATTATTGTCTATACGCA
>JAGVWJ010000054.1:4530-6907 GCA_018304385.1 Microcaldota archaeon
TCAGGTATGCTCCAAAGCACACATTTTTGCTCACTGATTGAATCGTTTATACTAAAAGATATATAAGTGAATTTTCTATTGTTTTTTTCATACTCTTTTTTCTCACCCACTGCGCTAATAAATGCGCGAACATTTACTGGGCCTTCTATAAGCTCTGCTAAAGGCGTATATGGCACTGTATTAATTATTTCAATTGTGCCCTTGTAGCCTAAGCTCAAGTTACCTATTTTTTCATATGCATTTTTTACTAGTATTTCGTCTCCTATCTTGAGTTTTGAGATAATTTGAATATCCTGATTCCATAGAGTAACAGAAACATGACCAGTGTCATCTTTAATAATAATTGACCGTGCGCGCTTACCAGATTGATATGATTTTTCTTTATCTATTGCAATTATTTTTCCAGAAATTGTTAGCCTGCGCATGCTTGGTTTTATCTCTTTGATTTTCAGTATTTGCTCTTCCTCTTTATATAGACCACGTTCTTTTGCAATAAGCTTTAATGCTACCTCGCGCGTAAGCAAGCCATGAAAATCAGCAATCTTTTTCTCTACCTCTTTTTCAATTTCTTCTTTTGAAAGCGTTGCTGCTAATGCTGCGTAGATGTCTGCCATGCTGAAAATAAGGAATGGAGAATATTTAATAATATTCCCAATTAATTAAGTTTATGAGTATTATAACCATCTTCACTGATGCTCTAAAAGTTTTCTTAAGCCCAAAAAGCTTTTCAAATGTCAAACCAGAGCGCGTTTCGATTTTAACAATGATTGTTTACATTGCATTAGTAACAATCCTCTCTATGCTGATATATAATATTTTATTCAGACCAATACCAGAAAAAAGAATGCTTATTATATTAATAATTGCAGAGCTTTGGACCATAGGAGTAATAAAGGTTATAGCAGCTATACTTAGATTAAGAAGTAAATCGCAGATACCGAGCGATGATAATGTAGCACAACTTATGTTAACAACTGCAACTATCCCTGGAATAACATGGCCATTCATAACTGGCATAGTGACCCTGTTATGGGATGCTTTAGAATTTGGTGGGCTATTAGTACCGCTTTTATTTACCATATACGTTATCAGCCTGCTAAATACGGGCTTTAAAGAATTTGTAAAACTAGATAAAGATTTAGCGCTTATGGGAACCTTATTTTATGTACTATTAAACTTAGCGATAGGCGTGATTATTAATGGAATTCAAGCTATTATAGTATACGGCTGATAATTGCAAACTACTTTTCTCGAACAATGCCAGTAATACTGGCAGGAGCTAATCTGTATCTGGAGGTTTTTGGATCGTTATCAAAAAGGTACCAAACATAAAGATAGCCTGCAAACTCGCTACCTGGAGCAATTAGGATTTGGTCTGAATTGACCTTATCTTTCCAGCACCTAACATCAAATTCTTTAGTATCGCCATTTCCTAAGGATTCTATTTTATCTTCTCCAAAGTTTTGATCTACTTCAGTTGGTTTAAGATCAGTACAAAAAATCTTTTTTATATTAACGTTTTGACCTTGGTAATTGGTAACGTTCACAACCAAATTAACTTTATCATCTACTGCATAAATTTTAGGTTCTGGAGGAGTACAACTAAACCCAGCATTTGAAAAAGTACATGTTCCTGAAGCTTTAACAAAGGTTATGGATGTCGGTTGGGTAAAGCTTTAACAAAGGTTATGGATGTCGGTTGGGTAATATTAACTTCATTATTGATTTTAGTATCGCTTGACTTAACACAGCCCGCACTAAATAAAATCGAAAATAGCACAAAAACAATCAATATATGCCGCATGAAAGATTAATAATTAGAATATTTTAAAAATATGTCATGCGATCAATGAACAATATAGAATATGCCTTTGTAATTAGAGAATTACAAACACTCATTGGCAAGCATTTTGAAAACGCTTATTCACCTAGCGATAGCTTGCTACGAATTAGGATTGGTGGTATTGATATCATCTGCGAACCAGGCAAGCGGTTGCATATTACAAAATACATTGAGGAAGGCGAGCTTTCGCAATTTGCAAAAATATTAAGAAAAGAGTTAGAAAATGCGCGCTTAAAGGATGTTTATCAGCATAATAATGATCGGGTAATAGTCTTTAGTTTTAATAATGCACAACTGATTTTTGAAATGTTCGCAGATGGCAATGCAATCTTGGTTAAGGATGAAAAAACTGTTGCCGCGCTTCAATATGAAGAATGGAGCGATAGAAAAATAGCGCGCGGCGAGCAATACAAATTTCCAAAATCAAATATAAAGGAAAACGTAAATGATGCGATAAATGCTGCTAATGAAAAATATATAATAGTTGCATTAATGCAATTGCCCCTAGGCAAAGATTATGCTGCAGACATTCTA
>JAGVWJ010000018.1 GCA_018304385.1 Microcaldota archaeon
TAGGGTTGCAGGAAGATTTGTAATAGGTGGAGTAGCAATAATTAGAGATGATTTAGCTTATGGATATGATGACAGCGGTAATATAGTAAGTTCTGTTACTGATATTCCTACAGGTGTCATCCCTCTTCATCCATTTATCGCAGAAGACGTATCCCCTTCTACATATGACTGGATAAGAATTCGCAGATACATTGACCCAGAACCAACTAGTTTATTAGGAGAAGAACAAGAGGCACCCTAAACTATTTTCTAACTTTCTTTTTTGATAGTTTCTTTGTTACTTTTCCAAAAACAACTGGTTTTTCTAATTGTTTGTTTTCTACCCTTCTTTCTTGTTCTAGTTTCTGAGTAGTAAATTCATCGACATGTTTCTTTTTAACAAAATACAAAAATAGTAATCCACCTGCTGCAAATAATAAGATAGCTATAATGTATTGCTGCAATGTAAGAAATAGTAATACAACAACTAGCAAAGCAGATAAAATAACATCTTTATTAATAAGCGGCAAACCAAGCCTTTGATTTTTGTATAAATACGTTACTAAAACAATAATCGCAGCACCCATCAAAAACGCAAATATCAATGCAAGAACCATATTAAGAAGACCAAATTAAAGTTTAAAAACCCAATACTAGTGCACCAATTTTGTAAGCTAGGAATCCAAGCAAAATAGATACAGGAATTGTTAATACCCAACCAATAAGAATCTCGCGTAATACGCTAGCACGCATTGCGTGACCTCCCTTTGCAGCGCTTACGCCTATTATTGATCCTGAAACAGTTTGTGATGTACTTAACGGTGAGCCAATTGCAGATGCACCAGCAACAACAAGCGCAGCGCTCGTTTCTGCAGCAAATCCTTGCCATGGCTTTATTCTTGCAAGTTTAAAACCCATTGTCTTAACAATGCGCCAACCACCAAATAGCGTGCCAAATGAAAGTGCTAAGAATGTAACTAACTTTAACCAAAAAGGAATTGCTTCACCTGGTGTTGCCATATTGTAAAATATAAACATCGCAATCAACAATCCAGTTGATTTTTGCCCATCATTTGCGCCATGAGATATAGAAAAGAATAATGAAGAGAGTACTTGTAATTTTTTAAAATATATATTTGATATGTGTTGTGGTACATTCCTAATAACCCTCAATATAATCGCAACAAATATTATAACTCCAATAAACGCAATCAGTGGTGCAATAGCCATCGGTATGAGTGTTTTTCCTAATACATTCTCCCATTTAACTACTTCTATACCACGTGCAGCAATCGCCCCACCGATTAATGTGCCTATTAGTACTTGGGTTTCTGATATCGGTATCCCCCTTCTATAAGTTATTATTTCCCAAACCATGCCGCCGAGTATCGCGGCAATTACTAAAAATCCAGAAACTACTGTTGGATCTATTAATCCTTTTCCAATTGTTGCAGCTACTGCCTCACCTAAAAACATCCCAATCAAATTCCCAAAGGCAGCGAGCATAACTGCTTGCATTGGCGTAAGCACGCGTGTTGCAACAACTGTTGTAATTGCATTTGATGCGTCGCTAAAACCACTCCAAAAAGTCCAAAATAGCACTAGTGCAACCGCGATTAAAAATACTATTTCTATCATTGCCTAACCTTATGAGTACTTCAATCTAATATCTAAAATTACATTGCTTACGTCTTCACATTTATCTGTTATTATCTCTAAATATTCGTAAATTTCTTTTAGTTTTATTATCTCTATTGGGTTCTTTAGTTCAAATAACTTTGATATCTCAGTATATAACAGATCATCAGCAGCGTTCTCCAGCTTGTGTATTTCTATGCAGTTTTTTTCCATATCCTCTTTTTTAAGGTCCTTTATATCATTCATTGCATCATTTATGTGTTTAACTTGCTCAGCAATTATCTTTGCGAATTCCTTCATAGTAGGTGTCGGCTTCTTTATTTTATATAAGTAAATTCTGTTTACTGTAGCGAATATATAATCGAGTACATCATCATAAAAGCTTGTTAATCTACTTATGTCTTCGTGATCTAGTGGTGTAACCAGTGTTTGGTTTAGTCTGTAGTATATATCATGAACAATGGTATCACCATTATGTTCTAAATCTTTAATTTTTTTTCTTTTTTCTTCGATCTTTGAAAAATTTATCATTAACTCAGAAAATACCTTTGAAGCTTCCGCTAGATTTTCAGATTGTTTTGCAAATAGCTCGAAAAATATCTTATCCTGTGGTATTATCCATTCTTTAAAACCCATGCTATACCCCCCATGCTCATCGCCAAATACCTATCTCACCAATTCATCAGCTTTAAAGTTTCGTTCACAGTAGTGACAGCGAAATCCTTGTTCTTCTTTGCTAAATATTCTCTCTGCATGCTCCGTGTTACATATACAATTCGGATTTGGGCAAATTCCCACTTTCTTTAGTAGGTTTGGTATTTCCACCTCTCTTTTCTCTACTACTTTCCCGTTTTTTATTATGTTTATAGTAGATTGCGGGGCCATCAAGGCAACCAAATTAGTTTGTTCCTCATTTAAGAAAGTGCCTTCTATTTTTACTATGTCCTTCTTGTTTAATCTTTTGCTCGGTACATTCATAACCAAGGCAACGCGGCCAGCACTGTTCTTATCTATACCAAGCATCTCAACTACTTTTTTTCCTTTTCCTGCACGAATATGGTCTATCACTGTTCCATTTTCTATTGGTTCTACATTTAACATCTGTGTCTTCCCCCTATTTCCTAATTGTTGCATTGCAACAATAGGCATCTTGTCACTTTGTGACAAGCTTGTCTCCTTCTTACGAAGCCATCGTTTTACTTATGAAGCCTTTAGTGACGCGATACCCCTATTTTCTTTATGGTCGCGTCGGCCGTTTTATATATTTCTTATGTAACAGAAACTCATGACCGCAAATCCACAACCAATCAATTACTTAGCACGTAATCTATAATAGCCATTCTTACTGGTATGCCGTAATGCGCTTGTTCGAAATATCTTGCTTTATCGCTTGTGTCTACTTCTTCAGAAATTTCATTTATTTTTGGGAGTGGACTTAGTATTACAATGTCCTTTTTTGCATTTTGGAGATGCCCCATATTTAGCATAAATTGTTCTTTGACTCTTTTGGCTTCATATGGGTCCGCAAATCTTTCTTCCTGAATTCTACAAATATATAATACATCAGCATCTTCAAAGCTGAGATCGCTTTTTGTTTTTATTTTTGCCTCGAATTTTTCTTCTATTTCCTTTACCAGTTTTGGTTCTAATTCCAGACCTTTTGGCGAGATTAAAGTAATTTTTGCACCAAACATTGCGAGTGCATAAACAAGTGATTGCATGGTTCTTGCATGTCTTAAATCTCCGGCTAATGAAATATTCATATTCGCTATTTTTCCCTTTGTTTTTCTTATTGTAAATAAATCGATTAACGCCTGGGTAGGATGTTGGTTTCCCCCATCACCTCCATTTATTACAGGTGTATTAACTACGTCAGCGGCTAATCTCGCCGCGCCTTCCTTTGGATGTCTTATAACAAGTATATCAGCATAACCACTGATCACCTTGACAGTATCCAAAAATGTTTCTCCTTTTTTTATTGAGCTTGTTTCTGGCGTGAAATCTATATAATTCATGCCTAAGCGCAAGGCTGCTGATTGAAAACTTAATCGTGTACGAGTACTAGGTTCAAAAAATAGTGTTGCAATTATCTTATCGTATTTTCTTTTTGCTTTTCCTTTAGCCATATCTTCAGCTAAATCCAAAATTTTTTCAATTTCTTTTTTCTCTAGGTCTCTAATCGATATCAAATCCATTTATTGCACCATAATATCTTGTAGCCCAAGCTTTATATTTATTTGTTAGTTTCATTTTATCAATAAGACTATTATTATCACTACAAGCAGAATAAACAGAAGGAATATTGCAACCCATTTCAATCTATTCCATGATTGATTGACCTGCCTAGTGACCTTTTTATCGTGCGCTATGTTTTGTCTAGTACTTTCATCCCAATATGTTCTTCTCTCTAGTGGCAGTTTGCGTATTGCAGGTCCGCCAACAAACTCAGTTCTCCTCCATTCAGTTTTTTCGTAATATTTTGAAAGCAGCGTTTGGTTTATTTTTGATTTAACCTGCTCATCACTTGCAACATCCATAAAGCTTCTTGGTGGAGCAATCATTGTTTTTACTGGGTTAAATGGTCTACCAGTTTCGTCAAGCGCAGAAACAAATGCAATACCATTTCCAAGCATAGGAATTTCCTTTTCTAAATCGTATTCTTCTGACGGAGGGAATGCATTTGCAATCCCCCGGATATCAGCAAGCTCATTTTTTGTAAATGCGCGCAATGCAAACTCTATCTTGCAGCCTAACTGCTCAAGGATCTTTTCAGGAATGTCCTCTGGGTTTTGCGAGCTGAAAAAAACACCAACACCTTTGCTGCGGATTTGCTTAAGGATGGTTATTATTAAATTTACAAGATTTGGATTTGCATCCTGAAACAAATAGTGTGCCTCATCAATAAATACAATTAATTTTGGCTTGCTAACATCTCCAACATCAGGCAATTCATTGAATAGCCTGTATATTACAAAAGACATTAATATCGCCAGAATATCGCTTCGCCTACGCCAATCAGATAAATTAATTACATTAATTCCTTGCATTAAGTCTTCTATTTGCACAGCAGGTTCACCAAAAAATTCGTTCATACCTTCTCCTATTGCTATTTTTACCTGTCTTAGAATAATGTTTATACTGCTAGCATGCGCGCCTTCTATTGCACCAGGTGTTTTTGCAATAAATTCTAATAGATTTTTTAAATCAATCAAATCAGTTAATGCGATATCCTTTGCCTTTGCATATAAATACGATATCCTCAGATTACTTTCTTGAGTTGAATTTAATTTTAATATTCTTGAAATTAACACAGGATCAATATCACTTAACCTTAACCGAAATGGAACAAAGCGTTGCGAAACAGACCAATAATTAGTTTCGAATCCTTCTGGTGTGTAGCTTAGTTTCATTTTTTTAGCTCGCTCGAGCGCTTTTTCCGAATTGTTTGGAAATGCGAAACCAGAAATATCCCCTTTTAAATCTCCTAACAAAACCGGAATGCCTTGTTCTGCGAGCTTTTCTACAATAACTTGTATTGCACGTGATTTGCCTGTACCAGTGCTACCACCAACCATACCATGCAAATTAAGAGTCTTTAGCGGAAGATTAACCTCGATATCTATTATTTTCTCTTTTTCTAGTCCTTTACCAATAAATATGTTTTCTGTCATATAACCTTTCCGACAGTTACTCTTTTAATTCTGTATATATGAATTATTTGCATGGGCAAGCTTATAATATTTGAAGGGCTCGATGCTAGCGGGAAGGGTACGCAAATAGATTTATTAAGGTCAAAATTTAACTGCACTGTTTTCAAATACCCTACTCATTCATTTTCAATTCTCGATGCTTATTTAAACAAAAAAATAGAAATAGATCGCAAGGCGCTTTTTCTTTTGTTTCTTGCTGATATTGCAAATGAGCAGCAAAAGTTAAGCGTTGCTTTAGCGCATTATGAATATGTTTTTGTTGACCGCTATGTTTTTTCCACTATCGCCTACGAGCTAGATAGTATTACTTACCAAAAGGCAAAAAAGATCGTAAGCGAAATTGATTTTATTAAGCCAGATAAGGTAGTACTACTTGATATAGATTCGAAGACTGCGCAAACTCGCAAAATAAAACAGAAAAAGCTTGATCGCTATGAGGAAAATGCCACTTATTTAGAAAGCGTTCGTAAGAATTTTCTTAAGCTATATGAAGATAAATTTTTAGCAGAGTGGCATAAGGTTGATGCGATGCGCAGTGTGGATGAGATACATAAAGATATTTTAAATGTTCTGAAGAAATGATTATCTACCTTTTCTTAAGGTTATTTCTAATCGTTAGAAAGCTTCATGTAGTGAGGCATGAAGATATTGGAAATATATGTTTGCTCCGTTAATCTAGTGTCTTTTTTGATATATGTTGCTCCAAGGGCAAAAACGACGCAAAAGCCCTGAGAAAAAACTTGTCAAAAGACGGACATCCCGGCCAAGGATGCAGGACTTTCAATCCTGTAACCCGGGTTCAAAATTTTAGGAGAATGACCTTTATTGGCGGTTTTGGGCCGCCTTTTCCTAAAAGGCGGAATCCCGGACGGAGCATTTTAGTTTTTCGTATCAAAAAACGGAAGTTATTTAAATATAACTTACGTAAATTGATACTATGAAGATTTTTCCAGAGTTGTCAAAAAACGCATGGATAATACTACTTACTCTCAGTTATAACTCTGGAACAGCTGCTCAAATCGCTAGAGAATCAAGCCTTCGCTTAAATCGCATCTCGGAAGCCTTAGATAAACTCGAGGAATTTAAAATAATAAAAGACAGAGGAAGAAAACAGCAACTTTCATTAGACTCAACGATGAAAATTACCTTAAGCAAACTCTTAGTAGGTAACTCCAGAGATAATCTGGCAGAATCACTTGAAGGAAAAAGGCTTAACGTTCTTTTTCAAATCCTTGAAAGCTATGACACGGTTAAAAAATTAAATCTCATTACCGGATATTCTGTGCCTACAATAAAAAGAATATTGAATAGCTTTCAAAGAGACTTGCTCGTATACCAACCCAAGAAAAGTATTTATAAAATACGTGATGAGTTCTTACCTAAAATCAAAGAGCTTTATTCGTCATTTTTTGCGTGTTTTGTCGAGAGACTTCAGGGTCAAAAGATAACCTGGAAGAGGATTCTTGCCTTCGGTAATCGTGTTCTCCTTAAATCCGCTCAATCAGAATTACCTGATTTTGTTCATACTGCATTTAGCCTATTCCACAGATATGGCATTGGTCTCATTCTGACAAGTGATAATTATTTTGTAAATAAAACAGAGGTTACAAGAGAAGAAGTATTTGTACATGCGCTTGTCTTTTCAATCAATGATGAACGGTATATGCTTTACTGCAAACTTTTTGCCGACTTGAATAAGTTGACTCTAAAAAAACTGAAAAACTTACCCGCCATTTTTAGAGTTGAGAAGGAGGTGACTTCAATTTTTGAATTCCTTAGTAAAAAACCATTACCGCAAGAGTATATTGAGTTGAGGCGAGATTATGAAAGAGGTTAAACTATACCGAAAAGAAGACCTGATAAACGACTTAAGTGCAGTGGGCAAACGTCTGTCTCGAACAGTTTCGATTTATCTGATTGGCGGTTGTGCAATGTCTCTTAAGGATCTCAAAGAATTTACAAAAGACGTTGATATCATATTCACTTCGCTAGATGATCTTAATCTCTTTGAGAATGAACTAATAGCAATAGGATATGAAAGAACTCTGAAGACGCAAGTGGAATATGATCAGTTAGGTGCTTCCTCAATTCTAAGGCATACAGAACGGGCAGGTTTTGATCTATTCCATATGAAAGTCTGCAATATGCTCAGCCTCTCTGATGAAATGGTTAAACGCTCCTCAAGGTATGATAAAATGGGCAATCTGGAGGTTTTCCTGATTTCAAACGAAGATATTGCACTATTCAAGGGAATAACAGAAAGGCCACGAGATATAGACGACATCTCACTATTGATAAATGCAGATAGACGAAATTTTAACTGGAACACAATCAAAGAGGAATGTGCTTCGCAGAAAGAGCATCTGAAAATCGAAGGTCATCTGTATAACCGATTGCTAGAACTTTTTGAGAAATATCAGATACGGGCGCCTATACTTTCATGGCTGAAAAATCGTGATAAGAAGGATATTCTCCATGATGTTTACGAACATCGTTTGAAGGAAGGGTTTACCCATGATCAGATAGTTGAACAATTTATTAAAGATGGATTTAGCAAAAAAGAAATCGCTGTGCTGGACAGATTTGGAAAGAAAAATAGAAAATAAAATTTACTTTTATGTAAAGTAAACAGAATCTGCAATCTAGACAATATATCATTTTGCGCTTACATAAAATTCATCAAGATATGTTATACTTGTTAATTCCTTTATCTTTGCAGCTAACTGTGCCTTCAGTCTTATCATTGCTATCCATGCAGCTACTGGTGTATCACAACTTAATAATCCTGATTCAAGTGATGCAAGTGTTTTGCCTCCGAAATTTGATCCTCCGAACGAAACGTTTTCTGCTGCAATTTCGTAATTTCTTAGAATTTGTTCTGTGCTATACCAAGAAGCTGCAACCACTGCATTAGAAGATTGAAATTTATCCATCATAAAATTACATAATGCCAAATAAAAATCATCTTTTCTTGATTTCCACAATCTTTTATATAAACTTCTATTTGGGTAATCTTTATTTGATGTTGTAATAGCTCTAGCATCTTTATATAAGTTCCATAATGTTCCAAATGCTCCTAGCACATTGTTTCCAGTATTAAGTGTTACTACTGCCAATGCTTTGTAGGTTGGATTAGCATTCCAACTATATTTCTCCCCAAGTACAAGCATAGCTGTTCCAATAACTGGACCAGCTAATTGCCACAGCGCCCAAATTTCAGTTGATCTTAGTGATTCTGGTTTCTCTTCTGTTAAGCCAGCTTTGTATTTAGCTGATCTTATAATCCTTTTCCAAAAAGGCGCGAAAATTCCAAATGCTTCAATAAGCGCCGGTAACGCACGTGCGCTAATCTCCCAACCAATTCCGCTCGTTCTAGTATAGCTGCTATAGCCGTCTATTGCTACGCCTACTCCAACTCCTGCACCTATGCCGAATAATGCACCATTTCTTACATTTTTATAATCACTAAGTTCTTCACGCTGTTCAATATGTTCTTGATATTTTGTAAACACATCAGAATACCGAGTTGCCCACTTTCCTAAAAATAATTTTATTGGAGCATCTAGAGCATCAACCCCACTGCCCGAGAAACCACTTTTAATATCAAAGCATACTTCTCCACTTATTCGATCTGCTATCTCTCTGTAGGACAAAACTCTAGTTATTGGTCTTTTGTGTTGCTTTTCACAACTTAATGAAACGTTTTTTATGAAGGTATTCATAATAATATTATATACACATATAATTATAAATAGTAACATTATTGTAGCCTCTAACAGAGCTTGGAAGAAGCGAGTAAGCTTTGCTAATCTTTAAATATGTCATCTGCAATATCTTGCATAAACATGCTGGATGTTGTACGAAATAAACGGATTATTAGTCCAGAGCTAATAGAACGGACGGAGCATATCTATTTTTTACCTCTTCTTAACAAAGATGAACTTATGATGCGTGAACTAACTCTAGAAGAAGCGAAACCTATCTGGGACAGCTTTGTTCCTGAAAAGCAGGTATGGACTGACGATTGGGACATTCGAGTAGCAATATGTAAAGAATATGACTACAGACCACTTATTTTATATGATGGAAAAAATTTCTTTCCATTACAATCTGAACCTGAAAATAATTTCTATTCAATCCTTGGTGGGATAAGTGTAGAGAAGAATTACATCACTTTCGATCCTGAGTTTATGAAAACAACTAGAGAGATTCCTGAAAACATATATTTTGATTTCCTAATTGACAAGTTCGATGGTTGCACAGAAGGTGTCTGCCCACAATTCTTCATCAATCTCACTAACATAAACAACATAGAAGATTATATCAAACGCTTTTCCAAGAAGCATCAGAAAAATTTTAAGAGATCTTACAAACAGTTTGGAGAGTACGAATTCGTAAAACAAGGAACGCTCAAAGAGTTGGAAAATCTTAATATAAATATATTTGGAGAAAAATCAGATTTTGTTTCTGAAGATAGAGGATGCTACGACATTCTTGATAAAGACTCGCGAACTGAATACTGGTCAATAATTAAAGATGGTGAAGTCGTTTCAATAATCCAATGCTTCTTCTACAATCGCACTGTGTCAGTATGTGTCTGGGGGACGAATGGAAAGTATACTGATACTCTAAAAGTAATGTTGGCAGAGGGAATAGCATTGGCTAAAAACAGGCATTGTACGAGAATTGATTATGCTCCAACATACTCTAGTTGGAAACACTTTTATCGTTTGGATAGTGCACCATTGTGGAGATACAAACGTGGCAACATTCCAGACTCAGTTGATATAATAGAATATGGGATTCCACCAGATGAACAAATCAGGCTAACTGCTGAAGGGGGATTATAAATAATATTGGGGTAATAGAACGGACGGAGCAATAACTATTTTTAAAGCGTTTGTACTTCGACTATTGCATCTCTTTTTAATACAATTGCTATGGGTACGTCTTTTTGCCGACCGATTGCTCTTCTAACTCTATGCGCCGCGCCTTCTCCAAATCTTTTTAGGATATCTCCAATTATCCCTACCTCAAGATCGCTAGTTAAAACAACTTCATAGCCCAGCTCTCTTAAAACGTCAGATAATCTGGAATCTTGTCCTAATCCATCAAAACTATCTAAAAAAGAGTTGCTAAAAAGCGGGTCCATTCCGTAATATCTGGTCTGTGCCAGTTATCATTTTCAACTGTGCCTGATGCATCTAGCACTTTAGCTTCTTCTTTAATTCTTGTAGCTATGACTTTGCCATCTGGGCCTGCGTAAGCCTCAGCAATTCTGCGATCCGCTGCAAGAAATATACCATCTTGTCTGGAGGCTCTAGGTCTTTTATCCATAGCCTTTCCATGGTAAAACGTTCTACATACTAAAGTCATTTTTATCAGTTATTTATCACACTTCCTATATTTAAATCTTGCTTCTTAGCTAGTTTTTAATAAATATTTATTAACCTTATTTTTCTAAGCATAATCATGGCAAAAATTGAGAAATCAAAGAAGCTTCCTTCTGCTAAAAAACTACAACTAAAAAAGCAACTAAAGCAGCTTGAAAACCAGGCAGAGCATGATCCGCGAAAGCTTAACTTCTTTTTGCATGAGGAAATAGCGCAGATAAAGAAACAGGTAGATTCATAGCCTTCTTTATTTTTTTAGTACTGTGGTAGAAAATAGAAAGGTATTTAAATCCCAAATGAGTGATTATATTAACATTTTGTCTATTAGTAAATAGGTATTCATATGCCACGAAGACATGCTAATCCAAACCAACTTTCATTATTTGCACTTAGCCCAGCCGTAGCTCCAGCAGTACAACCACGAATTATTCCACCACCATTGATAGATAGGCCAGCCACTAGCCACCAGCCACCAGCTAATAGCAGTAGCCTACTAGCCCCTCGCAGCGAACCATTGCGCGATTATCAAATAGAAGCAATTGCGTTTGCCAAACAGCATGGAAGCGCTATAATAGTATTGCCAACTAATACTGGGAAAACAGAGGTAGAATTTCATTTAGCAGCAGATGTTTTAGAACAAGGTAAGGTAATTTGCGTAGCAGAAAAAACATTACTTTGCGAGCAGCATTTTAGAGAAGCAAAAGAAAGAATCAGATTAAAAGAAGATGAGGTAGTACTTGCAATTGGAAACAGCAGAGAACGTGCAGCAGATAAAAAATCATTTTATGCTAATGCTAGATTAATAATTGGCACGCCAGAAACGCTTGTTAATGACATAGCAAGTGGTGCGCTTGATCTAAAAGACGTTAAATTGGGATTATTAGATGAGGTTCATCATACGCAAGGCAATGATGCATATGCTAAGCTTGGCGCAATGTTAGCCTCTGTAAACATAAATCGTGTTGGTTTATCTGCCTCGCCTGCAGAAAGCGGTGATCGCTTACAAGCATTATTAGAAATGCTTCAAATAAGCATAGGTGCTGATGCAGTATTTATTAGAACAGATAAAGATACTGAAAAATATGTAAGAAAACCAGCTGAGATAAAGGTTTTTGTTACCCTTGAGGATGAAAGAAAGCGTGCGCTAACACTCTTATTTCGAATAGCAGGAGATATTTTTGGAAATATGCTCGCTAGTGCTCGCACAGCCAGATTAGGATCTTTAACCGCAAATTATTCTTTTTCGAAATTTCGCTTGCCATTGCATGAGGAATTAGAAAATGGACATAGTATAGTTGATGATGCTTGCAAGCGCTTGCGAGGAAAAAAGCCATGGGATCTTAGCGAATCAGAACGCGCAATTTTTGATGCAATGAAATATCATGCAGCGCTTTGGAAGATTACCAAGTGTTATGATTATCTTGCCCGCATTGGAAGCGAGGAATTCAACGAGTTTGCTGGAAAAATATTGGAAGATAGAAAAACAAAAGCAGCAGAACTTATAAGAGATGATGGAAGATTTAGAGAATGTGTTCGTGTAGCAGCAACGCTATCAGATCATCCAAAAACTGATGCTATATTGCGCTTATTAGCAAGCAATGACAGGCAGGGAATAATATTTGTAGAAACGCACGCACACGCGAGACGACTAGCCAATTTTTTAAATGAGCATGGGATTAGTGCTCATGAACTTTTAGGAAGCAGTGGAATGACTAAGAAAAGACAATCAGGAGTCCGCGCGGATTTTGAAGCTGGAAAATATCGCATCTTAGTAGCAACAAGCGTTGCAGAAGAAGGATTGCATTTGCCAGTATTGCATACTGGGATATTCTATTCTCCAGCACATACCAGCATAAGTTATCAGCAAAGACGCGGCCGTGTTCGTGATGCTGAAGGCAGGGTATTCATATTAATTGCAGATGAAACCAGTGATGTTTCATTATATTACGCTACGCGTGGAAGGGACAGAAGCGTGGCAAAGGCTTTAGAAGGTTTAAGGGCTTAATAATCTATGGAAAAAAGGCTTTTTCATCTTATTATTTTGGCATTTATTATTCGCATAATCCCCTTGCTAGCTATTGCATTTTTAGGAACAAATAATGCGCTTTATGATGGCGATTCTGGTAGCTATACTGTAATGGCAAAATCATTTGCAAAAGGCGATATTTTATTTAAAGAAGAGGAGGCACGTTTATCAAGTTTTTCTAGAACTCCAGGATATCCTATATTTTTAGGTATTTTTTATTTTCTTTCTTTAAGCGATACTTTTATTGCGTTTATTCAAATAATAATTGATTGCGCAGCGCTATATTTTATTTATAAAACTGTTGATACTGTTTTTGGCAATAAGGCAGCGTTTTTTGCCTCTTTGCTTTATGCATTGAATCCTACAATGATCTTATTCTCATTTAAAATTCTCACAGAGAGTTTGTTCAATTTTGTTTTTATTACTGCGAATTATTATTTTGTTCGTTCTTTATATAAAAATGAGAAATCAGAACTTACAGTTGGCATTCTTTTTTCTATATTAAGTTTAATCCGGCCTGTTGGCATATTTTTTTCATTAACATATGCACTGGTTCTATTTGCTAAAAATCGAAATTTGAAATCAGCCTTCTTATTATTTATACCATCGCTTATACTGCCAGCACTTTGGATGATAAGAAACCAGCAGGTTCTTGGTTATTTTATAATATCTGCTATACCAGAAGTTAATGTACTTTGCTGGCAAGCAACATTTTTAGCAAATGATAATGTTGATATGGAAAAATGGGGCAAATTTATAGATGAATATAAGGTAAAGGATTACACTGAATGTAATCGGTTGCCTTATGAAAAAGTGCATGAGGGTGCGCCCATTGCGACTAAGTTTATTTTAGATAACTTTGGTCTTTATATTAAATATTTTGTTAAAGCAGTGATTCTTTTCTTCGCGCCAGCAACGCCAAACTACGTGCTATCTGCATTCGGCGTAGAGGGACAGGTTGTTCATTTCTCTGAAGTGTTATTCAAAATTGGCTTGGATTTTGGTAAAATAGTAAGCATAATTGCAGAACGTCCGCTTTATCTTGCTTTATTTGCGCTTTCAGTTATTTATGAATTAATTTTGTATTACCTTTTTGCTAGCGCTTTATTAAAACTGATAAAAGAAAAGAAGCATAATTATCTATTGCTGCTTTTAGCATTGTTATTCTTATATACTATAATTAGTGCTGGGCTCGTAAGCATGTTTTCATCTTATAGATATAGAATGCCTATAGAAATATTCTTGATAATAATTGCGTCTTATTATAAATTTACTAAAAATTAGAATTTTAATTCATTCTCTTCTCTGGGGGTTGCATAAATCTGTCTGTTTGTCCTACCCTCTGAACAAATTTTACTGAAGAGAAACTGTTTTTAACACCCACATCCCTAAGATATTTATCAGTTGCTTCTCTTGCCCTATATAACTGCATTTTTTTACCTCCTTTTCTTTTCTGCTCTGTTTATATGCCGAAAGCAGTATTTATATACTTATCGTATATAGAATATAGTTTAATATAAATCTATATAGTGCCAGGGGGCAAGCCCCCTAGCGCAACCCCCAGCTTTTTTTAGTGATTTTATGAAAGAATACCGTCGAATCCAAAAAACTGGAGAATCCACATTTATTGTTTCGTTGCCTAAAAAGTGGGCAAGTTTAAACAATGTTGATAGAGGTACAGAGGTAATGATACAAGAGAACGAAGACGGTTCTCTGACGCTTGCAGTAAAGTACCAGAAAGGTGAAAGCAGCTGCACCATACACCAGTCTTCTAGTATAGATCGAACCATTCAGAAGATAATTGCCGCTTATCTTGCAGGTTATGAGAAAATCGTATTAAAAGGCAAGGACGCAGCAGTCATATGTGAGGATGCAAGATCAAAGCTAAGCGGCTTGGAAATCATTGACGAAAAAGCCGATGAAGGTATATTAAGCGTTCTTTCCAAAGGTGATGAATTTAGCATAGATGATCTTCTTACAAGAATGCACTCTATTAGTCTTACAATGTTTTCTTTGGTTACCAGAAGCTTGCAGGTGCCAGGAGGGGGCAAGCCCCCTAGCGCAACCCCCACGGAATTTGGTTTGGAAAAAGAGGTTTCCAGAAGAGAAACAGAGATTGATCGGCTTTTTGCCTTGGCATTAAGAACAATAAATACTCAATCAACAAAGCTTTCGCTTGCAGTATGCAAAGCCAGAGTGGCAAAGACATTAGAGCGCATTTCAGATCATGCAGAATTGCTCTATCAAGAGCTTAGTGACAACAAACAGATTTTAAACGCTATAACTCAGTTGAGAGATGTATACTCTGAAGTTTTTGAAAATTTAATGCAGATTGAGAACAAGGAAGCATCAATATTAAAATTAGCGTCTTATCAAAAGGAAATTAAGAATATTATAAAAAAATCAGGCCTGTCTTTAAGGCCTGCGTTAGAGCGTTGTCTAAGAATTAGCGATTATCTACTAGATCTTGTTGATATTACAGAAGATATCGCAGCCATTCAAAATAAAAAATAAAAAAATTATTTTCTCTTCTTTTTCTCTTCTTTTGGTCCTTCGCTTGCAGGAGCACCACTTTTTAGATCTTCAATCGCTACAAGTACAAATATCAATCCAAAAAATACCAGTCCAAGTACCAATCCACCGGCAACTACTGTTAATACGGCTGGCTGAAACGTTTCAGGCCATACGAATAGCAGTGAACCTGCAACTATTAATAACACTGCTCCACCTAGTAAATATGTTCCTCCCATTAATAATCACCTCTTTTGAATTTACTTCCATTCTAAATATTTATAAATATTATCCTTTCAATTCACTATGGACTTTTCTGTTTAGATTGTAATATATTGAGGTGGATTGATGGAAATTGTATTGTTTGCATTCTTAGCAGGTGTTATAACGCTTTTATATGCGGGGTGGCTTGTCTATAAAATTTTAAATGCATCAAAAGGAAATGAAAAGATGCAGAATATCGCCGCTGCGATTCAAGAGGGAGCAAACGCATTTTTATCAAGGCAGTATAAATACCTTGCAGTAATTGCTCTTATTGTAGCAGTATTGATCTATTTCTTTATTGGATTTAATACCTCTATTGCATTTTTAGTTGGCGTAATTTCCAGTGCGCTTGCAGGATATATAGGAATGCAGGTTAGCGTTCGCACTAATTTACGTGTAGCAGAAGCAGCAAAAACTGGTTTGGCAAAGGCATTGTCATTATCATTTAGCGGCGGTGCAGTTACTGGTATGGCGCTTGCTGGTTTAGGCTTAATTGGTATAAGCACACTCTATTATTTATTTGGCAGTTTATTACCGCTTATTGGTTATGGGTTTGGCGCATCGCTTATTAGCTTGTTCGCGCGTGTTGGCGGAGGCATTTATACCAAAGCAGCTGATGTTGGCGCGGATTTAGTTGGCAAGGTTGAAAAAGGCATTCCAGAAGATGATCCTAGAAACCCTGCTGTAATTGCAGATAATGTTGGCGATAATGTTGGCGATTGCGCTGGTATGGCTGCTGATGTTTTTGAAAGTTTTGTTGTAACTGTTATTGCTGCAATGCTTCTAGGTGCAACAGGGGCTGCATTATTTGGCAGTGATAAAAGTACATTCATTAATCTTCCATTAGCAATTGCAGCTCTTGGCGTGCTATCTAGTATTGCTGGCAGCTTCGCTGTTCGTGTAGGAAAGGATAAAAATATCATGAGAGCATTTTACAAAGGCATTGGATTAACTGCATTTGTTATGATTGTTTTATCCTATTTATACTTGTTTAATTATTCAGGAATAGATGCTAGCGTGCAGAATAATCTATTTGTTAGTATAATAATTGGCGTGCTTGTAACTGCATTAATATTTTGGATAACTGAATATTATACTGCTAAAGAGTATGCTCCTGTTAAGGAGATTGCAAGGCAATCGCAGACTGGCGCGGGTACAAATCTTATTTCTGGTCTGGCAATAGGCATGCAAAGTACGCTTTTTCCTGTTTTGCTTATTGTTGTTGCATTAGCATCATCTTATTATGTTGGCGGTATTTATGGCACAGCGCTTGCAGCAGCAGCAATGCTTTCTCTTAGCGCAATAGTTATTGCAATAGATGCATATGGTCCAATTACTGATAATGCTGGCGGTATAGCTGAGATGAGCGGCTTGCCTAATAGCGTGCGTAAGATAACTGATGAGTTGGATGCAGTAGGCAATACAACTAAGGCAACTACTAAAGGATTTGCAATTGCTGGTGCAGCGCTTGGTGCGCTTGCATTATTCGCTGCATTCGCAGAAGAAGTGCATATAGAATCTGTTAATCTGCTTGCGCCTGCAACTACAATTGGTTTATTCATTGGCGCGCTTTTACCATTTTTATTTTCCAGCATGCTTATGAAAGCAGTTGGCCGCGCAGCAGATGAAATAGTTCGCGAGGTTCGCCGCCAGTTTAAAGAAATAAAAGGTTTAATGCAAGGAAAGGCAAAACCAAATTATGCTAAATGCGTCGATATATCAACTAAAACAGCATTGCGCGAGCTTGTTATTCCTGGCGTTATTGCAGTTGCAACTCCTTTGCTAGTTGGTTATTTGTTTGGTGCGCAGGCACTCGCAGGACTACTTGCCGGAACAATTGCTAGTGGATTGCTATTAGCATTGTTTATGACAACTGCAGGCGCAGCATGGGATAATGCTAAGAAGCTTATAGAAACTGGCTTATATGGCGGAAAAGGAAGCGATGCACATAAGGCTGCGATAGTAGGCGATACAGTTGGCGATCCATTAAAGGATACTGCTGGACCAGCGTTAAACGCATTAATAAAGGTAATTAACACTGTTTCACTTGTTTTTGGTTCTATGATACTGGCAAATTCATTGAATTTGATTGGGTGAAAACATGCTTTACTGCCCTAAATGCAAAAAAGAGGTTGTAATATTTGGAGTTTCTTCTGGCGCATCAGATGCAGATGAGATAGCGAAATCTGCGCGAGATGCAGCAGAAAAAGATGGCAAGCTGATTTTGTTTAATCCACCGCCATTTGGGCCATACACCTGTCCTAATTTTTGTATGACTAAATTAGTTGAGAAAAAGGGAAAATAAATATTTATCTATTCTTATTTAACCCATGCAGCGCATCATTCTTCACATAGATTTCGATTATTTCTACGCACAGGTAGAAGAAACTGTTAGGCCTAATGCAAAAAATAAGCCAATAGTTGTATGCATGTTCTCTGGTAGAACCGCAGAGAGTGGAGCAGTTGCAACCTGTAATTATTTAGCAAGAAAATTTGGAGTAAAGGCAGGTATTCCAATAATAAATGCAAAGCGCATGCTTAAAGATATAGAAGCGTTATTCCTTCCAGCAAACCATCAACTCTATGCAGAAACTTCTTATAAAGCAATGGAAATTCTAGAACAATTTGCAGATAAATTTGAACCAGCGAGCATTGATGAAGCATTTTTGGATGTAACGAAAAAAACAAATTCTAACTTCGCTAAAGCGAAAGCGCTAGCAAAAGAAATCAAAAAGGAAATAAAAAAGAAACTAAATCTTACCTGCAGCATTGGCGTAGCACCAAATAAATTAGTTGCAAAAATAGCTAGCGATTTTCAAAAGCCAGATGGGCTCACAATAGTAAAACCAGAAGAAGTCGATTCTTTTCTTGGCTACTTGGATGTTGATAAAATTCCAGGTATTGGAAAGAAAACAAAAGAATATTTGGAAACACTTAGTGTAAAAACTGTTTCTGATCTAAAAAATCATGATCCAACTGATATTGTAGAGAAATTCGGAAAGAACATTGGCGCATGGCTTGTTCGGGCAGCTCGAGGCGAAGATGATTCAGAAGTCGGCATTATTCAAGATCAAAAACAAATAAGTAGGATTGCAACACTTAAACGAAATTCGCGCGATTTTGAAGAGTTTGTAGGTGATATTGATTATTTAATTAATGACGTAGTCAGTGAATTAAAAGATCGCGATCTCTTATGCGAAACAGTTGGAATAATTGCAATAGATGAGGAATTGCAAACAATAAGTAGATCGCGCACATTGCAAAGGCCAACAAATAACTTAGATGAGATAAAGCGAATAGTACATGGGCTGTACAAAGAGTTACTATCTCAAATTGCTAAGGATATTCGTCGTATTGGGGTTAAAGTCGAGAAGTTGCAGAGCAAGGCAGGACAAAAAACTTTAGGCGAATTTTAGTGACACATATTTAAATATAGCGTAATCTAAATATTTTAAGGCGATCGTGAGAATATGCAACTTCCAGAGAGCCCTATACGTAAAAAGATAAAAACTACAAATACGCTAGCTAATATGTTAGAATCAGTTGAGCCGATTAACTTTGCTAATAATCTAAATGATATAGATACTATTTCTAGCTTTAAAGCAGATTGGGATGTTGAAAAATACGAGAAAAAAGAAAAAGAAATTCCAGAGTTGCTCTACCACATTTTGAAAAAAGAATCTAATACTTTTACAAAGCTGGTTAAGCGCGATTATTTTGAAGAAGATGCTTGGCTAGTTACTATTAATAATAAAGAATTTGATTATTTATCTGATTTTGGCCATGATTTAGTTGAAGACATACCGCCATTTGTAAAGATTCATGTTCCTAAGATATTTGTAAGAACGCTAGCTTTGCCAATGATTGGAAATCATTAGGCTACTGCTTTCATTCTAGCTCTAGAGTGACCGGTAAATCTAGCGAATCTAACTACTTTTTCATCTTCCATTTGTCTTAGACAAAATTGCTTATATAAATTCAAAACATTAGATGGATTTCTCCAAGTTCTAGCTTCTTCTTGCGTAAACAGCTCTTTACCAGTAGTTTCTTTAAATGCTTTTTCTGTTTCTTCAATCTTTTTAGCCCATTTTGTTTCTATTTGTCTTTCAGATAATTGGCTGCTAAAACCTCTTTCGGTTGCCTCAATAATTGCCCTGAATAACAGGTCTTTAATATGAAATCTTACTAGTTCTGCATGGTGCGAAGGTATTCTAGTATTTTCATCCTTTTTGTCATTCTTTCCTTTTTCGCTTTCTTCTAATTCACATATTCTTAAGGTTCCTTTAGCGAGCATGCTTGCCTTTGTTAAATATGGGCTTACTGTTTGCTTAGCATTTTTTGGTTCTTCTTTTCTTTTTATTTTTAATGCCTTTGCAATTTCTAATGAGAAGATAAAGCGCAGCGGTATGGAATTTGAAAGTGGAGGGGTAATCCTTTCTATTTCCAATTTGATTTTTTCTCTTTCTTTTTCTTCTTCAGTTCTTAATAATAATTCTGTATAAGCTCTTTCTGTATTTCCGACTCCGTCCAAGTATTCTTTGTTTAATTGTTCACGCCATCGCTCCCATTTTCCATCTATGGTATGGCCAGTGGACGTTACAGCTTGCAGGTCCATTTCCACTATTTTTGCAGTAAGTGACTGCATTGTATGCGCCATTAGAAATTTTAATTCAAGTATGTGAAATCCGCCATTTCTTAAAATACCATGTGCTTCTTTACCCAAACCTTCTATATTAGAGGCAATCTCATCAACAGCCGCCTTGTATCTTTCGATTAATACCCGTGCTTCTTCTGGAAAACCAAAATCCTTCATAATCTCTAATACACGTTTGCACTCATCACTATTAGCCGCACGCTTCTTTGCGCTTGCATAAACCTCTTCAGGCATTATATCATAAACAGCTGAGCATTGCTCCAGATCAGTAAGTTTTGTAGGGAATAAACTTGCCATCCAATTTAGATATGGGCCAAGAATGCCTTCTAGTTTTGCAACGCCCCATTCTAGTATGTTTGCTTCTTTATGCCCTATTATTAGACTTTCTCCGTATTCATGTACAGCTACCTTATCCCTAAATGGTGGATGAAAATAATCCTTAAAATAATCAACAACCACAAATCGCAAAGGCTCGCCAATAACCTCGCCAGTTAGCGGATGGCATTTAAAAATAGTAAATCCAGGTCCCCATTCCAGCATTTTCTTTGTTAGATGGCTTCTTCTAATTGCTGCGTATTCGAATTTTAAGCCGTGCGCTTCGTATGTTTCTTTTTTCGCTTTCGTATATAAACCAGTGAAAAAATCTACTAACTTTAGATAGAGTTGTAGGCTTAGCTGCTGTGTGAGAACTAATCTTTGGCTAAGCTCTAGTTTTTGCGTCATTTGTAGCTGCTGGCTGAGCGTTTGTCTAAGCGTTAGTTCCATAATTAGTATCTATGTTGTAATAATTTTAAAAGCATGCTCATAGCTCACTGCCCAGGGCTCATTGCTGAAGGCAGTAAACTATCTTCTCTCCCCATAATCCTTTATGAATCTGCGATATTCGTTTAGAAGTTCCTCTGTTATGCTTGCCTTTCTCTTAGAAACTACAGATAAGACCATTTCAGTTGTTAATGCTGTAGCCCTACCAGCAAGCTTTTCGCGAAGCGCTTCCATTTTTGCTGATTGACAAGCGCTTGCAATATCAGCACCGCTGAATCCTGGTGTAGCCTCTGCTAATTTATTAAGATCAGCACCTTCAGCAAACTTGCCTAAGTGGATCTTAAACATATCTACCCTGCCTTTAAGATCTGGTGGAGGGATATAAAATATTTTATCAAATCTTCCAGGACGTAAAATAGCTGGATCTAAAAGCACTGGTTTATTTGTTGCTGCGATAACTACAACACCCTTTAGTTCTTTTAGTCCATCCATCTCAGTTAAAAACTGCCCAAGTATTTCAGAGCTTCCAACACTGCGTGCAGGTGCAAATGTTTCTATTTCATCTACGAATACTATTGCAGGTGCGTTTTCGCGCCCACGATTAAATGTTTCTTTAATAATGGTAACTGCTTGTGTATACCCTTGTTTCATAAGCTCTGCAGCGCTGAGCGTTTGGAAACTACATTTAAGCTCAGTGCTAGCTGCCTTAACTATAAGTGTTTTACCGGTACCAGGTGGTCCAAACAAAAGAATACCTTTGCTTGGTTTTACTTTAAACTCTTTCATCTCTGCTTCATGTAATAGTGGCAGTTCAATTGTTTCAAGCAATGCCTGTTTAACCTGATCCAAACCTGCTACGTCTTGCCAGCGCGTTGCATCTTCTTTTTTCTCCTCAACCTTTCCACCAACGCGTCGTTCGAAATCCATCTTGAATTGTTCATAAGTTTCTAGGCTCGCCAGGCTTGTGCTTGGTTTAATGCTTTGGACAACTGTCATCAAGTGCTGCATGGAAATCGGCACAATAGCACCAGTTGTGCTTGCTTCTTTTGCAGCCATTTTTATTGCCTCTTGTGTTACGTTCTTTAGATCAGCACCACTAAAGCGCTCTGTTTTTGCAGCTAATTTATCCAAGTCAATATCATTGGCAAGTGGTACTTTCTTTAGATGAACCTTTAATATTGCCTTGCGCGCATCTTTATCTGGTACGTGCATATAAATTATTTTATCAAATCTTCCAGGTCGCAAAAGTGCAGGATCAAGTTGGTCAGGTAGGTTTGTTGCGCCAATTATCATAAGCGGTTTTTTATCATTTTTGAGTCCATCCATTTCTTGCAATAACACACTAAGAACGCGTGGCGTAACTTCATCAGTGCTATAACCGCCACGTTTTTTTCCAATGCTATCTATTTCATCAAAAAATAGAATTGAAGGCGCACTCGCACGTGCTAATTTAAATATCTCTGAGACATTTTTTTCGCTATTATGTGCAAAAATTCCCCCAAAACCAGCAACAAAATTTTGGTTTGGCTCAACAGAGATATCATAAACAAATTCTTCATCTTCAACACGCTTAATTTCTTCAACGCGATCTAAATAAACATCGTTTTCTATCATTTCTAAAAACTCTAATTCTTCTTCCATTCCGCTAGCAGCTAACATTTCCTTTCCTATAGATGTAGAAACATTCCATTTTGGTAAGTTATTGGTAATAATAGACTTTAAGTTTCCAGTTATTGGTACTTGTTCGCTTCTTGCCCATTTAACATTTTTTATATATTCTTGTAGTTTATTGTTTCTATAAGTATCAAAAAATCCAATTTGACTGAACTTATTTAGCCAATTATGTCCAGTAAACATAATTCTTGTAGATATATTACCAGTCCATTCTTTTTTCTCATAAATACTTCCAACTATTCCAAAATATAATAGCATATAAAGTGTGTCATTCGCCAATTGTTTGCTAACAGTGCTTGCTTCAATCATTCCAACATTATGCTTATTCGTATAGAAGCTTCCATCACCGCTAAAGTAACCTCTTAATAGTGCACTAATATTTTCTTTGCTAAATGTAAAAGCTATCTCCGGAACTTTCTTCTTGTCTGCCCCATCTTCTAAACATAAAATATATCTAAAAAATACATAAAGTGGTCTAGATCCAATATAAATATCCGCACCATTTCCTTTTTTGTAAATAGTTACATGGCCAAAAAGTTCTCTACATAGATCTACAATTTTTTGTGATTCCTTATAAGAAGTACTTATTCTTACTGTGTCCTTTCTATTATAGCTACCCTCAGCAATCCATAGGCCTATGAACGTAGCTAGTTTTTCGTCTATTTTGATTATACCAGGTAGTCTTTTACTTCCTGCCCCAATTAAAATGTCATTTTCGTTAAAACTTATTCTAGCTCTTTTCATAAGTTCCAAAAATAATTTTATTCTTACCCCTACCTTTCTTCTTATAACACTTTCTAAATAACTTGTCTTGTTATAGCCAAGAATATTCGCAACATTCTCCTTCCCTAATTTTTCCATCGCTTCCTTTATGTATCGTGCAGCGTTTTTTACAAATAACCCGTGATCACTTTCCTCTAATTTTTCAAGGAAGTTTATTTTGGTAATTGGTTTCTGAGAAAAATTAATTTTATTTGGAATTGCGATATAAGATATCTTTGGAATCAATTTTGAAGTTTCAATACTTTCTATTTTTGTACCGTTTAATGTGAAAAGTGAATGGTCACCAGTTACTTTTATTCTTCTCCCAGTTCGTGTTTTTATTTCATAAAGCGGAGAACTGCGGGCATGTTTTATGTGGCCAGTAATATCTTTGAAATTAGTTTTTCCATGCGAATCGAAACATAATACCTTTGCATTTATTTTATTCTCTACAATATTATCGATTCTTTCGAACTTTATTTTTCCATCTTGTTCTATAATTAATTTCTCTGATCCCGGTAGTGATTCTCCAAACCATTGAGATAAAATATCGCTTGCCTTAATATAATAAAATCCGTATTTCAATTCTTTGGCTAATGCGCGCATAAGCATTGTTTTACCTGTACCTGGTGGCCCAAACAAAAGAATGCCAGAAGGAGGTTTTATCCCATAAGTATATGCAAGTTCTTTTCTTTCAAGTGGCATTAGAATTGCATCACGTAATTCTTGTTTAACATCCTCATAACCACCAAGGTCAGCCATTGATTTTTCAGAACTGCCAGCAGCAAGATCCTGCAAACCAAACTTGCCAAATGTAGCAGTGCGCTCAGCGCGCCTTGCTTCTTCTTCTCTTGAGATTTTTATTCCAAAAGAATCCAATATTCCAACAAAAGCAATAGTTGCACCAACTACGAATGCAATTTCAATTCTAAATGTACCAGGTACAAGTGTGCTAAATCCATAGTACATTCCAACAATTAGTAGCAACGCCAGGCTTGCAATTGCCTGCGACCATTTTCCTTTAATAACTCCAGATAGATAACCAACCAGATAAAGTGCGATTGACCATCCGATTAACTGTAACAAACCAGTATCTCTAAACAATATTTTTACTATAGTGTCCATTATATGGCCTAATGCAGCATTTAAATTACCTAATTTTTCAAATGAAAAAAGTGAACCAAGCGCGCCAGCAATAGCAGAAGGTACATCTTGAATCTCAACAACAGGTTTGCTTATCTTAAGGCTGTCTTCTCCTGGTTTATATAAATCTAAATTTGCTGGTAAATATGCATTATTTGGAATAAGCCATATTGCTGATAAGAATAAAATTAGCATTACTGATGGAATGGATATTGCAATACTTTTCTTAGAACCAAAGAGCATTGTACCAATTGTCATTCCTAAAACAGTAACCCACCCAAAAAACGGAAGGTTACCAAAGCTAAATGGCGCCATTGTTAATATCTGTACAAAGGATATTATGAGCCAGTTTTTGTCCATTGTAAATAGTACAACAGCAATTAGCAAGGTAAATATTAAACCAAAAACTGTGCTTTGATATGCTACAGCAGGAAATGCGAATAGCATGCTTAGTAATGTGCCAAACCAAGGCATCTTATATCCGACAAAACCACATACTGCTGCGAGTATAAATACTAAATAAACTGGATAAAAAGGAATTGCAGCTAATAAAAATAGTGCTCCTAAAAAAACAATTAGTGAATGCCACATGCCTTCGTTTTCTTGCATCATTCTTAGGTACGCAGAAACCTTTTGTTCTGTTAGGCTTTTTCCTTGTAGTCCTTGCATTGATGGCGCCATGAAGGATTTGGGAAGATGTATATTAAAATCTTTTCTAATGTATTTCTGGAAAGCGATGAGCTATGGACCAAACGTTTGCTCACTGCCCACTGCTAAAAGCTGAGGGCCATATTTTTAAGGTTTTAGTTACATAATATTATTAAAGTTGGTTATTACTGTTTAGAGAAGGTAATGCATGCACATAATAGAGAAGACTTTAGGCACTGGCAATCCTGGATTAAAGACATTAGCTCTACGAGGTGATAGGTCGCATATTCAAAAGGCAGGATTTAGGTATGTTGATAATGTTGCGTTAACTCCTAGAGTTTTCGAACGGTTCTTAGAGCGATCTGGTGCATTGGATGCAAGTGCAGATGAAGCGCAAAGGCGCATTCATGCTACTGATTTTGATGAATTAGAGTGTGCATCAATTCTTTCTGCGTTTTTAGAACTTCCAGAACATTTAAGATATCGTTTATTGGTGCGCTCTGACGATTACCCGAGAGGCATAGGTCTTTGGTATAGTGGTGCAGTATCAGTATCAGAAAGCAATGGCAGTAGAACCGTAGCACTCATTGAGCAATTAAAAAGACAAATTAAACTAGTTTTAGCAAGCGATTTTAAGGATGATACAAAAACGTTCAAAGAAAAAAAGGGAATAACACATTCTCCTGGAATTCTATTAATGCCTTTAGTTGGTCAAAGAATAGGTAGCAATGGTAGTTCTTATTTTGCCCCGTCTATATCAATAAATTATCTTGGTGATACTCAAGATGCAATAATAGCAGTAGGTGCTGGATTTGGTGGCTCTAACTCTAGATCTGCCCGTACAGATGTTATTAGTTTAGTACCTCACTCATTAATATTAGACTCTCACATGGTATTCTCCAATTGGCCTGCAGTTAAAGAAGATGGTGGGGATGTCGAATTTGTAAGTTTTAAAGATATACTATCTCTGTTAGATCAAAGTTTATTTGATTTTCTAAATTCCATGCTTAAAAGTCTGCTTACAGCAACTGGCCCAAGGTATCTTGAGATAGTTAAGGGTGAGGGACAATCTTGGGCAGTAGTTCAATCAGCACCAGTTGAAGTACCCTCATTAGCAATGCCATCTGTAAAAGAATCGCATATATTATTAGAGGCTGCTTCTGTACTAAGCAGCGCAGTAGTGAGATCTAGTGTACTAAGATATGCTAATTCTAGTCCACGTGATGAGGATATAGAATTTAATAGAAGAAATCATGGTTATATCCTAGTATTAGATGCAAAAACCTGTGGAAGATTTGCAAATAGCTGGCCGCTTCATGCACTTTCAAATGCAGCAGCAATTGTACTGCATGTAAACGAGATATCGCGCCCGGTTGCTAGTCATCTAGGTGGCATGTTTCGAGAGCTTGGAATACCTGTTATTGCAGGTCAATTAGATGCAAGGTTTATGGATTTATTAATGCGAAGACCAAACCAAAATATGAATTTTGTTGTTTATGCAGATGAATTTAGCGGCCGCGGGTTTTTAGCAAGAGAGCAGCAATAATTTTAAGGTTTTAGCTATTCTTTATTTCATGAAAGTTTATATTTTATTGTTGCTTGCCTTTTTTATTTTTGCCTGTACAGGTATAAACGATGTTAAAACTATTGAAGTTAACAAAACTATTAGTGAACCTGCAAAAATCGAAATAATTGCTTCGAATCTGGAAATTCCTTGGTCCATTGATTTTTTACCAAACGGTGATGTGATATTCACTGAGCGGCCAGGGAGAATAAGGCTAATTAAAAATAATAAATTATTGGAGAAACCCTTAGCTGAAATAAATATTGCGCGTGTTGGCGAGGCTGGTTTACTTGGTATTGTGGTTGATTCAGAATTTAATTCTAATAGTTTCATTTATGTTTATTATACTTATTTTGATGAAAAAGATGAGATGCTCAATCGAGTTTCGAGATTTAAATTAATTAATAATAATGAAAAGGCA
>JAGVWJ010000064.1 GCA_018304385.1 Microcaldota archaeon
GCTGAGAATAGTGATCATCAAATGCTTTTAGTTGATAAAGCAGAGGATCTGATTGCAAAAAATAACATAAAATTAATAATAATAGACTCGCTCACCTCTCACTTTAGGTCAGATTTTGCAGGGCGTGGTGCATTGGGCGATAGACAACAAAAACTAAATCGCCATTTGCATGCCTTGCAAAAACTAGCTGACAAGTATAACCTGGCGGTTTATATTACAAATCAGGTAATGGATGACCCTGGAATGCTCTTTGGTGATCCAACTAAACCAATAGGTGGGCATGTGCTCGCGCATATGTCAACGTATAGACTTTATGTAAGAAAAAGCAAGGATGAAAAACGTATTGCACGATTAGTTGATTCTCCAAGTATGCCAGAGGGCGAATGTGTTTACAGAGTAACTGCTGAAGGAATTATTGATTAGGCGAGAACGTGGCTTGCTGCGCCTTTTGTAAAGAAGAAATAAGCGAGGATTTACATCTCCAATGTAACCAGTGCGAAGCACAGTATTGCCTAATTTGCAAATGGGCATGTGGGTGCTGGCGAGATAAGGATTAAGACAAAGATTTTTATATGTTATTTTTCTATCTTAAAAGGGAGAGGAATAAAACAAAACTCGGGACGGGAAACCGAGAACTGTTTTAAGGGGAGGTAGGTAGTATGGATCGTGATGCGTATTTCGCAGCTCGAGATTTTGTCAAGGAGCTAAAGGAAGTAGATCCAAGGTTTTATAGAGAGGTTAGTGTAAGCGATGTGCTTCCATACTTTGATAAGATCGTGAGAAAAATAGAGAGAATGCACGTATAATTTCTTTATTTTTTATCTTTTTATAATGGCTTTAACTTCCCAGATATATTTGCTGCGGGTTGGTACTGGGTCTATTTTAACAGTTAGTGGATGATTATTATCTACCATAAATTTATTCAGTGCAGTTACCACGCTTTCGCTTACTTCATCTATATTTACCCAAGAACAAGATTTCTTCGCAACAATACAATCTAGAAGAATTTTTGCATCTAAATCGCTTACGCCCAATGCCATTAATTTTTTGTGTAAATCAAACTTATCTAATTGCACTGTTTCAGCCATGGATAGATTACTAGCTAGGGGTTTTTAAATATACTTAGGCCACCAGTGCAACTTGAGAAAATTAGTTGACATTTGCTGCATCAGAAACGGTTGTATCAATTTTAGGCGATCCATTACGCGTTTCTAAATATGTTGCATAAGACGCACCTATTCTGGATATTAGTTCTATTGAAGGGCGCATTAGTAAACTTAAAAAAATAGCTTCACATACAAAGAGTTCTATACTTATAGTTAGAATAGGTAATGGGAATTTATATGCTAATGTTGTAGAAAAAAAATCTACTGCTGTAATAGCAATGGCAGATAAAGTTGCTCCAATAGCGTAGACAGGTAAAGAAGCTGAGGCATGTATTTTAATAAATGAGAAGGCATCGCTAGCAAAGGTTCTGGCTTTCGTTAAAAATGATGCATAATAACCTGCATTTAGTGCTGCCCACGTTACATGAAATGAAACTAATGCAGATGTATAATCACCCAAAACAGTTGCCCATATTCCGTGGTAAGGATTACCAGAAGCATATTGTACTGACATGCCTGCGATTGGAGAGCATATATAACTGCTAGCAACCTCACTAACAGCTAACGCGGCAGTAAATTTAACAAAAAGCCTGCGCCTTATTGCATCACTATCAGTTTTCGTATCGTCGTCTCTTATTGATCTCGCTTCTTTAAGTAAACGAGCACCTTCAACAAGTGTTTCACGTAAACGAGTAGGCCTAAGCTGCTGTGTTGCAGTTCTCATTCTAGCAAATAATTTAGTGTTGTGCATGTGATAACCTTAAATTTATGCAGCACTTTGGCTGCCTGTTTAATAAATATATTGTGCTCGGAAGTGTTTATAAACGTATGTTTCTGAATTACAATGGATTTCGTAATTAAGTTTTTAAATTTGCTGACCATAAGTTCGATCCAAATAAGCATTATAACGCGGAACCAATGTTTTTTCTACATAGTCAGAAGATAGGTTAACAAATAATGTAAGGTAAATGAATTCTGCTGCGCCTCCGTTCATTATTTCAGATATAAATGGCATTGGTAGTTTATGCGCAAGATCGGGAAATAGAGAGTTTATTCCGGCTATAAATAATGCGGATGTTGTTGCGGCTACTAAATAAGCGGGTATTGCTGCGATTAGCGCTGCTTTGTGTATTGGTAAAACATCATGGAAAAACGTTTTTGCTCTTCCTAAAAATGTTGCTGCGCTTTGTCTATAATAATTAAAATTTAGTGCGAGCCATGTTGCTTGAAAAGATAAAACAGCTGGAAAATAGTCACCAATAATAGTTCCTGCTATTCCTTTATATGCGCTGCCTGTTGCATATTGGACCCCGAGACCAATAGATAATGCACATATATACGTACCAATAAATTCGCTGAATGCAATTGCCGCGTCTAACTTAAGCCGGGTTTTACTTTCTATTAAACTTATGTTACCAACAATTTCAGCATCTCTTACTGATTTCGCTTCTCTAAGTTTGTGAATATCTTCTCGCAGCGTTTTGTATATCATTTTCGGATTAAATCGTCTCGCAGTAGAAATAGTACTGTCTAGAAATCTACTAGTAAATACCAATGGCCTAACAATGGCAACAGTGGCATACATTTCTATCGCTCGAATTCCAGTGTTCTTGTATCTAATATTGGAACTACGTAAACCGAACCATTGCGTGAACGATCCAAGGACTTTTCAACACTTCGTAAGATTGCTGCAATTTGCTTTGCTGCAAAATCGTATGTTTCTCCATATGAACCCATAATTGTTTTTACAATTCCTAATGCAGTTTCAGTAGATAATCTAGGTAATCCCTCTAAGCGCACTAAACGACCTGATTGAATCACTGTATTTGGTTCAATATCAAATGGAACCTGTACGCCTGCTTCAACCAAAGAAACAACTGGAAGCAATTCAACCCTGCTTGCAGTTCTTCCACTTGCGGTTTGCTCCATACCTGGCTGCGCATAATAAACAAGATGGGGCTTACCACTATGATCAACAACAATCATTGCACCTGCCTTTGAACGGGTGTGATGGAATGCTGGTCTAGCGACATTTCTCATTTCATCGCTTGAAAAATCAGGCTTTTCAACCTCTAAAAAGAAACTGCGTAAAGCGCTTCCTACGCTAGCGCAATGTGCTTCTGATTCAGCTACCATTGCACTTACTAGTTCGGTTGCAACGCCTGTTCTTCGTAC
This sequence comes from Microcaldota archaeon, assembly GCA_018304385.1. Classification (GTDB taxonomy): domain Archaea; phylum Micrarchaeota; class Micrarchaeia; order Anstonellales; family Bilamarchaeaceae; genus JAGVWJ01. Next base: position 3,282 of record JAGVWJ010000064.1, read on the forward strand.
AGATTCTGCTGTTGCAACATACCCCCAGAATGTTAATGGGATTTCTCCAGAAGTAAGAACATCAAAAGAAGACATACCAACTACCCTACCTGCTTTCATAGCAACTAAATAATTGAAAGAATCAGGATGATTTTCTCCTGCTACTTCGTCATTTATATAACCATGGACTACGCGACCACTTTCTCGCTCTTCTTCAGGAAATGATCTACAATAAATGCGCTGTGCTGAGCGAAATAATTGGTGTGCACGATCAGATTCAGTACGCCAAAGCTTAGGTAAATTAACTACTTGTGATTTTCCGAGCTGTGCTAAAACATCTTTTCGAATTGCGACCAACCTAACCACCTCAAACTTTTTGTGAACTGGTTCACACAAACCTCTAATGATTATTTAATATTATTACTCAGCATAAGTTTATAAATATGTGTTTCTAAATCTACAAAGATGGAACATAATTAGTCTTGTAATTTCTTATTCTTTCGTAGTATTTGTAATCTTTAATATCATCAGGAAATTTTGCCTTAAATGAATCCATCATTGCAATAAACTTTTCGAAGTTTTCTATTTCAACATCAAATTCCAAATCGCTAGTTATGAGTGTGTGCTCTGTATAAATGACATTTGGATGAGATAAGATATGTTGGACGACATCTTTTGCATGATCGAATTTTTTAAACCATAAATCGACTTTATAATATTCATAGCCCAGCGCAGCTAGATTAAATATTGGCCTAAAACCAAGAATAACCTTCTTATTAATAAGGTTCTTTAGGTGATAGCGGCTAGTGATTATACTGCTGCCCAATTTCTTTGCAATTTCAACAAGTGATGCGCGTGCATTATTGGAAAGAAATGAAATTAAGTTTAGATCAAGTTTATCAAGCTTTTCACTTGTTGCTTTTGTTATTGTATTAAATGCCATTTTTTCCTGTGTTGGTAATAGGTAGGTACGAGAGAACTCTGTATACTCAGTCATAAGAGACAAGTGGTAATTCGAGATATACTCACCGAACTTTGATTTAAAATCTAACCAAAAGTCTTCACACTCCCATGCATTTCTTGTCCACACACCTAATGCAATATGAAAAGGGCCGCTTGCTCGGTAGAAGACGGCGACATTTTTTGATCGTAGTAAATAGTCTGTAATCATTTGCTCGATTTTCGGTGATGTGTTTTGTAAACGTAGATATAACCGATATAATACGAAGCCAAGTTTAGAGAGATTAATAACCGTATAATAGCCGCTAATAATGCCTTTTTTCTCCAGTTGTGTTATGCGATATTTTACTGTTTCTTTTGCAACGCGTATGCGCTTGCCTAATTCGCTATAACTAATACGCGCGTTCTTGTCTAGTTCTATGAGGATTTTTCGATCAATAGTGTCAATTTCAATTGCCATATTTACTATTTTTAATAAAAAAGAATAAAAAAGTTTAGGTTTTTGCAAAGTTAGTGTAGTAAAGTATAAAAAGATTATTATTCTAAATAACACACCACACGCAGAAGGATAAATATGGTAGATAATTATAAGTTAGCCTGCGAGTGCGTAAAAAATGGTGCAGTACAGATTCTTTTAAACGCATTAATTAATATGCAGCCAGGTAGCAAGGCTAAATGTAAGAAAGAGATTTTAAGGGCTATTTCTGAATGTAACTGTCTTGAGAGTTTTGAAAGAAAGCAATTTATTAACATTATAAGTGAAATGGCGCATAACAAAAAAGAGCCGATTAATGTGCGTGACGCTGCATTACATTGTTTAGAAGCATTAGAAACAACTAGTTCTAAAGTCAGTATTTCTGTGAATAGTTGAAGAAAATTGCTAATTAGTATAATTCTCTAAATTTTACTTTCTGTTTTTGTAAAAAATCAGTAGAAATTTTTATATATAAGATAGTTTACATTAGTCACCATAACTAAACAATGGTGATTAATATGAAAATGTTTTATGCTGGAAATATGAGATTTGGAGAAGTGATGGTAAGGAAGAATACAAAGAATGATGCACCTGAGAGAGCAGTTGTCGCAAGGATGCGCGCTAATAGTTTTGGAAATATTGGCGTGCTGGCAGACGTAATTGATCCGGATAAGAGATACCACGAGCAAGATGATGCTAGAATAGTTGTAACTGTGCAATCTAAGCAAGTTGAGATAGCAAATAGTGATAGCACACCAACTAGAGAAGTGCCGGAAAGATTTCGTACTCTTGTAAGAGATATGTTTGGGAATAGACCGGCAACCGAAAAATGCGATATGCAACAGGTACCTATTACTCGAGTTTGTGAACATTGCAAGCAGCCTCGTACTGAATATGTTTATAGAGAAGTTGCCAAATTTTCAACACGTGAAGATCGTTGTGGGTTCACGAATTTTAGTGATACGTTTAAGATTCCACTGGAAAACTTCGCTATACTAGTAGCGCCAACGCTCAATGAAGTTATTGCTTTTGAAGCTGGGCAACGAGTTGTTAGCGCAGTATTTGTAGACAATCAAGTCAAACTTATTGCGCAGTGTGATTCGCCAATTTACACATTTGCAACGTCTTTTGCTTTTGACGGATTTAATGTAGCATTTACTGAGTTTAAGAGGTAAAATTATGAAAATGAGGCATCAT
>JAGVWJ010000019.1 GCA_018304385.1 Microcaldota archaeon
AAAGAAGCAAGGGAAAGATATGCTGCGCTTACAGAAAGAGTAGAACATATTGAAGGCGTTTATTTTGACATGGTTGAATGGGAAAAGAGTATAGGTGTTGAGCATGAAAATCAAATGGGCTGGAATTTCACATGCAGGGAATCGTTTCTTTTACAGTTTCTGAGAGATGAAGAAAGATTAAAATTCCAGGCAGAAATTTTCTTAACAGAAAGAAATCTTAGAATAGCAACAAAGGATGAAAGGATATTAAACGAAGATGAGAGGAGTCAGTATAAGACTCTGCGAAGTCTTTTGTGGATATTCACTGAAAAGATAGAAGAAGAGATTGCAGCAGGCAGGTTAAGACGCAATGATTTGCCAAAAGATACACTAGCTATATTAGATAAAGTAAAACAAACACAATTTTATAGGGAAAATTATGAGCTTGTGCATCGCGCACCGACTATATGGGATAAAAAATGGGTAGCTGGATCAGTAGAGGCTTATGATAAAATAGTTGATTTTCTTTTTCCAGCAACTTATAATTCAATGAAAAGTATTGCTAGTGGTGCAGAAACAGATTCTGCTGCAATGTTTCTAGGTAAGGTAGCATTAACAATGGGCGGCAGCGTTGTTGATGCTGCTTCTTTAGTTTTGCTTAAAGGTGGTGGCCAGGCTGCTGTGCAAACTGGAAAAGTATTCGTAAAGGAGGCTGTAAAAGAAGGTATAAAACAAGCAGCCAAGCAAATTCCAAAAAAGATTGCAGCAACCGTTGCTGAGCGTGGCTTAGCTAGGCTTGCAGTTGGCACTACAGTTAAAGCTGGATTACTAGCATTTCCTTATTATCACAGCTATAAGGAAATGATGACTGTTTTAGATGATGAAAAAGTAAGCAGTACAGACAAGGCATTTGCTGTTGCAAGATTTTTAAAAGAAATCATTATTTTTGAAAGATTGTTTGCAAAAGGACCTGTTGCATTGAAAGAAGCAATTAGAAGATTTAAAGGAGAATTTGCTTTAGCTAGAGTACTAGAATCGCGATTACTTGCATTAGTTGGCAAAACAAAGCATGCAGATGAGCTAGCAAATGCAGCATTAGAACTTACAAAGATGAAAGATGCAAAAGCAGCCACTAAATTTTTATCAGATCTTGGAAAACGATTAGGCATTCCTGCATTAGAGAATATTGCAGCTAAAACAGTTGCAAGAATGCTTGATCCAAGAACAAGAGCAGTTGTTGCGCATGCATCAACAATGGCATTTGCCATGGTATTAACAACTCGCAGTGTAGTTACTGAAACTGCAGTTAATAGAAAGAAAAAATCAGATGAAGAAATAGCATGGCAAAAGGAATACGGCAAGCTTGCACTGGATGATAAGCAGCAGGTATTGCTTAGTTCTAGCGATTATTTAGCACTGCGTATATTAGGAAGAGAAGAAAAAGAAGCAGATTTTAGCAAAGAGAATGTAAAGGAATTATTAGAAAAATATGGCAGGTATGTAAAATATTGTCAAGCGCAATCAGTGCAAGCACTACCAGTTAGTGATTATTTATATGTTAGATTATATTACCCAGAAACTGAATCAGAACAACTCTTTGCTTATACTAAAGAATATGTAGAACTATCAGAAGATGCAAAAGGACAAGTAACATTTTCTAACTATGTAAAGTCAATGGAAGTTGCAAGGGCACTACTATAGCAACCACGAAAATAATCAGACTAAAAATTCATATCTGTTTTTTTAGGGACCTTTTCTTCGTCCTTTTTTAACAAGTAATAAACTGCACCTACTGCAGTCGCAATAACCGCAGCTATAATACCTATTTTAACTGGTGTCCCTACTTTTGTAACCTTTTTAACCGGTGCACTTACTTCTCCTGGTGACGCGCCAGCTAAACCTCGTAATTCTTTTATTACTGCTTCTTCACCGCGTACTAATTCATCCATGCTAGTAGATATTCTTTCCCCAATTCCTTTATTTGCTGTTAATTCTGCTTCGCATTTAGTTATTTGACCTTTTAGCTGTTTTAATTTTGGATCAAATTCTAGATAATTGCGCACATAATAATAGTAATCTTGATGAGAAAGTCCTGTTACCCTTGTCTCTGCACGAAGTGCATCACGTTCTTGCCCATACAAACTTTCTGGAGCGCGCCACACATTCAACATTCTTTCAACATACTCTAACCTGCGCAATTTTTTAACCACATCACCAGTGGTTCTTTTTTTATGAATATATGAATCATGTGCTTTTTTAGCAAGTTTATTTTCAATATTTTTAGCTGTATCCGTAAGAGTGGCTAACCTTCTTTCAAGTGTTGGTATTTGTTGTTCTACTTCAGTACGAATAGTTCCCAATGCATTTCTAAATGCTTCAACAGCCTCCTTTGCTCTTTGCCCACTTTTATCCCCTGAGATATAACCTGCCATTAGTTGCTTTATTTGTTCTTCATTCGATTTCCCCGCTCTAATTAGATTCTTAATTTCTAGTGCTAATTCGGTTGATCTTCCACTTTTCGCAAGCTGCATTCCTATTGCAAAATGAGTCTTTGGTTTTTCAGCCTCTTGCGCTGCGAAAAGAAAACCTGGTCTATCTGCCATTTAATCTCCGATATTTTGCGAAATGTGATATATCCAAACTTAGAAATCCACTTCAGGTTTTTTTAGCGGGACTGGAACATTTTTCTTTTCTTCAAATTTATCTAAAAGCTCATTGGTTACAAGTGCGCCAGCAGCAACTGCAAAAATTACGCCTGCTGCAACTGCAACTGGCCCCCCTTTAAATTTAAATCCTTTTGCCTCTGCCTCAACAGTTCTGCCAACTGCTGCTAGTAATGCACTTACTTCTTGAATTACTGGTTTTTCTGCTTTTGCCAATCTTTCTATATTGTTGCCTATCCTGGCGTTTACCTTTCTTAGTTCTGTGAGTGCCTCTTCACTACTTGCAATGTTCAATCTCAACTGCCCATATTTGGCATCTAAAGCCCTTTTAGCATCTAATCTCCTTGCTAACTCCGCATCTAGCGCTTTCCCACTAAATTTTTCTTTTACAAGCTGGCCTTTGACCGCTCCTTCTATTGCTTCTGCCTCTCGCCTAAATTTACTTAAATCTGCTGCAATTCTAGATGACCTTCCTTCTACGTTTCTGTTAACTGCCTGCAATGCTGCACCAAGTGCTTTAGCAACATCTATCGCTTTTTCTGGTTTACCCCCAGCATATCCAGCAATAAGCTGACGAATTTTAGTTGCATTTGGCCCACCTACAATTTCTATTGTATCTTTTCTTGCTGTATCAAAAAATACCTGCGCACCAGAAGGCAATCCACCTAAGTGTTGTCTTCCTGTAGTAGTAACATGAATAGTTGCATTTCCAACTAACTTTGCAAGTTCATTTGCCAACCCAGCTACATTTCCATCTCTGCCAAGTTTCCTTCCTAGTTCAAATGCAGTTTGTGTAGCTTCCCTTCCAAGAAGTCCTAGCTCGAATACGATCATTTTTATCACCTTTTAGAAATCCATTTTTTTCGGGCGCTCTATTTTTTTCGGAACTTGTTTTTCCTCTTCAGGCTTTAGCATATAATAAGCTGCCGCGGCAACTGCAGCTGCTGCAACCGCACCAAGCATAACAGCAATAGGTTTTCTTCCATGCAATTCTTCTGCGACTGAACCTTTAAGCTGTCTAAGTAGATTTTCAGCACCTTCAAAAACTGGTTTTTTAACGCTTTTCAATGCATCTATTCCACGTGATAGTTGTTCGGATACAGATTGGTACTGTATGAAAATCGTCCTTAAACGTTCTGCAGCACTAGAAAATTTTATATAATCTGTATTCGTTCTTAGCCCATCACCTACTAATTTATGATATTCCTTCATAAACGCATCAAAACTTGCAAAACCTTTTTTTCGCACGAGCGCATTCATTTCTCTTGATTTTTGGTCGTGTCTTGCAAATGCCTCTCTACCCATTAATGTAAAATCCCTTTCTTCTTTCCATGCAAGAATTTCAGGGGTAATACCTAATCTTTGTTGGACTTTCTTCTCAATTTCTTGCTCAACCTTTCTAGCAGCTTGATCAAAGCTCTCTCTTTCTAAGTTTACAAGGCTTAGTTTGTCCTTAACACTTCTTACAGCTGTTTCAAATGCAGTTTGCAATGCTTGTAATGCTTTTGGCCCATTTAATTTAGGATTAGCAGATACAAATCCTCTTACTAAATCTCTTATAGCTTGTTCCTGTTCACCGCTGGATTTTTCAAGGAGTTTTATCAAATCCCTTCTTTTTGTATCATCAAATGTAGTACGCCATATATTAGTATCCTCAATACGATTATTTGGAAACATCGCTTCCACTCCTAATGCCTTTCTTCCAGTAGTTTCTACTGCTACACTTGGCATTCTACCTTCTGTAACTAATTCTGTTAATATTTTGGTAAGTGCTGCTGCTCCATTAGCTCTACGCGCAAGTTCTACGCCTCGCTCGAATGGCCTGATTACTTTGGTTAATTCTGTTTCCCTTCCTAAAAGACCTGGAACCTGTGCACCCATAACATCACCAACTTCATTTTATTCTATTATCGGGTTGATATTTAAATCTATACCAGTTTTAGTTTTTATCTCTCCCTTTATGGCTTCTATTTTACTTTCTGTATCTAGTATCATAACGCCAATTACCCGAACTAATGCACTGGCGACATGTTCATCCACGCCTCGCAAAGGAGATATTCTTAAGTCTAAAATTGTATGCTCTAGCCCTTCTAAAGCAATCACTAATGAATGTAATATTGCAAAAAGTTTTCTTTCAGAAAGAGATGAAATATTTTCAGGAATTGTTCCTAAAATAGAATTAAGCTGGCTGTATAATCTCTGAACACCTTCTGCATGTTCTAGTTCTGCGGAATTTTGTGCCCTACAATAAGATACTATTCCTTGTTTTTTTATTGCTGCCCTAACCCCTTCTAAACATTCTCTATCTACTAAGGTTTTTACCTCTCTTAATGCATCGCTTCCAAAAATAAGCCTTGTTCTATTTCGCAACTGTTGTAGCTGTTCTCTTGTATGATCAGTTCTTTTTAAACCCAGTGCAGCTCCAATTCTTTGAAACGCCAAACCAGCCATTATTATATTTAAAAACACACAGTTTAAAAAGGTTGGTAACTAGTTTCTGAAACCATGAAGCAAAACTTTAAAACATTACTTTGAATATTCCTTTTATGTCTGAAGGTAAATCTAAAACAAAACTGTATGGTAATGAAGTAAAAGCACTTAACAAGAAAATAAAAAACAATCCAGAAGATCCAAATTTCTATTCTGATCGGGGCAAAGCTTATGCAAAATCTGGTTTCTACGCAGAAGCAATGGAAGATTTTACAAAAGCTGTAGAACTTGATCCTAAATATGTAGATGCTTATAACAACAGAGCACTGACATGTTACGAGCAAGAAAAGTATGATAAAGCGATAATGGATTTTACAAAGGCAATAGAACTAGATCCAAAAAATGAGAACGCACATAAATTCAGGGACGTTTCATATGAGAGATTAAGAAAGAAGAAGTAAACCACCATAGTGGGTTATGGACATGAACGCAGAAAAAGAAGCACTGAAAATTGTCAATAATACATTATCCTCTATTGAAACAGTTATGAAGGATTGGAAGGCTGCAGACAAAAAAACAAAAAACAAATTTACTGAAAGAATTGAAAGATTGGAAAAATGGCACGCCACACTAATGCAATGGAAAAAAGAATTTCTTGCAGCAAAATCTGATCAAAGATACAAACTACTTTTGCAACTACATGAAATAGGCAAGATGACATGAGTCTTAAAGAAAAGCTTGATGAAACTGAACAAAAGGTTTCTGAAGCTAGAAAGATGCTAACTGAGATTAGCAGAACTATACCAACAAGAATGGAAGGCACAGAAAGAAGAATAGAGTCAGGAATGCAGCAAGCAGAACAACAGATTGAAAATCTTAAACAATTTGCAATCAATCTACCTGTGAATGTACCTGAGGTTTTTAAAAAAGCAGCAAAGGAAAAGGATATTTTTGAAACTGCATTGGAAGATGTAAGAGGCACTTATACTGATGAGCTAGCAGGTGAATTTGCAAAAACGCGCATACTCTTGCATGCAGGACAAACACTGTTTAAAGAAGGTCTGCGTCTCGAGAAAGAAGGCAAAACAGAGGAAGCAAGGAAAAAATTCGAACAAGCAGCAGAAAAATTTGAAAAAGCAAATGCAATGGCATTTGCACTTAAAACATATGCTGATCTAAAAAGAACCGGTGCATCTCAGGAATTTCTTGATGCTGTAAAAAATGCAGCCAAGGCGCATATAGAAAACGTAGGTCAGAATAATGTTGAAGGAAAACGCTCCGCGCTTATGCTTCTTGCAGCTAATTCTTACATTGATCTGCATGCTAACGGCATGTTTGAACAGGCTGCACTTGCAAAGGATTTTACTATATCGCTAAAAGATAAACCTGCTAAGGAATTCGAAATAGCAAGGGATCAGATTGCAATATTGCAAGCAATGACAGGCACAGTTGTGCCAGATGAATTCAGGCAGGAATTTTTAAACAAGCTTGGCATTGCATTCTCATTATATAATACAGTGGATACCAGCAAGCCAAAAGAAGAGATACAAAAACAGCTTGATAAGGCTGCGTTATTTACTTCAGCTGTTTTGCAGCTAGCAACATATGCAAAAATGCCTCCTGAAATGCGAGAAAAATTAAAAGCATATGTAGCCTCGCTTTTGCAAGGATTTGAGAGCAATGAGATAACCGAGGCGCTAGTAGCAGAAATAGCATTTCGTTTTTCACAAGAAATAGTTAATGATTTACTGACAAGAACAATTGATGGAATGAGATTTCCTAAAGAAATCCAAGAAAAAATAAACAGAATTAGAGAAAATATTAAAGACCTCATAGAAAATGGGGAAATAGAACAGGCATTCCAGGCAATTGTTTATCTAAATACATATAGATACGGCGCATATATTGAAGCACCATTTAGGAATGAGCAGGTGCTCGAGTATGTGACCTTTTTATCCGGGCAGATTGATGAGGAGCACGGAAGAGAGATATTTGAAAGATGCATGCCTGAATTTGAAAAATTAAACAGATATGTACAAATTTATAAAGAAATAGAAAATACACGAGCACTATTCGCTGAAAGAAAGGCATCATTTGCTGCGCTTGAAAGAAGGGATAGGACTATTTTTGATTATAACAAACTTGAGCAGCAATTAAATGCAGCATTGGATTTAGCAAAGGCGGGAAATTTTGAACAAGCGATAAATGCTGTTGGTGCTGCGCATGCAGCATTTGTAGATATAGATAATGCTGCAGTCCAACAAGCAAGACAAATAGCAATTGATACGGATATTGAAGGCCTAGAACATTTTGAAGCACAGATTGCAAGATATAGAAGAGAGCTAAGTGATAAACATAAGGAATTTGCTCCAAAGATTGCTGGACCAAATCTCTATTCCACTTTAAGTAGTATATCAAACGGCCAACTGGTAGTGCTTGAGGCACAAATAAGCGTTAGGCTTGAAGAATTACGAAGAATAAGGGCAAATCCAAATGCGCACTATGAAGGAGGCGAAATAATTGCTGCAAAGGCAAGAATGCAAAAATTTGATGAAATCGTTAGATATACCTCAAGTTGCCTTGATATGTTAGCGCTTATAAATAATCTAGCATCAGACCCAGCGCTTAAAGAAAACGATCGCAGGAGATTAATTGTAATTGCCGGCTTAGTGCAAAACGCATTGGAAAAAATAGGTGCTGAGCCACCTAATTATGAAAGAACAAAAGAACTTTTAGAACAGGCAATAACTGGAATATTTAGTATTGCAAAGGAGAAAACAGAATTAAGCGATGATCTTCTGGATCATATGAGAGACACAAAAATCAATGTTCTTCGCAATACGCTGTCTGGTGCTTATTCAAATGAAGAGGCAGATCAGAAAGGAATAAACTACGGGCTCTATATTATAGATGCAAATATAAGTGAGGCATTAAGAGCAGCATTAACACTACCTGGCGAAGAAAGAAATAATGCAATATACCAGGCAGACTATCATGCTAATCTTTTATATGAGATGATAGAAAGCGCACTTGCAAATGAGATTAATGCAAAATTATCTTCTCATGCATTTGAACAATGTATGGAAAGCTTTGAATTATTGCTGCAGGCACGCAGTGAAAGAAATGAGAGGGCTAAAGGCAGGGCATCGATGTCAATAGTAGAGCTATCAAAAATTCCGTCCTTGCCTATTGATGAACATGCAGGCAGCTTACGTGCTGCAATACAAATCCAAACAGAGGCACTGCAGGCTTTAGTTGCGAAAAAAATGGGAGATCACAATGCAAGGCATAGATTGTTTATGCCAACAGAAACTGGTACTGCATTGCTAACTGATCATAAATTCCAAAGCATTATGGATGATATAGAAGGCAGATATTTTGCTAATGGGGAATTTATTCTGCATGTGCACGCACCATCTACATTCTTTGCAATGTCAATAAAAGATACTATTAGGGCTGTTCGCGGACTGCGATCGCGCTGGAATATTAGTGACGAAAGAGAGATGCAATATCAATTATTTGATATGCTTGCTAATAATCTGAATGCGCAGCGCGAATTAGTGGAGTATGCAATAACCGCGAATAGGCTGGGTAGAACCATAACAAGCGAAGAATACGGTACAAAAATTGCAGAGATCATGAGGCCATGCCTAGAAGCAAGACACGCAGTATTAGTAAGAGATGGGGATAGTGAAAATGCTGAAAGATTTGCAAACTATTTAAGAGATATAGATCGAACAAAAGGGGACAAGCTTGCAAACCTTAGAATACAAACTGAGATCGGTGATGCGCTTAATGCATCCGAGCAGCAAGAAATTAGCGGGGAAATGTGGCAGCTTGTTACTGATACATTTGGTGGATTAATTCCTGGTTATACTTCAATAACAGAATATGCTAGAACAGGGCGAGTAGGTGGATGGACTATTGTACTTGATGCTGCTGCATTTATCCCATTTGCTGCATATGCAGAAGCATATAGCGGAAGAGCAAGGCTTACATTATCAGAACTTACTGGTGCCAGTGGCAGATGGGGCACTGCATTAGATTTAAGCGAAAACATATCTGATATAAGTGGGATGGTACTTGGCGGATATTATACTGGATCTACAATATATGATGATGTAAGCAGAAGAAGACAACTTGGCTTAAGGGCAAACATTGAATTTCAGCAGGCAATGGAGGCATTACAGGCTGGACTACCTGTTTTTCTTTGGGGCGGCATGTATATATCAGATAGATACGCAGGCAGTGGCAGTGCATTAAACAGAGAACTAAATCCTGTTGTTTATATTAATCGATTTTCCAGCAGGGTTGCGCCATATGTTCGCAGGGCACGCGGCATGGAATGGACACAAGCAGATGCAGCGCTTAGATTTGCTAATGATGAATTTGTTGAGTCTATAAAAACACATGGACTAAAAGGTGATAACCCAAATCGCGCGATTAGAAATCTCGCATCAGAGGCAACAGAAGAATCATATCATGCAATAAGAGAGCGTATTGATAGCGGATTAGAAAAACTTGGAGAGGATGCGCCCCAGGAATTTAGAAGATTGGCAGACGAGCGCATTGAACTTGAGATAGAATTAAGAGAAGCAGCTAAACGGGCAAATGATCTTAGTGGTACTGAGAAAGATGGTGCAATAGCTGAGGCCAGGGCATTAGTAAATAACTTAGATGAGAATCTAGATAAATGGAAACAAGAGATAAAAAAACTAAGAAACAATGTAGTATCTGAAGCAATAGCACTTGAAAATGTACCAACTGGTTTTCCAAGTGCAGCAAATGAACAATTCGGCACTGATATGCGTGTGATTGTTCGCGCTGCAATAGCTGAAGAGGATATGGGCAATGTAATAAACAGCGCGCATGCAAAAGGCGAAATATCCAATGAGGAATGGGCAGCATTTTTTTCTTTGCCAGAAGACGTTCGCGCACAGCGCGTTGCAGATGTAATCAACAGACGTTATAGTGACAAGGCTGGATTTCAACCTACCATGGAGATGGATCCAACATTATCAAAACATGGGGAGAGAACTGCGAGCGCAAGAAGACAAATGGTTGAACGACTAAAACAATTGGAACAAGACATGCATGTACGGTTAGTCGATGAAAGCATGGTTGATCTTCATAAAATACAAACAATGCATTATGAAATCGGAGGTGCAGAACACACGCGTGCATTGGAGCGTATACGTGAGCAATCTTTTTATGAAAGAATGGATGTAAAATTAAAGCGATTAATAAATGATCCGCGAACAATTAATCCAGATGCCAAATATGTTGATTACAAACTGCTTGCGCTTTTATCTGACGAGCAAACATTCATGCGAGCAGCATCTGATTTTGCAAAAACATACCATGGCGCGGACATTGCAAGCATTGATAAGATCTCGTATCTTGGCGCAGGATGTTTTAATGCTGCTGTGCGCGTAGATGTTACGCTAGCGAATGGGCAAAAAAAATCAATAGTAATACGCGGCCCTGGTGACGCAAGCCCTGATATTGCGGTGAATAAATTGCTAAGAGAAGCAGGGGTAAATACGTTTAACAGCAGCGATCGCAATTATGAGGGCGTTGATATGAGTGGTCATAGCACATACATATCTGTCCAAGATTTAATAGAGGGAAGAAGATTAGAGGATGTATTAGATAGTATACGAACAGGAGCATTAGGCCATCAAGAAATAGAACAACTAGTTAGAGGATATTTTGATAATCTGGCAGTTGCACATTTCTTTGGCTTAACAGATAATCATGAAGGAAATTTTATGATTATGCCAGATGGAAGCTTTATGCGTTTAGATTATGGGGTGCATATGAGCTATGGAAATGGAAATATTGCAATAAACGACCTGGCCAACAGATTTATTGAAGAACAACTCTTGCCAGCAATGGGAAAAACAAAACTAGATGATAACCTAAAGCAAGCTGCAAGAGAGGCATTTACAAAAAGATGGGAGCAATTGCAGGCAGACAGAAACAAGGTAGAAAGTCTAATGACTGATATAGTAAGCAGAAGGGAATTATATACTGGAAATGGGGATAATTCTGGTGCACAAACTTATGATTATAATGGAAATGTTACTGGAAGGAATGGGCTTAGATTAATTACTGATGTGGATATCCAACGTTTTAGAACAATCAACTCGCAATCAGCAAAAACAATGCTTGGTGACTTAAATGATATTGTTGGAGGGGGAACAAATAGCGGAGCAGTTAGTCCAGACGCACCTACTGCACCTATGTTTTAATCGCATTAATTGCACCTTGCCAACTAGGCGGCTTTTTCATCGAACCTTCTAATTCGCTTGCCACGAGCACATTAACTGAAATGTTTTTTCCATCTCTTTTATCTATAAATATAAAATAGGTTTGCATACCTGTTGATCTTATATTAACATACCAAGGATCAGATTTCAACCATGCAGGAATATTTTTCGCACTATAAAATGGATCGTTTTCCATGCCAATTTTTTCATCTGCCTTTTCCCCATACAATGTCAAATAAGGAGTATTACCAACATTCACCTTTTCTGGTATCTTTAATAACTTGATCAGCGCATCTGGCATTGGCTTTAATGGCAGTACATGCTTTAGCATTTCTATTGCCTGTGATCTAGTAATTTGCATATGGCATATTTATAAACCATTTATGATATAAAGTTTATCCTTAATTAGCGGGATAGGGGAGCCTGGAGTTCCCGCCGGAAGATGTATTTAATTTTTTTATAATTGTTAAATACTTCTGGCGAAGCTCATAACCCGGTGTGCTTTTAGAATATTTTTTTATCTAAAGCACGGGTAAAGGTCGGTAGTTCAAATCAGTTTTCGGTCTCGAGTGCCCAGTTTCCAGTAATACAAAACTGGGAACCGGAAACGGGAAACTGGAAACCGTGATTGTCTACCTCCCGCTAATTTTTTTATTTTTGTGCATTATGTTTCGAGTTCTGGTTAAACTACATATGCAACTATAAGTAATGACATTTATAAAATGTTACGAAAATATAATGATTATGCAGAAGCTAGGCATTAGCAATATTGAACCACGCCAAAAAAGTAAACCTAATTTTCTAAAACGTGCAGTTGCAACTGGCATGCTACTTCTTGGAAGTGCAGCACACGCAGAGGAAAAAGCTGAAAAAATAGAACAAAAACCTCCTATTACCCTCAAAGTTTCATCAATAAGTATGGGCGAAGCAGCAATAAGAAATTATGGAACAGACGCTTATGCCAAACTTAATGTACGATGGACAACGCTAGGCGAAGGGTTTATGACAAATTGTATAGGCTTAATAAGATGCAACGAACTTTCATTATATGGTCTAGCTTTTACTTCAAATCTAAGGTGGCTTGGTATAGATTGGCTTAATGTAAAGTTAGGATATTATGAGATTTCAAGTGGTGGCGAGTCTAGGGCGCGTGATGTGTATCATAAAAGCAAAGTCGAAGAACAAAGGGCTGTTGCTGGCCTGGGCTTTTTACCAATAAATTCAGATGGAGTACTCCTATATTTAGAAGCAGGTGCTACTATTCCAACAACTTCTGAACGAAGCGCAAGAACCGCAGTAGCAGATGATGTAAAAACAGATACAACAATTGCAAATGAAAGAAGAAATGAACCTGGCGCAACATGGAGAGCCATGCTTAATTTAGATAAATATGTACATGTATTTCACGAAGGCTCAAGTGATATGTTATTGCCAATGACCGTCTTAATTAACATTGGTCTACCATGGTGGGCGCTTCCCTGGACTGATAGAGAAATTCCTCCGGCACTCCATCTGAGAGCATACACTTATGAAAGAGCACAAAACCCTCCAGAACAACTTGAAAATCGAGTTTTAATAGGAAATGCTGCTATAGATTACCCATTTTTGACCCATGATAAGAAGATGGGTATGGCAATTTATGCTGGCGGCGGGTTAGACAACACCAATGTGAACGCTGTTCTTTCAGTGCCATTGGGAATTGCGCTAAGATCTTATATTGGAACCATGGTAGCGACTTTTGATCCTCTTTCTGAAGGTATCAGACTTGTTATTTCACTTGTTATCCCATCAGAACTGTTTGATGGCTTATTCTTTGGGGCTGATGATGTAGCATCTTTTTCTATACCTGGCTATGTAATAGGAGATATGGATATGTTTATTGGATATAGATAATACTAATGTTTTCTCATTATCACAAAACCGCGCGATTGTCGTTCGCGACAATGCGCATATTGTTGCGTTGCGCAACAATCATGTCGTACTACTTATATCCTCTGTAGTGACGTGGTCTATTGTTTCTCTCATGCCACGTCGTCCATTCTAGGTATTCCTTATGAATATAATCCAAAAGCTCACTTATTGTTGAATACTCACAGATTTAGTTTCCAATTTATTTCTTATTTCTTCAAACAATGTAGCAACCTGCATTCCTTTTTCAGTAAGTTTTGCAAATCTTTTTTTTCCTTTTGTTTCCATTGTTACAATTCCGGTTTTTTCTAATTTCGAAATAAAATGAGTAACAAAAACATAAGTAGTCCCAGTTGCCTTTGCAAGCTTTGATAGATACCAAACTGATTCTGGTTCTTTTAATGCTAGTAAAATACGCAAAGGTTTATCTTTAATTAATTGCAAAAGCATGATATTCTCCCTATAGAGATATTTTTAAATCCTCCTTTGTCGCCGTTCATTCGACGATAGGTTTATAAATTCTCTCTCGAATATAAGAACGTCACTGCCCGTTTATCGAGAGTGGGAGTGAATAAATAAGGCCATAATGGCCTCTTTTTAGGTGAAAACATGGGTTCAAAAGTCGGAACTGAAAAAATATCAAGAGAAGATGGATACCTATATTATATAGGTAAAGATGGATTTGTTTGGGCTTCCCCAATGAAGCATAATAAAAAAGGAAGAAAGAAGAAGGTCGGGGGAGAGAAAATTTCCAAAGAAAAAGGCTTCATGTACTATATTGGAAAAGACGGCTTTGTTTACAAAGCAAAAATGAAGCATGCGTAATTTTTTTGCATTGAGCCATTGGCTGGTGGCAAGTGGCCAAAAGCTAACAGCTACAAGCTAATGGCGTTTTCTCTTTTTTTACCTTATATTTTTAAACCGTTTTATTCATTGATATTCTGCTATTTATCTGTTATTTATATTTAGCGAGGTGTATTTATGCGATTAGTGATATCGGATCCGAAAACAGGAAAAAGCTATCAAACTGAGCTTGCAAAGGAGTTAGAAACAAATCTGGTTGGTAAAAAAATAGGCGAAGAAGTCGATGGAAATCTAATTGGTGCAGCAGGTTATACGCTACAGTTAACAGGTGGCAGCGACACTAGTGGGTTTCCAATGAGAAGAGATGTCGCCGGACAGCGCAAGGCACGTATTTTATTAAGCGACGGTGCTGGTTTTAACCCTACCCATCATGGGGAACGAAAACGCAAACTAGTTAGAGGAAATGTGTTTTCTTCAGAAATAATGCAAATTAATGCAAAAGTAACTGGTGGACAAGGTCAACCATTAGAACAATTATTTCCAAAGAAAGAAGCAGCGAAGAAATAAATGATTGGTTTTGAGTTGTGGGTCCTGAGTTATGGGTTTTATACGACCTACGAGAAACATTTTCATAAGGCTTCATTTACATAAGTAAGGCACCAGATTGCCGACGCAGCTTTATAAAACATAAGACTGCGTCACTAAAGAGAACATAAAGAAACCGACGGCTTTGTTAGAAAGAGAAAACAGAGGTAATATGTAGCATGGTACAGGCTGAAATAAATATTGGAATTCTTGGACATGTTGATCACGGCAAGACAACGCTTACTGAAAAATTAACTGGTAAATGGACTGGCACGCACAGTGAAGAAATAAAGCGTGGTATTTCTATTCGCTTGGGTTATGCTGAGATGTCTGTTTACTTTTGTAATAAATGCAAACGCTATTCAGTAAAAGAAAAATGTGATTGTGGCGAAAAGGCTGAGTTTAAAAGAAAAATCTCATTTATCGATGCACCTGGCCATGAAACGCTTATGACAACAGTAATTGCAGCTAGTAGTATAATAGATGGTGCTTTATTTTTAATATCTGCAAATGAAGAATGCCCTCAACCGCAAACAACCGAACATTTGATGGTTCTAAATTCTATTGGTATAAAAAATATAGTAGTAGTGCAAACGAAAGTAGATTTAGTTAGTAAAGAAAAGGCAATTGAAAATTATAAAAAAATTAAAGAATTTTTGAAAGGTACTGTTGCGGAAAATGCGCCGATAATTCCTATTTCAGCAACATATGACACAAATATTAACAAACTAGTAGAAGCAATTGAAACGACAATCCAAGTGCCAAAACGAGATGCGCACGCGAAACTAAAGATGTTTATCTCACGCTCTTTTGATGTTAACAAACCGGGTACAGAAATAAAAAATCTAAAAGGCGGAGTGATTGGCGGTAGCGTAGTACAGGGCGTGCTGCACGTTGGCGATGAAATAGAGATAAAACCTGGCATAACAAGAAAAGAAAATGAAAATCCTTCACCAATAGTTTGCAAAGTTGAATCTTTAAGGGAAGAAAGTGAACAACTAGATGAAGCGAAACCTGGTGGACTTATTGCTGTTGGTACGGCTATTGATCCTGCGCTTACGAAATCTGATTCATTAGTGGGTGCAATCATTGGGTATAAAGGTGAATTGCCTGAGGTCGTAAGTACTATTAAAATAAAATACGAAATGATAAAGAGAAAGGATATTGAAAATCCGCCGTTAAAGGATAGTGAAATTCTTGCAATAAATTTGAACACTGCAACGACAGTTGGTGTTATTGTTGGATTGGCTAAAGGCATTGCAACTGTCAAATTAAAGAAACCGCTTGTTAATGATAAAAGTGCGCGGGTTGCATTGAGCAGAAAGGTTGGCCAACGCTGGCGCTTGGCTGGTTGGGGACAGTTAGTTTAATAGAAACGCCGGGACTGAGATTTGAACTCAGGAACGGTTACCCGCAACAGGTTAGCAACCTGCCGCCCTACCGGACTAGGCGATCCCGGCAATTTTCTATTTCTATCCTGTATAAATCAGTCTCAGAATAAGAATTAGATAATAAATGAGAATCAAACTTTTTAAAAACCCACAATAAAACTTTTAATACTTGTTGTTTAATAGATCAAAGGGGATGCATATGCCAAAAGCTAAAAAATCAAAAAAGAAGACAGCTAAAGTTGTGAAGAAGAAGGTAGCTAAGGCTAAACCAAAAGCACTACCAAAAACTAGAGGAAATCCACATCTAGCAAAACTTAAAAGAAAGGCAGATGCTTTAAAACAGCACTTGGCAAAATCAAAGGAAGATAGACAAAGCCTAGTAAGATTAAAACAATTGGAAACACAGATAGGTGGCTAAACTTTAAACTTCTTCAACCATTCTAATTCATTTTCAATAGTTGTTTCCTTAGAGTGTCCTGGGTAAATTTTTGTTCCGACAGGAAAATCAGCTAATCGAGCAAGTGTTTCTTTCATTTTATTTGGATCGCTACCAGGTAAATCAACCCTACCATACGTCCCAGCAAATAATGTATCCCCAGTAAAAAGAATCGCTTCTTGGGTATGATACAGGCAAATGCTTCCTTCTGTATGGCCAGGTGTGTGTATAACAATTAATTCTTCTTTACCAACTCTTATTATATCCGACTCTCTAAGTGCTGCATTAACCATTGTTTTCTCAACCTTTCCTTTATTCATTTTTTCTGACATTTCGTCTTTTTCATAATAAGGAATATCCTTACTGTGCATCATTACAGATGCATTCGTCTTTTTTCTAAGATTCGCATTTTCAAAAACATGATCAAAATGATAATGCGTATTTACAATTGCACGAATATTTAGATTATTTTCAATTGCAAAATCCAGTATCTTATCTGCTCCTTGCGCTGGATCAATAACTAATGCATCGTTTGTTTTCTCATCCCAGACTAAATATGCATTATTATGCAATGGTGGAACAATAAATTTTTCAAATTTCATATAGTTGCCTCCGCTCTTTCTATCGCACCTTGCAGCAAATCATAGATGCGCGCGTCAAATGATCGAGCCCAAGGAAGAAATATTCTTTTAGTCTCTTCAATGTAACTGGCACGCTTCTTCTTGGAAGGAGAAGTTGGCAGATCTCGCATATTATCTAATCTATCTGCGAATTTTATCTTTTGTGTATCCGAATCTGCTTCTTTTATCCTTCTATAATACGCCTCTTCAGATGACGCAGTTGTTTTTGAAAGAATATTAACCATCCCTGCGACCCTTGGATTAAAATCCCTTGCTAATTGAGCGGATGTAGCATCTGACATCTCCATTGTATCATGTAAGATCGCTGCTGCAAGCGCATTCTCATCTCTTACTTGAAATTCATTATATAATATAAGACAAACACGAAGAGGATGATGAATATATGGTGAACCATCGTCTCTAGTATGTTTAGCATGAATCCTTTTAGCATAATCAAATGCAGCCTGAACAAGTTGGAAACGCGTTAACTCAGCAGGTAATTGGAGTGTCTGGGCCAAATTAGCCCCAGCTAATATATCTTTTCTTGCCGCCCTTGAGCCACCTGCATTTACTGCTAATTTATGTTTCATATTATTCAAACTCAGTTACACTTTTTTCTTGTATATATAAATAAAGATAATTTGGACCGCCTGCCTTGCTATCTGTACCACTCATATTAAATCCACCAAATGGCTGCCTGCCGACCATTGCACCAGTGCTCCCGCCAGTTTCTTTATTTATGTAGAAATTTCCTGCATGGAACCTTTGCATTGCAAGCTCTTTAATTTTTGGATCTTTTGTGAATATACCCCCTGTGAGACCATAATCGCTGCTTCGCTGTCTTGCTAATGCTTCTTCAAAGCTATTGAATGTGTCAACAACTAAGACTGGCCCAAAAATTTCTTCTCGAACGATTCGTGCATCTGGCTTGGTATTTGTAACGATTGTTGGCACTATAAAATATCCTTTTTTATAGTTACCAATTAAGCGCTCGCCGCCAGTTATTATTTTTCCTTCTTTTTTTGCGATCTCTAAATAGCTTTGTACTTTCTCTAATTGCTCTTCGCTCGCTAATGGACCAGTAAAATTACTTGGATCTGTTCCCTCGCCTATCTTTAGTTTTTCTGTTTCCTCCTTTAGCTTTTTAATAAATTGTTCGTATATTTTTTTATCAACCAATGCAACGCTGCATGCACTGCATTTTTGCCCGCTATAGCCAAATGCTGCGCGCATTACGCCACGCACTGCTTTATCTAAATCAGCATCATCACAAACTATTACATGGTTTTTTCCACCAGTTTCAAGAATAACCCGCTTAAACCATTTCTGACCTTTTGCAAATTTTGCTGCGTTTTCATAAATTCTTTTGCCAACTGCAGTTGATCCAGTGAATGAAATAAATCTAATTTTTGGATGCTCGACTAAATAATCGCCAATATCGCTGCTCGATCCTGGTAAATAATTTGCAACACCTGCTTGAAAACCTGCTTGTTCTAATATTTCAAAAAAATGATATGCAATAACTGGTGTAACAGTTGATGGTTTAACAACAGCGCAGTTGCCTGTTACTATCGCAGCAGTGGTCATACCTGCCAATATTGCAAATGGAAAATTCCAAGGCGCAATCACCGATCCAACTCCAAGCGGAATATAAAGTAATTTATTTTTTTCTCCTGGTACGTGCACAAGCGCTGCAGGCTGCGAACCAATTTCATTCATTCTTCTTGCGTAATAATCCATGAAGTCAATACCTTCGGCAACATCAGCAACTGCCTCGCGAATGCTCTTTCCATTTTCTTTGCTTAACCAAACACTTAATTCAAGCTTGCGTTCGCGTGCTAATTGTGCTGCCCTAAGCAACTTCGCTGCACGTTCATGATAAGGAATAAATTGCCATGTTTCAAATGCGCTTTGCGCAGCATTTATCGCTTGCTCAGCATACTCTTTTGTTGCAAGATGCACCTCGCCAATTTTTTCATCAGTATTTGCAGGATTTTTTACAACATGCTTTTTTCCTTCAAATATTTTTTTCCCATTTATAATTAGTGGATATGTCTTGCCTAGCTGTTTATTTACCTGCTCGACTGCTTTGTGGAGTGATTCCTGTTTCTCAGCTAGCAAGAAATCAATATACGGTTCGTTTTTGAATTGAGAAAGCGTTTCCATAAAATACACCTATAATGTTAAAGCACCAGTTTGCTGAGTATATCGCGCAATGGTTATTAGTCCCCCATTTCTAGTTTTATCCCTTATTATTGCACTTTCTTTTAACATTCTTTGTTTTATCTGTTCTGCAGCGCCAAGATCTGTATTAACTATTACTATGTGCGGCGCATCCTTTACACCATTAACTTTGAGCAATGCATATTCTACGCTTGCAATTGCATCACTAGAAATCTCGCCATTAACAGCACTCACAGCAAAAAGCTCATTTAATCTTGCATTAAAAACAATGCGCGGGTTGCTGAATCTTCCCAAATCAATCGGATCGCTTACAACTATTGCATGCGCATATTGTGCTGGTAGATTATACCCATTATCTTTGGCATATTTTAAGCGAGAAATACCACTTGCACGCAAACTAGCAACAAGATCTGATTCAGGCCCTTCTCGCAAATTAACAAGTAATTTATCTTCTCCATTTGTAAAGTCAAATAAGCAAGGTGTAACATGTATTCGTTTTTTTACAACTTCTGGGTGTTCTGCAAGCTGCATTGCTTGATTTATTGTATTGGCTTGATAATCATCATGTGCATGTGATGTGATGTGTCTTCTGTCTACTAGCTCAACAAGCGTATCAACATGCTTGCTAACTTTTCCAACATAATGGTCTGCATGCGCATTTGCATCAACTGCACCGCATTTTGCATGACCAATCACAAGCAGCTCTGCACCATCTTTTAGTTTTCTTAAAGCAGCATCAACCTTAGCTCGTGCAACTGGATTTTTTGGATCATACACATTTCCTGCAACCTGTAAAAATAAAATATTATTGTCAACAAAGTCCCGAAATAGCGTTGGGTCGTCGCGTGCATCTGAGCAAATAAGCACTATTGCATCATACTGCTGCACTACCTCAAATGGTTCATGATGGCGTTCGTATTTTTGTCTTTCTAATCTAAATTCTTCATTACCAAGACGCAATTGCTCGCGAGATTCCTTTAATGTAAGTGGTTGTTGTGCTATTATTTTAGCAGGTAAAATATGTGTCATAACCCCTCCCTCCATTAAATCTCTTTTTCCTAATCTTTGTTTATCTCCCCTTGGTCTTACTTCAAGACGAGCATGTCTAAGTGCACCAATAGATAAAATCATTTTTTCTGCATCTTGTAGTGCCTTTTCTTCTTTTTTGTTTTTGTATTTGCGTTTTTTTATCTGTTTGTGCAGATCGTAAAGCGTTTTTTCAGGATCTAGTGTAACACCTGGAATATAATTAATTACGAGTTCGAGCTCAGACAAAAATTGTGGTTCAATTTTTTTTATCTTTATCTTTTTTAATATCTCTTCCATGCCACCCACCAAGAAAAACTACAAACTTCGTCGTTACAACGGTTTAAAAATGCTCTTAGCCTAAATTAAATTAATTGTGAACGTTCAGTTTAAAATAGGTATTGAAATAGGTTTTTAAACACTTTGGGACACATATATAATACAATAAGAAATACAGAGCGACTGAAGGAACATAAGAGATACATCGAACTGCAGACGTGGCATGAGAGAAACAATATACCACGTCACTATAGAGAAAATAAGTAGTACGACGCTTTCATTATAATGATAAAACCGGAGGATGACATAGCATGGGTGCCTCAGCCTTAAGTGGATTGGATGTTAGAAGTCGGATAAGACAAGCAGAGACATTGACTATTCCTGAGTCTTGTAGTGTTCTTACTGAAGGTTTTATGGGGTTTCAAAGCAGGGATCGCCCGTCTTCTCTAAGCGGCGTGAGCTTTATTAGAATTGCTGGCCAGGCAGTTGGATTAGATAATGAAAATTCTAGAACAGAGATAAGAAGAATGCTAGATAAGATAAAACCTAATGGTGTTTTCTTAGTTCTTGGACACGGGGGCATTTTTCCATGTGGGGCAGTAGCAGCTAAGAAAGCTGCATTAGAGCTTGCAACTCGTGGTGAATTGCTTCAAGAACACCCGCTTGTATTAGAACTTGTTAAGCATGTATCTGAAGATGTTGCTGGAAGGGGATCACCCACAGCTGAATTTATGAATGCATGTTATCAGGCAAGAAAGATCTTACGTGATGATGAGTTTAACGAAATAATTAGGAGAAAAAACCTAACAGTTACGGCTGTGATTATGGCAGATGATAAGCCACTAAGCTATGTTGTGCTAAATAAAGAGTGGGGATTTGATGAATTATTTAGAAATCACCCAAAATTAGTTAAATTAAGTGCACAAATGGCAAAGGGTCTTAGAAAGATAATAAAAAAGGGTATTGACATTAGTTCTCATTATGCACATGCAATATTTGTTTATGACCCGTTCCGTATAAGAACAATACTCGATCCAAGAGAAGAACTTCTGGATGTTGGAGGCATTTCTTGTGTTGACGCAAGGCTAAAACCAAACACACCAGACTGCCCAAAACATCTTTTTAAACTAGATCCAAATGAATCATTTGCAGTGACTGTTGAGCTTAATGGATCAGTAAACTTTTCATTTGATGATTTAGGTTCAATTATATACGCATTACACCATGTTAAAGGAGTAAATAGTTTAAGCAGAAATGGAAATGCTGGAAATGGACATATTGTTTGCTTAGATACTTCTATTGATGCGGCTGTTGCAATTAAATTAGCTTTATTAGGTGAGGACGCAATAAGAACTGGAACGATTGAAGGAAGAACAATAACTACTGCAGCATTTAATGGTAAACGCTTACTTATAGATAATAAAGAGCATGGAATTGAAATAAATTTAGAGTATTCACCAAGAGTAGATATACTAACAGCCTAAATTCTTCCCAACAATTTCTAGTATGCCTTTTGCATCATGACCTAATTTTATAAGGGTAGTATGACCACGAATGCCTTTGCTGCTCATTTTTGTGCTTATTAACCCGAGCATTTCTAAATCGCTTATATATTCATGATACCAACGAACGCTTCTTGCGCGCTTATGCAATTTTTTGCACGTACGCTCGTATTCTTCGTAAATTTCTCCTGAGAATAGAAATCCGTCCTCTTCAACATCCAAACGCGCATAGCGCGATCCATTTAGCGAGATATTTGCTATAGAAAATAAAACCATCTGATGATTCTCTGGCAATGTAGCAACTGTTTCACTTGCAATATCTATATCAACTTTCTTTCTTGCTAACTCTACTTCTTCATCGCTAATTTTATTTTTACCATTGTGTTCAGCAAGCTCTGCTGCATTATATAAAAGCTTTAATGCATAACGTGCATCCCCATTTTCTTGCGCAGTAATTGCTGCTGTTAGATTTATTGCAGATTGATCAATTACATTTTCGTTTAAACCGAGTTCGGCGCGTTGTTTAATTATTTCACGTAATTGCTCGCTCGTATAAGGCGGAAAGACCATTTCTGTTTCATACAAGCTGCTTTTGCTTCTTGGGTCCAATGCATCTTTAAATGAAAGTTTATTTGATATGCCAATTATGCTTACCCCTCCACCTTTTATCTCATCATTCGCGCGCGTAAGCGTATAGATAAGCTCGTCTAGATCCTTAGTCATATCTATCTCATCTAAAACTAGGATTAACTGCTTACCGCTGCTTGCTATTTCAATCATTTTCTCGTATAGAAATGGAAGGCCAAAACCTGATTTCTCTAGCTCGGGGATAAAGTTCTTAAGCGCTTTTTGCAAAACGCGATAACGCGAATTATATATTCTGCAGTTTATGTATTGGATACTTGCTACAACTCCATTCAATGTTTCCATTACACGTTTTACTGAGACTGTTTTGCCTGTGCCTGTTTTCCCATACACAAATAGATTTCTTGGTTTTTTATTTTCAAGCGCTGGCGCAATAACTGATCTTATTTCATTTATCTGCTGCTCGCGAAAAGGCAAAACTTCTGGTACAAAATGTGGCGAGAGTACATTAGTGTCTCTGAATACTCGGTTGGTAGATAAACTTCCAGTAAAATTAGTCATGTGATACCTCAGGTGCCAGGAACCTACGGTTCCTAGCGCAACCTCCCTTTCTAATTGGAGGTAGATACATTCTTTAGTAAAATTTAAAAGACATTGGTTTTTAAATGTTATTAATTATAATTATGTGTGGGTGAATATATGAAATTGAGAATTACTGATGTTAGAACTAGGACTGAAAATAGATCAAATCCATTAGCTAGGGTAGGTAGGTTTGCCGCCTTAGGGTTTGCTGTATTAACTGCAGGCTGTTTTTCCGAGAAACCAAGAGCAGAAAAACCTCCTGAACCTGTTGCTGCAGCACCAGCTCCAACGCCAAGAGAAATACCAACAAAACTTGTAGAAAACAGATGTACTGTTCCTGGAACTAAAGAAGACGTGTTACCAGATAAACTAGCTACTCCTAGAGATGTAATTCGTGCATTTGCGAGATATAATGGTGCAAAGGTTGAAGTTACTGGAGAGGGAACTCCTAAACCCGCCAAAGTATATAGTATAGAACCATTACCTGAACCAGCTTCAAATGGAATTTGTGTTGGAGGGGTTAATGTTCAAATAGTTAGAGTTGCTTATGTTGATGGCAAAAAAACTGGATATTCAGATGGTGATAGTGTTAGCATGATGATAAGGTTAATTGTACCCGCAGAAGAAGCCTCACCAAGCATGGGTGCAGTATCTGAAGATTACTTGAATGGAAGATTAGGATTAGTTCCAGTAGCAGTAGGTAATGAGAAATTTTGGATGTTACAAGCTGATGTAGGTGAAAAAGGTAAACTTACTCGCTGGAAGAATATATATCTGCCAGATTATCCTTTTGGGCAAATGCTTGCTCGAGTTACTGAGGATGATGCAGAAGCAGTTAGAGGCTTTGATGTCCTTTTACATGCAGCAAACGAGGTATTAAGGAAATTACCAACTGGTAAGAAATCTTAATTTCTTTTATTTTTTTTAGTTTTCTTTTTCTCGCATATATTTAAAATAATAACTAATGATAGTAGTTTGTTGGTTATTGGTAATTGGTCGTTAGTAATTAGTAAGTGGCCAAAAACTAGTGACCAAGAACCAAAAACTAAGAACAAGGTGAAAACATGAGCACTAAACTATCTAGGATGTACAATATGGATATATTTACCGATAGCGGTAAGTTTATAGGAAACGCACAAGATTTTATTGTAGATGTTGAATCTGGCGAGGTTGCAAGAATATTAGTTGAAGCGCTTCCGCCAAGCAAAGAAGATGCTAAAAAGGCATTAAGAGAAAAGAGCATTCTATATAAGAATGTAAAATCAGTTGAGGATGTTATTGTTGTAACAAGAGGCGCAGGAGTAGCACCACAAGAATAATTGCAATGAGCAGTGGGCCGTGAGCGCCTTGGTTTTATTTACATAAGATAAACCTTGAATCCAGAGACCTGCAGTCTCTAGCTCTTCAGGAAACCTGAAGACGGCCGACGCAGCCAAAGGCTATATTGGTCTGCGTCCCTGTAGAAAATATAGGTAGTACGACGAATATGTAAGAATGAGAGAACAGGAGTATGACATAGCATGGCTAAGGGATGGCTTAAGGTATTATTAGCAATAGTTGCTATTGGTTTAGGTTATGGCGTAACACAAATATGGCCACAACTAAGACCAGAAGATCCACAAGAAACATTGTGGGCAGTTGGCGCTATTGTTGCTATCGCTTCTTTTGTTTCCTTGCACTTTTTGACAAAAGGCGGGGGCGGGGAGTAACTAATAAACTATCAACAAATTTCTTTATTTTCTTATCAGGCTTAACAACAACTATCCCTTCATTTGGCTGTCCATAAACAATTATATCTTTTGGCGATGCGTTTTTTATAAAAACTAAAGCAGTTAAATCCTCCTCGCCATCAACATGAAGTGCGCCGCCTTTTTTTATTATTGTTTTAGCATCACTTAGCAACTTATCAGATACTGTTCCGTGTTTATTCTTTATTCCTATTATATTTTTGAATTCTCTCTTTAATATTGCAGCCATTTGCTTTGGTAATGGCTTGCGCATATATTTAAGATCAAAAACAGCAAGATGCGGACGCACGCCAATGCACAAGAGTGCGAGCGTGCAGATATCACCAACGCTTATTATTCTATATTTTTTGCTTAATAGCTTCACCTTTTCAAGCGAATTGTAAACTTTACCTAATGGTTTTTTTAGTTTTTGCCTAGCCTGTTCTGAAATCTTCATAAAAGCTAATACTGCGCTAATTTTTAAAAGCACTCGCATAAATTTTCTCATGCAGTCTTTAAGTAGAAATACAAAAATTTTCAGTCTAGCTAGTTTTCTAGTAGATATAAGCAGCGAGATGATTATTTGGATCTTACCATTCTTTCTTAGCACAGTGCTGGCTGCTCCTATTTTTGTTATTGGATTAATAGATGCATTAAGGGAATCTATTGGCAAACTTGTAGGTATATTTGCTGGCGTTTATGCAGATAAAACAGGCAAGAGAAAAAAACTAATAATATTTGGATATTCTTTATCCGCGGCAATTAAGGCATTTTTAATTATTGCA
>JAGVWJ010000048.1 GCA_018304385.1 Microcaldota archaeon
AGGATTATGCGACGCAGTAATCATTATACCAGGAGATTTTATTTTTACTGTGGCAAGTGCAAGTGTTGGTGTTGGTACAATTCCTAATAAGATTACATAATTTTTACTATTAACTACACCGTCTGCGCATGCGCTTTCCAAGGCCAATCCGCTTTTTCTCGTATCTCTTCCGATTACTATGCTTTCATGAGCAAAAACATTCGCTACTTTATAAGCTAGTTCTTCAGTAATATATTTCCCATAAATTCCTCTAATGCCAGATGTTCCGAAAAGCATGAGATAATTTGGAATTAATAGTTATAAAAGCATACTTCAGTTGTAAAAAATGGTTAAAACGATATATTTAAAATAACTATGCAAGTTAATTTATGTATGACTCGTGCTACAAGAATCATATCTCCAAATGCTGGCGAGGTTAGAAAATATGGGGGGGGGGCGCTCCAACCAACCAGACTATTAAGCAGGAGCCAGCGGTTTCTACTTTGTCTGAAACAGATAAGAAAGCGAGGAAGGAAAGAATAAATGCTTTGGAGCAGCTCGTATGGCAAAACCTTAAAACTAGCGAGATATTGGCGAAGATTTTAGAAAAAAGTGCGCATGCTGATGACATCTCGCGTTATGTTGGCGTGAAATTTTGGGCTGAGATAAGCGTATCTAGAGAAACTTATAAGAAAGCTATGTGGATTCAGATTTTTATCGAACATGATACTCCGGTTCAACCCGTAACTCCTAAACTATATCGAATTACTCAAGACGCTGAAGAGCAAAGACTTCTATCAGAGCGAATCTGGGACGGAGTTACGCCAGAGGATTTGCTTTTGATAATAAAAGCTAAGGCAGACATGTTTCACAAAAGAGGTGAAGAAAGAGGACTAGATATTGATCGCGATATTATTATCAAAAAACTTTATCCCGCGATAATGGAAGGTAGAATAACAATCGAACTTTTATCTGATTACGCGCAATATAGAGTTACTATGCTTGAATAATTTTTTCCTAGAGATTATAAACCTTATTCTTCACAATTATAATTGGTGTTTTTATAAGACAGTTAGTAAGATCTTCTATTATTAATGCAAGAAGGCCTGCAGTTGTTCCTCCGCCAGCAGTTCATCCTTCTGGCAAGAGAATAATTAATTTTACATTAGGCGATCCTTCTAAGGTTGATCCAAAGGCATTTGCTACGCCAGAGCATATTCGCATAGCACGCGCAAATGCAGTTTATCATGGTGAATATTTACCTCCAAGAGGTCACCTAAGACTTTTAGATTTAATCTCAAGAGAAACTGGCGCAGCATTGGACAACATTGCTATAACTAATGGCGCAAGCGAAGGAATGGAAAAACTTTTGCTTGCATTTGGTGGTCAAATGTTAATGCCAAGCCCATGCTTTCCACCTTATTTAGAGCATCATGATTATCATGGAAAATCAGTAATATTATATCAAACTCTTGGGGAAAGAGGATTAGATTTAGATGATCTCCAAAGAAAGATAGGTGATGATACTGTTGCAATATTAGTAATAAATCCAAGTAATCCTACTGGTAAGATCCATAGTAGAAATGAACTAGAAGGAATAATTGATATTGCCAAGCGTGCCGAACTTGTCTTAGTAGCTGATGAGGTTTATAATGAGCTTGCATTTGAAGAAAGGCCAATGCGATTGCGCGAGCTTACAAAGGAAGTCCCAATATTAGAGTTAGGTAGTTTTTCAAAGAAATATTTAATGTGCGGTGATCGCGTTGGTTGGTTTGCATTTTATAATGTGAATGAAAGACTTGCAGAGCTGCGCGATGCATTATTCAGATTATGTACTACGCGCCTTAGTGCAAATGCACCTGGTCAGCTAGCCGCTATTGCTGCATTAGAAGGCGGAACAGCGCATTTAGAAACAATGCTCTTGGAAATCAAACAACGAGCAAGAGTAATGACCGGTTGTCTTAGAGATATCCCGAATATTAAAATTGTCGAGCCACAAGCTGGTTTCTATTTATGGTTTGGCTTGCCTGTTGGTAGATTTGGAAACGATTTGGATTTTATAAGAGAGTTAGCGAATCAAGAAGCGGTTTATATCTTACCAGGTAGCGGGTTTACCAGAACTGCAGTTGAAGATGGTCGCGTTTGGTTTAGGGCAGTATTTCTGCCACCAGTAGAAGACATAAGGGAAGGAGTAGCGAGAATTAGATGTTTTATGGCGTCTGCTTAACACCATTTTCAATAAATTGATTAATATATTGCTCAGCAATATTCGCAAATTTTTCATAATCTTTTTCATCAAATCCATAACGCTTTATCCTGTTTTTTATTTCATTACGCGTTCGCAGTAGCGCTTTATTCCTAAGATATTCTATTTCTTCCTTATTCCAGTTCTTCGATAAGAACGTTTCTTCAGCTTCAGAAGAGTATAGCATCACTTCTTTTTGCGCACTAGGACTATCTGGTAGCATTGCTGCATGGGCTGCTGCGTTTCCCAAGAAATTCGCAATCTCATCTAACAATGCCTTTCTGCTCATTGCCTCGCCTTTGTTTTTCTCCAGTACAAATCTGATTCATTCTCTCCGATAGTTGCCATCATACTACTCACATCAGATACTGTCTTTTCAGCTAAGTCCTTGATTTTTTTCAAGTCTTCTTTTTTCATAGTTATATTGCTTCTTATTTTCTTAACTGTTGTTTTCATATCTTCAATCTCTTTGATGTCTTCGTACTTATAATTCAAATTAAGCGCATACTTTATCATTAACGATGTTCTAAGTATTTTATAATAATAAAAAGCAGCCTTTTTTTTATTCAGTAGTTCCTTTTTAGCCATTTCCATATACGTTTTTGCTTCTTCAAGATTTTCAAGGTAGCCTAGCTTTGCCGTGGGTTTGTTTAATTCACGAGTTAGAGATTTCTCATCGAAAATTATGCCTTCATTAAACCAAAATTTCAAGTATGGCTCGGTTATTACAAAAGTTTTGAAAGCTTGCTCAGAATAAATCGTCAGATGTAATTTTATTTTAAGTTTTTTTTCAATTTCTTTTTTTATTTTAGAGCTTTCTTCAGCTTTTGGAATAACTACTAAAACGTCATAATCACTATATTTGTCAGCGTTTCCTCTTACCTGTGATCCATATAGTAGCAGCAGACTTAAATCTGGAAATTTTTCATATACGGCAATGGCTAGCTTTCTTAGTTTTGGTTTTAATTCCTGTAGCGTTAACCGGTTTTTAGGTGATATTGCAACGTAAGTCGCCCTTTTAACTCTAAATAGCTGATTATTGTTTGTCATTCTATTCAACATTACCTTACCAGTTCCGACATTGAACCTGTGGCATTTGCAAAACTGAGCTAAACTAAACGCATTTCTTCTAAAGCTAGCGTATGTTTTTATGTGTAAATTTTCTAAGGTCATGTTTTTATTATGTAGAGACAATTTTAAAAAGTTAACTATTTAGTTAACTTTAGTAGATCGGATGGAATCCGTTTAATAACATTTATAAACACTTATCCTTAAGTATAATAACATGAGAAGACTAAGCAGTGGGCAGTGTGCAGTGAGCCACGCTTTACGAGCGAACGACCCATTCAGAAGGTTTCAACCGGAGGTAGCACAGCAAGTAAGAAAATTAGATATTACAGGTCAATCATACCTAGAAAGAGCAAGAAAGGCAAGAGAAATGCTTAGAGAAATGACTGCTAAGCACCTTTTACAAGTAGTGGAATTTCGTCTTGTTTTAAACTCATTTGAGGTACTAGCATTAGCAAAAAGAGAGGATAAACTAATTGCCCCTATTGATATCTGTGATAAAATTTTGACAGAAATAAAGCGTTATTTACCTCTCCTTCCATTGACAGGGACCTTAATTATTTACAAAGCACCAGATAAGCCATTCGGGGATAAGGTTACTTTTTTTAGAAGAAAGGATAATAAAAAAGTGAGGTTTTCTATTTCTTTCAAAGTCCCAAAGCAATTCCAAGGTCTAGCTAATTGCGCTTTAGCAATTGATCACCCAGATTTTGAATTAATTGATCTAGGGAACAACAAATACGAAATAAAACTAGTTGAAGGTGCAACAATTTATCTAATAGAAAATTTCCCTAAAAAAAATGGTTGGTACATCCCACATCCACAAACAAAAATCCCACAAGGCAAACCGGTAGAGGAATCAAAAGAAGCAAGAAGATTATCGCGATCAATTGGTGCTTACGCCTATCTTTTGTGGCGTTGCTCTGATGGTAGAGGCTTTGACATGTCCCTGGGTGTCGATGCCGAATTCGGACCATTTTTCAGGGGTGAGGTGGTGCTGGTGCCGCTTCCAGCCGCCGAAAAATGAGCAGTTTTACTAAAATCCCCTAAGTAAATGAGGAATTATCTGAGGTTTGATCATTTTTGTTGGCCTGTCCATATGGCCATTGTTTGATAAAAAGCGATCTAGTTCCATTTGTTTTATTTTTCTTCCTAATGATTGCAATTGCACGTTGCTCTTTCCAGCTAAATAATCATGAACCTTTCTATGAGTAAATAAATCCAATCCAAATCTTAAATTCCATTCTAATTCATAGCGTAATGGGGAATTGCAGTGTATTCCTGCGAAGCGAGCACAGTTACTACCGATTATGACGCCTCCACCAGTTGTTGCCTTCGTTTGGCCTGCAGCATCCCCGACTAATAAAACATTTCTTTTTCCAATGCGCTTAGCAGTTTTTTTGCGAACAGAAATAGGAATTACAGCACCCTTAACTTGGCTTGCGTAATCTATGCCTTTCATTCTTAACAATGTACGCCATGCCTTTCCAACATTATTTGGCAATGCTACACCAACGCCAAATTCAGCCAATTCTTCATCATGCGGAATTATCCAAGCAAAGAATTCAGGAAATTTTTCATTTGATAAGAATACTTCAACTTGCTTAGGCGTTTCACTTTTATATTTAATATATGCTTGAACAGTTGAAACATATTGGCTAATTTTAGGAAATGCAAAATTAGTTGCAACCTGTGAAAATGGACCATCAGCCCCAATAATATTTTGCGCAGCATAATTATTCGTTATTCTTTTTCCATACTCAACTTTTACACCTTCTTTTTCTGCATTAGCCGCAACAGTTGCATCAAGCGCAGCGCGATCACAAACATACGCAATTGGATTTTTTGTTTTTATTTCGATTTGCTCACCAGAGAAATCAATAATTGCACCGTAAATATCATTCCTAATTAGTTTGCGATAATCAAAAAAATCCTTTAAGCTTTCAAGCCCGCTTTTTGAAAATAAACCAGAACAGTGCATTGGTTCGCCAGCTCGTAAATGCTCTTCGCTCATAAGTACTTTTTGCCCTTTGCGCGCTGCAGCTAGCGCTGCTACACTGCCAGTTGGCCCTGCGCCTATTACGTGAAGATCGAACATAAATTAGAATAGGAAGATAAGAAATATAAAGGTTATAATATGATTTCTTGCGAGCAGCTCGAATATCGGATAATCCAAAAATGTTTCTATCCGATACATCATACATAGCACTATCGACGGCAATCTTATATCGCATAACCAGAATTAGTTACTATCCGATATTTTCTATCATCCTCTTTTATATTCGCCATCCAATTCAGCTTGAGCAATTATATGGTCTTTCATTACATATTCAATATCTGCCTTTGTTGGTCTCGTTACAAAACTAGGCATTCCAATATCCAAGGCGTACAGTTTGAATCTATATGTGTGCTGACCGCTTGGAGGGCAAGGACCACCATAACCACTCCGTCCAAAATCATTTTGCCCACTTTGGAGATTTGCACTTTCCGGAACCTCATTTTTATTAACATCTAAAAAAGCTACCCAGTGCACAAACGTGCCCATTGGCGCGTCAGGATCATCAACAATGAGCACCAAACTCTGCGTTTTTGTGGGTACATCACTTATCTTTAGTGGTGGGTTAATATCCTCACCATCACAAGTATATTTTCTTGGAATATTCTCACCATGTTTAAAAGCTGGGCTTGTTAATTTCATACTAATCACCTCTTCAATTTTTCCGTTTTCGGTTTCGGGTTTTGGAACCTCTTTTGGTTCTGCGCTTTGTTCTGTTTTACTCTCGCTGCTTTGTTGGCTAGCGCAGCCGAATAATAAAATAAA
>JAGVWJ010000020.1:0-16461 GCA_018304385.1 Microcaldota archaeon
ACACTCTTAGACTTATTGCTTTTCTAGTTCTTCCAGCTCTTTCTTTGCTTTATCAAGTGTATCTTTTTTATAAGAATACATTGGTGCAGAGAATTTTTCTATTATTTTTTCCAGTATTTCAATAGCTTCCTCGATATTAATTTCACTAATACTTTCAGAAACACCACCACCAGCTTCGAAAGTGTCTGCTGAACCTATTCTATAATAAGCTGCACAGCTTGAACATTTTTTTAGAGAAACCATATACTCGTCATCACCATAGTAACCTAAATCCTCTAGTTTCTCTATGTCAGAAGTTGAAAGTGATTCACCTGACAGTATATTGGCCGAATGTTTTTTTAGAACATTTTTACATGCTAAACATTTCTTTCCTTCAGCGAGTGGCCTCTTAGGCCTCTCTAAGCAAAATTTACACTCTGGGTCTTTACAGCCAGTCTCTAACCATTTATTGCATTTTTTACAAAAGTATGCATCGTATTTCATTGAATACCATTGAGTAGCTTCGCAATCTGGGCATTTCTTATCATCTTCTGCTTCGAAACTATCGGTCTTTAGGTTTTGTTCGTAAGCATTTTGCATGCCTTTCAATAGTTCCTTTACCCAGAATAAATTTCTATCAACATTAAGTTTTTCTAATTCCTTCAAAAACATTTTTCCATTATCTGGTTTTCTTGCTTCTATAAATTTTTGTAGAGCTAAATAGGTTTCATATATATCTAAATATTTTCCATAATCGCTCATTTCATCTGGATTTGTATAAATATAATCATATAAAACATCATCAGAGACTTCATTACCGAGCAACTTTAACATTGCTGGCACTGCGGACGAAGTATCTAGCCCATATTCTGTAAGATCCCTAAGTTGCTTTGCAGCTTCTTTTCTAGTTTCTGTATTTTCACTTGAAAGTGCTTTTATGAGCGATGGGATTGTATTATACTTGTTAGTATATTTTTCCAAGATTTCTTCTAATTGTTCTTTAAAAGGTTGAGACAAATTAGAATTTCTTATCTCTCCTAACACCAACCACGCATTTTCTTCTTTATATAACGCAAAAGCTAATAGTCTGTAATCTGCATCTCTACGAACATCTGAATCAGGACTTTTTAGCTCTTCTATTAGCTTCTTTATATCGTCTTTGTTCATGTTAATCATCCATAAATCCAGTTCTTTACAGTTGGCGTCTGCTCAACCTGTGGCTTTCCGTTTTTGAATTCTTTATCTGATATTTCTATATAAGTAACACCGCTTGTAGCCCTTTTCCCGCTTTCATCTGGCGGCCCATACTCATAGCCCTCGCTTCCTATAACCATATAATATTTCTTCCCTTTCTGCAAGCAATAATCAACTTCCCTCCCAGCTTTATCTTTGTCCTTGAACTGCCTTTCAAAAGTTGATGTAGAGATAAACAATCTTAGGGCTCCACCTTTTTGCTCTACTGCAACTTTGAATTTTCCCTCAATTATAATGTGAAATTGCTCTTCGCTATTTCTGAAGCGATAGCTACCATCATCATAAAATTTTCCAGATTCAAAATAAACACAGCTTAAATTACCAAAGGTTGATTTGAGTTCCTCCCCATAAACTTCTATTTCCAGTTGCTTTCCTAAAACGTTATTTTCAGCTAAAAATGCACCAATAGAATCATATTCTTTCATTTCATTCTTTTTTGCCATAGCCTCACCTTCAATAGTCTTATTTTCTATAATGATTTCATTTTTTGTTTCTTTGGTAGAAGCGCAGCCAAATAAAAAAACAAAAAGCACAAACAGAAAAATAATCTTTTTCATACAACCAGCTTATTTTACTTTAGCAAATGCCTCTTCTTTTATCAAATGCTTATACTTTTCAAATTTCTTGGCACATTTTTTACATAACCATGCACAATTGGAACCTTCTGTTATACCACGTTCGTAAGCTGCTTTTTCTTCTCCAGTCATCTCAAAACAAAACTGCAAGAGCTTTCTTTTATCTAAAGCTCCGTACGGATCTTCTGAAAATTTTCCACATTTATGACATTTATCTGGGGGGATCAGGGGATCACCAACTTATTTCTTTATAATCTTAATAGAAACAATATCTCGCATAACAGATGGCGCACTCTGAAAGCCTTGAGAAATAGGCTTGCCTTTTTCATATGGCTCGACTACTAAATCTTGATCTTCTATAACGTATCCTGTGACTTCCACGAGTTTTCCTACGTATTTATCTGCATCAGGTAGAGAAACTAAAAAAACTCCGCCAACTTCTAAGCCAACCTTCACCCTATTGGCAATTCCTTTAATAGTAGTTTTCTTACCTTCTGGTTCTTCACCTTTTTTCTCAACCATATCAGTCACCTCTAATCGCTTTAATAGAATATATCCGTTCTCATCTCCTTTTGAGATTTTTTCTACGTTATAAGCACATTCACCAACCCAAATAGTATCGTTTTCAAATGCGACATAGTTTACCCCACTAAAAGACATCTGCACTGATATTTTTCCATCAGTATCCCATATGCCCGCGATACCAATACGAGTGCCACCAACGTTTCCTACAGTAGTCTCTTCTATGCTTACCTCTTCTTGACATATTTTTGATTCTTCTGTTGGTTTTTCAGTAGAGATAACAACATATCCTGGATTATCCTTTCCGAATTTTTTAATTTCTTTCAAATAATAATCTCTACCATGACCTACTATTACCTCATCACTTCTTTCATGACCAATGTAAAGAGGCATGCTAGGCGTATCCTTTAGCAATTCATCAAAACCACCAGAAACGTCTAGTTCTGCCTTAATTTTTCCAGAATGCATAAATATGCCATTAACCTTAACAGTCCAATTTTCAAAGATGCTAGCGCTTTCGTATTCTCTAATCATAACTTCTATAATTTCTTCATTTTCTGTTTTGGCCATTGAATCACCGGTTTTATTTTCTATTGTTTCATTTGTTTTATTTGTCATCGTTTCATTCTTTATATCCTTTGGGCTAGCGGTACAGCCGAAAAAAATAATAAAAATCATAAGAAAAAGAATGGATTTCATTCTTCTTACCTGTGTTTGCCAAGCTTCCTACGCTTGGCAAGTTGTTTTTTCATTTTTGCCTTTGTGACTTCTAACTGTTTCTTTGCATCTACAAAATCTGGTTTAAGCTTTATTACTTTATTAAAGTCCTTAATTGCTTTTTCATATTCCTCAATATAGGCATACGATAATCCTCTATTATAATATGCTTTCATATATCCTGGATCTAATTCAATTGCTCTATTATAATCTTTTATTGCTTCCTGGAATTTATCTTTTAGATAATAAATGGCCCCTCTATTATGATAAATAGATGGATTATTCGGATCTAGTTCTGCAGCTTTTGAATAATCAAGTATAGACATATCAAAGTTTTTTAGTCGAGAATAGCATAATGCCCGATTAAAATAAGCGTCTGCATAATCATCTTTGAGTTGGATTGACTTGCTAAAACCTTCTATTGCCTTTTTGTAATCCCCTTTCTCAAAGAGTTCACTGCCAAGATTAAAATAGTAATCTGGGTTTTTGGAAGACTTACTTTCTTTCGATTTCTTTTCAGGATAATCAAATTTTATAAGTCCATGCTCCTCTAGAGAGTTTAATATCTCCACTAGTCTTTTTTCTGTTACCCTCGTTTCTTTCATTATTTCCTCTGCTGGTTTTACCCCATCAATTAAGTTATACACCTTAAGACCAGCACTACCAAATTTGTCTTTTATGAGTTTTTCTAGTGAACTTAGATCTTCCCTAATTACTTTCTCTACAGCCTTATCTTCTGGAGGACCCAATTTTATAAACCCCTGCTCCTCTAGAAATTTAAGTATCTTCATTAGTCTTTTTTCTGTCACTCCAGTTTCTTTCATTATTTGATCTATTGTTGTTACTCCATCAATTAAATCATAAACCTTGGGACCCACACTACCAAATTTGTCTTTGAGTCTTTTGAACATGCTAAAATTTTCCTTCTTTTTTGCCATGATTAATATAAAACATTGAGGTTTAAATAGCTATTTTGACCTGCTGTCATATAAAAGACTCTAAATCAGCATCAACCATTAAGGTTATTTAAAAAGCTTTCCAATTAATTAATTATTATGTCTTCTTATTCAATCAAAGATATTGATCTAGCAGAACAAGGCAAGCTAAATATAGAGCTAGCTGAGCAAAGAATGCAAGCGCTAGCGAAAATTAAAGCGCGGTTTGCAAAAGAACAACCGTTTAAGGGCTTAACTATTGGCTTGGCATTACATGTAACAAAAGAAACTGCAGTGCTAGTTAGAACGCTTATTGCAGGCGGTGCAAAGGTTGCAATTGCCAGTTGCAATCCATTAAGTACGCAGGATGATGTTGCAGCTGCGCTCGCGAGCGATGGTGTAAATGTTTTTGGTTATAAGGGCGAAGGTAAAGAGGATTATTACAAATTTATCGAATCTGTTATATCATTTAAACCAGATATTACTATTGATGATGGATGCGATTTGATCTCTAGTATTCATACCAAGCATAAGGATCTGTTACCCAAGTTAATAGGTGGTTGCGAGGAAACAACTACTGGCGTAATACGCTTACATGCAATGCAAAATGATGGTGCGCTTAAATACCCAGTAATTGCAGTTAATGATAATGCAACGAAACATTTATTTGATAATTTTTATGGCACAGGACAAAGCACAATAGATGGCATATTACGCGCTACAAATATTCTATTCGCTGGAAAAAATGTTGTTGTTTGCGGATATGGGGATTGCGGTAAAGGTGTTGCATTAAAAGCAAAAGGCATGGGTTCTAATGTTATTGTTACTGAAGTTAGCGCATTACGCGCTTTACAGGCAGTAATGGATGGATTCAGAGTTTTACCAATTATTGAAGCTGCAAAGATTGGCGATGTTTTTATTACAGTTACAGGAAACAAAAATGTACTTCGTCTAGAGCACATAAAGGAAATGAAAAATGGAGTAGTGCTTGCAAATTCTGGGCATTTTGATAATGAGATTGATGTTGCAGGATTAAATAAAAATTATAAAAAACGAAAAATGCGTCCATTTTTAGATGAATACACTGTAGGAAATAAGAAAATCTATTTATGCGCAGAAGGCAGACTTGTAAACTTGGGAGCAGCTGAAGGCCATCCATCTGAGGTTATGAGCACTTCGTTTTGTGGGCAGGCGCTCGCATGTGAATATTTAGTGAAAAATAAAGGGAAGCTGAAGGCTAGTGTTATTACCTTGCCAAAAGAAATCGATGATGAGATTGCAAGCCTGCAGCTTGATGCAATGGAAATTAAGATCGATTCGCTTACAGAAGAGCAGAAGAAATATTTAAGTAGTTGGGAAGAGGGGACGTAACGTTCTTAATACTTCACAATAATATCTAATTATGAAACTCGACGAAGTAAATAAAAAATATGCGGGCGAATGGGTAGTTGCTAAAGTCTTAAAAATGGAGAAAGGCCAACCTGAAGAATTAGAAGTAGTTTTTCATAGTAAAAAGCGCGCAGAAGCGTATAAGAAGCAGATGGAATTTAATGAAATTATTGCGGTTTTCTACGCTGGTGAAGTAGAAGAAGAGGGCTACGCGGTTGCATTTTTATGGCTCGATATGATTTTGGAAAAAATAAAGGGATAATTCCTATAATTGCTTTCTTGGATGAAAAAAGATTAATAAAAATGGCACTGGATACTGGTGCAACTTTTTGTCTTATACCTTTAGAATTTGCTCAATATTTAAAAATTGACATTGAAAAACCAGAAAAGAGAATAAAAATGATGACAGCAGAGGGGAGATGTGAGGTTCCATTAGTAACATTAAGATCAATTTCTATTTCTGATAAAACTGCAACAAATGTGAAAACCGTTGTTCATGATCTACCCGAAAACAGTCACGTAGATGGACTTCTAGGTTTAAGTTTTTTGAATAATTTCAAACTTACTATAGATTTTAGAAACGGATATCTGGAGATTGAATAGCTGGGAAGAAGGAACTTGAAGTTCTTATAGACCAAACAAAAACTTAGTTACTAGTTTAATATACTTTCTTCCATATTTTAATAGATCTACAATTGTATTCTGAGATATTCAAAGTGGCTTTTGTTACATTGATTTCTTTCCCGTTTAGGGCATCTGTTTTATATTCATCGATTAGATTCCCACCCTCATCATAATAATAGCCAACTAATGAAGTAGTGTAGTACGTAACATTATCTATCTCCACAGGGTAACTTCTTTTGTTGTGTAAATGATATATTAATTGATCGCCTTTAGTACAGTTGAATAATATTAAACCTACGCCAGAAGGCAGCCCATAAGTATTATTTGCAAGTTGATCATATTTTTGCATAACATTTAATGGTACTCCATTCTCCTGCTCTTTTTGCTGTTCATTTTTTTCTCCTGATACAAAAACATAATGGACATACTTAGAGTTACGTCCTTGTAGTTGCACTTTCACTTCCACTGTTATTTCATCTCCTTCTTTTAATGATTTACGGAATGGATACGAATCGATATGCGTCGCAGAATCGAAAAATATTACAGCTATTTTCGTTTGTCCATCTGAAATTTCTATGCCAATTGGTGGGCAAGGACTACATATAGCGCCCTGCGGGCATGAGCACTCTGGAGAGAAACGGGTTACTGTTCCACTAACCTTTACTGTCTGATTAATTAAATTAGCAGAATTTTCTTTTAGCTGTGTGGTCGTATAAACACCTGTTTGGTTTGTTTCATTTTTAGTTGTATTTTCTAGACTTTCAATCTCTGTTTTTACTTTTGTTTCATAAGTGTATCCTTCTAAATAATCAACAGCTATCCATACGTCTTCAAATTTAATATATAAAAGACAATTCGTACCTGGCGGGGCGCTATTTATAACAAATGTGACAATTACTTTTTTGTTTTCATTATCTTTTTTTATTTCTACTTTATCAGAAAAACTAACGCAACCACCTAATTGAAGTGTTTTTCCAATTATTACCTTCTTTTTATAGTCTTTAGAAATATCCTGGCAATCTTTACTATCCTTAATCTTTAAGTCTTTAGGGTAAATTATCTGATCGACTTGTGGTGGATACGTTTCAATAGGTAGTATACCTTTTATACAAGAGATAGCTTTATCATCTAATTTAATATAGGATATTTCCTTAGGTGGCTGCGGTTGTTGGCCAGTACATCCTGCAATAAACATTATCAA
The DNA here is from genome assembly GCA_018304385.1 of Microcaldota archaeon. Classification (GTDB taxonomy): domain Archaea; phylum Micrarchaeota; class Micrarchaeia; order Anstonellales; family Bilamarchaeaceae; genus JAGVWJ01. The sequence goes on from JAGVWJ010000020.1 coordinate 7,197, forward strand.
TCCGATTACCAACAAACCAATTATCATTTTCATATTTATCATTATGGTACTCGATAAATAAGTTTATATCCTTTTTCTTAGGTTTTCGCCTAATGTTTATAAACTTACCAATTGAATAGAAAGCATGAGATGGGTAATTACATTTTTCTTAGTCGCTCTAATTTTTCTAAATGGTTGCGCCTCAAAAGAGGTAGAAGCTCTATCCTCACAGATAATACCTCAGTCAAATAAAACAATTGAACAAGGAGAACAGAATGTAACTTCACCAGAACAGCTACAACCAAACGAAACAAAGGAAATTGTAGAAAATGAAGCTCAAAAAATAGAGAAACTTATTCCGATAACATTTCGCGTTAAGGCGCTAGAAGCAGATAACGTAGCTATGTCATTTCCTGTTTTTTGGGCAGAATATCAAAGGGACAACGTTAAGATGGAAAAGCAAGGCAATTTTTTCGAAGCTACTGTAGAATTTCCAAAAAATTCACTAATTAGATATCAATACATATTGGAAGGAAAATCTTGGGATGAACGAGAGCAATTTGAAAAGGATATCGAACCAAACCGTATGGTTCTTGTTTCTGAACCGATGATTGTTTCTGATAAAATATATTCATGGGGTGCAAAAAAGGTTGAAATGCCAATAAAAATATATGGCAAAGTAATTGATAAACAAGGCAGTGAACCTGTGCTAGATGCAGTAATTGTAGCAGATGGCGTTATTACTTTTCCAAGTGGGGATGGTTCGTATGAATTAAACATTCGATCTGGGAAACACCAAATTATTGCTTATCTGCTAGATGGCAGCTATAAAACACAATCCAAGATCATAGAAATATCAGAAAGTATCAAAGAAAAAGAAATAAATTTTGAAATGGAAAAGGCGAATACAGCTAAAGTTACTATAAATATAAATGCCAATCCACCAGCAGATCACAAGGTTAGAATTTATTCTTCTGCTGAGCAAACTGGCGCCAGGTTTTTATATAAAAATAGATTTTTAACTGAAAACTTCAAAACATTAGAGAATGACACATTGACATTTAAGCTATACGAAGGGCAATATGTAGATTATTTGTATACTGTAGGTAGTCCATATATAGCTTTTGAGAATAAAAATGGCCAGCATATAACTAGGCATTTTATTGCAACAGATGGACTAATTATTAATGATACTCTTGGAAACTTTACACAAAAAAATACGGTTGATCTGACTGTTAAGGTTCCTGCATATACTGATCCTAATGATGTAATTGGTTTAGAATATATACATCCTACCCCACTTTTCATGCATCCAAAGGGAAACAATGAGTGGACATTAAAATTAAGTGGGTATGTAAATCAGGGGACTGAATATCGCTATTATAAAGGATTTGCGGGGCAGGGAAATGAAAAGGTTCAAAGGAGAAGATTAAACAAGGATAAAATATATGATATAATTGATGAGTGGAAACTACAGGATGATTATATTAAACCATATAATTATTCGCCACCAATCATTAAGAATAAATTCGATATTTTCATTTACCCTTACGACTATTATGGGCCAGGTCATGCTAGATTAATGGAATCATTAGTAGATAGAATATCTGAGAAGGGTTTTCATGGTATTGCTCTTTCTCAAATATGGGGGTATGAGACATTAGAACCATTGCCTAAAATTTCCAGAGATAAACCAATGACTTTGTATATGCCTTTTTATGATGTACAAAGGGTTTCTGATTATGCACACGAAAAAGGCTTGAGTGTTACAATGTTCCCACAATTAGTTGGGGCAGAAAGCGTTTTGAATGAGCCGAAAGAATTTGATGAGGGGTGGTGGAACGCTTGGCTTAATGAAATGGAAAAATTCAATCTTTATAATGCCAGAACAGCGCAAGCTGCAGGAATAGAATATCTTGTTTTTCAATCAAGGCAGCCAGGTATGAACCTGCCAGAAAATTATAAAGAAACTTATAATAAAAGGCAAGGGGAAATACTTCAAAAAGTTCGTACAATCTTCAAAGGTAAAGTAATTGCTGCTGCAGATTTGGAAGAAGGAATAGACTATTGGAAAGATGCGGATATTGTATCAGAAAAAATATGGGATGGGTTAGAATTAGATAAAGATGCTTCTCAGGAAGAAATGGACACAGCAGTTGAAAATCTTTTAGATGCTAAATATAAACCAATATACGAAAAAGCTGGAACCCCATTTTTAATAGACCAACTTGCATACAGTGCTATAGATGGCGCTGCTAATGCAGTGCATGCCCCAGAATCAGAAGGGCCTAATACAGATGAACACCTCAAATATCCTTTAGATACCAAAGAACAAAGAATGATTCATGAATCCTTCTATAAAGCGATTAATGAGCGCGATTGGATAATTGGGGTTAATCTTTTCGGTTATGGATTTACAGACACACCCGAAAGTAGAGATGTTGATATAAGGGGCAAACCTGCAGAAGATGTTGCTAGTGCCTGGGCAAAGAAAATTGGAAAAAACAATTAGTGTTACTCTTTAAAAACCTCTCGATACTAATTTATCTCTATAAAACTGATTTTATGAGCACAAGTTATGAACAGCTATTAGACGAGGCGTATGCCGCATTACCAGAGAAGGCTACACATAGCGGTGAGCGTTTCGAGATTCCAAAGTTTGATTATTTTACTGAAGGTATGAAAACGATCATAAAAAACTTTGCTGCTGTCTGCGAGAAGATAAGAAGAGATAAACCATTAGTATCTAAATTTCTTGCAAAAGAGCTTGCAGTGCCATTGGAAGAACAAGGCGAGCGCTTAATTCTGCAGAGGAAAATTACTAGTGATGTTATAAATAGAAAACTTGAAGACTTTGTCGTACGCTTTGTAATTTGCAAGGAGTGCAAGAAACCAGATACGCATATTCAAGAGCTAGGCCATGGAGTAAAACAATTAATATGTGAAGCATGTGGAGCGAGGAATGCAATAAGGCAGTAATTGGAGGAAATCAATATGGTAGAACAAAATCCAGAAGAACCGCAAAGGCGCGTACGCTTTCCAAGAGAAGGAGAAGTATTAGGTATTGTAATAGGTATGATGGGCGGGTCGCGCATGCGCGTAACCTGCAAAGATGGCAAAGATAGAATGTGCCGCATACCTGGTAGAATGAAGAATACTATTTGGGTAAAGGAAGGAGATGTTGTATGCATCAAGCCTTATGATATTCAAGGAGATAAAAAGGCAGATATTGTATATAGATATAACCCAATTCAAGCTCGAATTCTAAAGGAGAAGGGTTTAATCTAATGAATCCTTTCTATTCCGGGAATTAAATCGAAATCAGAATCAAAAGATATAATTTTTTTAACCTCATGCCGTTTCATAAACACGACAGACAATGCATCGCATAAACTTAATTCCTTATATTTATTAAAAAGTTCTAAACCTATTTCTAGTTCTTCTCTAGCTGGAAATGCTATTTCCACATTATCACTATTAAGTAATCTTTTACCAACTTCATAAGCTGTCTCTGTTTCTTTATATTTACCCAAGAAGGTTACTACCTCATCTATAATATGATCTGAAAGAAAAAATGTACTATAGATTCTATTACTTATTTCTTTAGCCCTTAAATGATTTTCATCACTGGGCCTAATTAGTGCAATAATGAAGCCGGTATCTAAAAATATTTTTTCCATATTAAACTCCGTACACTACTCTATCTATATCTTGTTCTCGGCTTTTTAATTTGCTTTTTGATAGACCTATAATATCAGAAAGCTTGTACTTTTTAGTTATTTTTTGTTTATATTCATATTTCTCTTCAGCAATATGTCCAAGCGCCATTTCAAGGACTTCACTCTCGGTTGCTTTCTCACCTTTTTCAAGCTGATAGTGCGCTTGCACATATTTTAGTATTTTATCTCCTTCCCTACTAATCTTTTTTGATATATACTCAGTCATATCCTCACCTATATACTTTTTATACTTTGTAGAAAAAGTATTTAAACTTATCTTCTAGTTAAATAGTATGACAAAAAAACCATCTCGCGATCACTTCATGCTAAAAGAACAGTATAAGGTAGAAAGCGAGGTATTTGATAGAGAAACCCTAAAGAGTTTAGCGAAGCTTATAAAAAAAGGAATTATTAGTAGTGTGGATTTTCCTATTTCAACTGGCAAAGAAGCAAATGTTTTTCGCGCAACTAGCCAAAACGGCGAACACGTTGTGATAAAGATCTATAAAATAGAAACAACGCCATTCTTCCGTAGAGAGGAATATCTAGAAGGAGATCCAAGATTTGAGAAAATAAAAAATAACAGTAAAGACGTTATTATCGCGTTCGCTCGCAAGGAGTATAAAAATTTACAGATTTGCGAATCAGCTGGTGTGCATGCTCCAAAACCATTCTATGTTGAGAAAAATGTTCTTGTTATGAGTTTAATAGGAGATAAAGACTTACCGTATCCCACAATGAATACACAAGGGCCAAGAAATGCAGATGATCTTGAGATATTACTACAAGATATAAAAAAAATGTACAAAGCTGGCCTAGTACATGCGGACTTAAGCGAGTATAATATAATATTAGGAGAAATCTTATACCTGATAGATTTTGGGCAAGGCGTTGTTACAAAACATCCGAATGCTGAAAAATTTCTTGAGCGCGATGTGAGAAATATCTTGAATTATTTTGCTAAGTTTGGTTATAAGAAAGATTTTGATGAAACGATTAAATGGATAAGATTAAAATAGATAACACATGATATAACTTCCGGTGATTATTTATATGCCCACAACAATTGAGATGCATCCATTAGATAGGAAAAAAATAACAAAAAGATTTATAGGAAATATGATCGGGTGGTTAGTCGTCAGTTTGATAATGTCTCTAGCGCTATTGTTTGTGATGAGATTTGACTTAATCGCTTCCTTGCTTCTATTAATTGGGCTACTTCTCATATTTGCAGCATGGCAATGGTTTTACGAACATAAATATTTTGATGCTTATTTTTACGATTTAGACAAAGATTTCTTAAAAATAAAAAAGGATTGGATAACACCTCGCGAAACTATTCTTCCATACGAAAAGCTACAAGACGTTTATGTGGATCAGGATCTGTTTGACAGGATATTTGGATTATGGGATGTGCACGTATCAACAGCAACAATGGCATCTGGAATGGAAGCACATATCGATGGGGTAAACCAAGAGAATGCAAATAAAATACGTGAGTTATTACTTGATAAAATAAGGGGCAAAGAGAAAAAAGCAACAGGGTATGACTGATTATGGCTGAAGTGTTCCGACCGTCATCCAAATATATTTTTGCGCAAGGTGCAGCGATATTTGTATTTCTTCTTATCTTCTCTTTTGAGGTTCTTGTGGAAACGCCGCTTTTATTCTTAGTCATAATTATTATCCCTATAATAAGTGCATTAATAACATACTACTTCACTTATTATGAGATTCGTGATAACGGTGTATTTATAAGAAAAGGATTAATATTCCGTAGTCAGTCGCTCTTTCTTTATACTCAGATTCAAGATGTAGAAGAATTCAAAGGAGTGCTGGATAGAGTTTTTGCGATTGGAAATCTTAGAATAGTTACTATGAGTGGTGCATCCACCATCCAAGGTGTTGTTTCTGGTTTAGAAAGAGAAGAAGCGATAAAATTCAAAGAGTTGGTTGTTGCTAACATAAATAAAACTGCCAAAAAAGAGGTTTTGCCTACTGTTGCTGGGCCAGCAGTGCAGGTCTCGCAAGCTGACTTTAAGGCCAATCCTTATGCAATACAGATTAACAGGGGCACAATATATTCAACCTTAGGAATATTTTTAATATCATTATTTGTTTTTATTATGATTATATTGTTTACTGGTTTTCATCCAGTTTATTTATTATTTTTCTTAATAATTAATTTAGGATTTGTATTTTTTTCTTATTTGATGATCATGCCATATAAATATTCAATAAGCAAAGATTGGCTACAACTGCGCTATAAATTTCTAGTAGAACAAGTTTCTAATTACCGCTTTGATCGAATTCAGAATGTTATCATAAAAGAACCATGGACATACCGGTTAGGTGGACTTGCCTCAGTGCTTATAGAAACAGGTGAGAAACCAGTATACTCTTCTAGGGATAATAGCAGTACTGGCAGATTTGCAACCATGATTCCTGCCTTAAATGTAGAAGATGCACATAAGCTAAAGAATGAGATACTGGAAAAAATGGGCTTACCAAAGGATGAAAAATATACTAATCTAAGATCGCAGTTTCCACTTGACAGACAAAAACCTCTGAAAAAAACAGTTTCATTTACTTTTTACTTTGTATTAGTTGCTGCTGGTTTAGCATTTGCGTTATTCAATTTTATTCCTGGTATAAAGGTATTGGGACTACAAACAGTTCTATTTGCTGCGCTTGGCGTAATAGTGGTATCTATAATTCTAAAATACATATACGAAGTTTATTATTTTGATAATTATTCCTACAAAACAACACAAAGGCTATTGAGTATTAAAAAAGGTGTTCTTGAACATACAGAGGTATTTTTGCCGTATTCGCGTGTGCAGAATATCTTTGTTGATATGGATATTTTTGATAGAATATTTGATTTGAGAGATACCCATCTATCTACTATTGGTTATAGCACTGTCGCACATGCACATATAGATGGTGTTGATCCTGAAAATGCTGAAAAGCTGAAGAATGCATTGCTAGAGATGATGAAGAAGAATAAGAAATAATTACATTCTCTCAGGACATTCAATTCCAAGTAGACCAAGCCCACTCTTTAGTAAAATATTGGAAGCGCTTACTATTGCAAGCCTTGACCTACGCTCGTTTTCTTTTTCAGCAGTTAAAACAGGCGACACAGTATAAAACTTATTGAAATCTGTTGCTACATCAAGCAGATAATCTGTAAGATAGTTTGGTGCAAGGTCATGCGCTGCTTTTTCAACAAGCTGTGAAAATTCGCATAATTTTTTTATAAGGCGTTTCTCATCTAGGTTGAATGCGTAAGATTTTTCTGCTGTTGCTTTTTCTTTTGTTTTGCTCAAGATCCCAAGCGTCCTCACAAATGCATATTGAAGATATGGTCCACTGTCTCCTTCAGTACTAAGTGCTTGATCCCAATCAAAGACTAGTACTTTGTTGTTCTCTCTACGTAGCATGGAAAACCTTATTGCTGCCAATGTTATCTGCATTGCTATTTTCTCTATTTCTTTTTCACTCCAGGTTTCATGACGCTTTTTTATTTCACTTCTTGTTATCTCTAGCAATTTCTGTTTTAAATCTTCATAAAGCACCATTGTACCTTCACGCGAGGACATTTTACCCTCAGGCAGCATAACCAATTCATAAATTAAATGATGAGATATCTTAGCAGCTTTTTCCATCCCAATTTTCTCGAATGTTTTGAACAGCTGCTTGAAATGATGCTCCTGCTCCTTGCCAACAACATGTATGCTTCTATCTAAATCATATTTATCAAATTTTAATTTTGCTAAACCAAGATCTTTTGTAGAATAGAGTGGATAGCCTTCTTTTGTCAGCAGTACGTAAACGCCCAGGTTATCATCACGCAAATCCATAATTATTGCGCCTTGATCTTCTTTTGCAATACCTCTTTTCAATGCGTTCTTTACAACTTCTGTACCAACCTTCTCTGTCTGGCTTTCAAAATATAACTCATCAAATTTTACATTAAATTCTTTGTAGAATTCTTTAAAATCATCAAGGCACCATTGCCTTGTTTTTTTCCAAAGTTCATTCATTTTTTTATCTTTTGCATATAGTTTTAGATTAATCTCCTGAACTTGCTTTTCTAGCTCGTCATTACCTTTCTCTTTTTCTTCTTTGATTTTTTTAGATGCTTCTGAATATACTTTTCCGAGCCATATGCCGCGATTGCTGGTTGGTGCCTTACCATTGTATAAATTAAGAAAACCCCAAAGGCATTTCGCAACATGCGGACCAATATCACCTTGAAAATTTGCCCGAATAATCTTGTTGCCGGTTATTTCTAGCAGTTTGCAAAGTGCTTCACCAGTTGATACATTTCTTATGTGGCCAATATGTACGCCTTTATGTGTATTAGCATGGAAAAATTCAACCATTATTTGTTTTCCGGTTTTCTTTTTAGCTGTTCCGAACTTTTGTTTTTCCTTTAAAATTTTCTTAAGTGCCTCAGCATAAAATCCATTATTAAAATAAAAATTCAAGTATGGACCTTTTGTTTCAATGCGCTGGATAAATTTTAGTTTTTTATTATTTAACTGGTTCGCTATTTCGTTTGCAATTTGAACTGGATTTGTTTTCTTTTCCGCTGCAAGTATAAACGCTACCTTGCTTGCCAAATCTCCAAATTCTCCTTTTGGCAGTTCTAAACTAGCTAATGCTTGTTCTTCATTAACTTGCGCAGCGCTTGCAATAGCCTTGGCTAATTCTAGTTTTAGTTCTTTTAACATGCAAGAATCAACTAGCATAACTTATTTAAAGGTTATTTTTGAATCATTAACATGAACTCTACAATTAAGTTATTATTTATTTTAGGATTAGTGACTGCTGTTTTTATTGCTGGCTGTAGTTTACCTGGGCAAAGCCCGCCACCAAGTGCTCCTTCTGACGGAAAGAAAACTCCAGATGGTGTAGCCCCATCACCTACTCCAACACCTGCCCCAAGCGGCAAAATAAAACGCGAGCCTATTGATGTTGAAGGTAGACTAGGTGAAAAATTATCTAATGGGCATTTAGAACTAACTGTTAATTCATTTGAATATGCAAGTACATTAGATAAAAATGAACGTATTACACCTCCAGATGGCAGTAAATTCTTAATATTAAATATAAAAATAAAAAACCTAGACACACAGGCAGTAGATTGGTTCAACTCCGTTTCTATTATTAACAAAAAAACAGATAAATATGGATTTAACTGTAAATCTGACGCAGTTGACTATGTGCCAAATGCAATAGATATTAATAAACTTGCAGCTGGTGAGGAGAGAACTGGCAGAATTGTATGCGCTATCCCACTTGAAAGTGATACTATTATACTTTATCTAAATGATAAAATCTCATATAACATAAAAAATAAATATACTGCTGATTCAGACTATGGTGTAATAAAAGTTAATATAGCTGAATATGGAAACAAAGAACTTGCAGCAAGAGGAAACGTAGGAGAATTTGTAGGAAATGAATTCACCGTATTGGACATAAAAGTTAACTCGTTTAAATATGCAGATTCCTTGCCAGGGCTCAATGTACCAGAGAGATGTTATTATCCTAAA
>JAGVWJ010000020.1:16518-18698 GCA_018304385.1 Microcaldota archaeon
TGATGTTACAGTAAAAAGTAAATCTGCATATGAAAATCCACAAACATTCTCTTTGCAAAGATTCGCAGTATTATTAGGAAAAGATCCTGCAGATATCCAAGACCCAGAGATGGGCAGATATGATGGTGAAAAAGATAGTGCGATATTTTTTAGTGATGATGTATCTGTACCACCTAAGTATTACGCGGATGGTTATTCAAAAACAATTGATCTAAAAAAGATAAAACCGGGCGAAACTAGAACAGGCGAAATTGTGTATATTATTCCTAAGACAGATACACTACTTAAGGATGGTACAAACCAGGAATTTTACAGGTATTTCCCATTTGAACGCGGCGAAATAAGAATACCATTAAAATCTGGTTAGTGGATTGGTTCAATGATCAAAAATTATTTACCAATTTTTTTAATTTTGCTTTTGTTTATATATGGTTGCTCTCAACCTACTCCTGGCCCAGAACCTGTTCCAACACCTACTCCCGGTCCAACACCACAACCAAACCCAGAGCCAGAACCCACACCTATCCCACCAGAAGATCTCGCAGCCTCTGATGAAAAAGCAGATGCAGTTGACAAGTCATTCACAGCTTCAAACAGCGAATTTGCATTTAACGTCTTTAAGGAACTCATTGAAGAAGATAAAGATCAGAATATTTTTATTTCACCATTCAGTATTTCAACTGCCTTGACAATGACGTATAATGGCGCTGAAGGCACGACCAAAGATGCAATGGAAAAAACCCTTAAGTTTGGCAGCGATATAGAAAACACAAATAAAGAATATAAAAATTTGATTGAAAGCTTAGACAAAGTTGACAGCAAGATAAAACTAACGGTCTCAAACTCAATATGGGTAAATAAAAGTTTTGAACCATCAGTTAAACAGGATTTTAAAGATAGGCTAAATGGAAATTACAATAGCGATATCTTAGCGCGAGATTTTACTGATTCTAAAACCGCTGATGAAATAAATAGTTGGATAGACAAATCAACAAATGGAAAAATAACAAAAATGATTGATAAGATAGGACCAGAACTAGTAATGTTCTTGATTAATGCAATTTATTTTAAGGGTGAATGGACTGAGAAATTTGATGAGAAGTATACAAAAAAAGAGGACTTCTTCTTATCTGATGGTAATCCAATAAAAGTAGACATGATGTCCAATAATGGCGAATTCGATTATCTAGAAGAAAAACATTTCCAGGCAGTAAGACTACCTTATGGACGAGGAAAGATTGCAATGTACATCTTTTTACCAAATAAAGGTGTTGAAGTGGATACACTAATTAAAAATCTGGATCCCAACTCATTTGAAAAATTCAGATCAGAAGATCTTGAAGAATTAAAAGTCCCGAAATTCAAAATAGAGTATGGCAAAAAAAGACTGAATGATATACTGAAAAAACAAGGTATGGAAGTAGCTTTTGATAAAGGCGATGCTAATCTCAGAGGGATTGCAACCCTTACCCCACAACAAAATCTTTATATTTCATTTGTTGATCATAAAGCAGTTATAGAGGTTAATGAAGAAGGAAGCGAGGCTGCTGCAGCAACTGTAATTGGAATTGGAATGGTGGCATCAGCAGCTCCAGGCATCCCTCTTAAATTTATAGCAGATCGTCCTTTCTTCTTTGTAATTAGGGATGATCGGTCTGGAACGATACTATTTATGGGAAAACTAGTAGATCCGTCTAAAAGCAGCTAACTTTCTTTTACCATTGCAATAGTTGATCTAGCTAGTTCGTCTATTTCTGGCTCAGCCATCTCTCTAAATCTTGCCATATTCTTTCTAGTTAATATAAACGCGCTTACAATTAGATTTGCTACAGCCCAAACCTTTATTGTATCTAAAAATAATTCTGGTATAACCCCATATACACAAATAGAAAGTGTTGCTGCCAATGCATTTACTCCAGTTAATAATGCTATTGCAGATTTAGAAATAGTTTCATTATCTGTTTTTGTTATTAAGAACCTAAGCGGCTTTCTTACTAGCATACCTAGATTTTGAGATAACACTGTTTTTGTTGTTTTAACCCCTATACTACAAACAGAATCTTCAAAATTTCGAACCCTGTGCACTGCGCGCGCTGGCAATTCGCGCACTGCTACTCGATCAAAAAGTGGATCCTTGCCACCTAATAGAACTGTTCGTGCTGCGCGCTTAAATGGACTTT
>JAGVWJ010000021.1 GCA_018304385.1 Microcaldota archaeon
ACCAAAGGCAGGTGTGCTTGCAGAAGAAGAGGCAAAGGTTGTGGCACATAATATTATTGCAGAGATAAATGGAACTGAAAAGATATCATTCAATGGAAAGGGATATTGTTTTGTAGAAACAGGAGATGGAAAGGCAGCTTATGCTGAAGGAGATTTCTTTGCTGAACCATCCGCAAGTGTAATAATGCAAGAGCCATCTGAAAAGTTCCTATTAGAGAAGATAGAATTTGAGAAGAAAAGGTTGAAAGAATGGTTTTAGTAACAAACGAAAATTATCTGTGGAAAAAATTATCTGAAGAATCCCTAAGAAGAGCATGGGAAAAAGAAGATAAAATCTGGGATAAAATTGCAAAAAGGATAAAATAAAGTGATCACGTGTTTAATCTGTCCTCAAAATCCCGTGTCCTTCGGACACGATCTCTCGATGAAATTTCTATTTCATCAAGAACTTTGGCCCTAATTTATCTTTTTTACCTTTAACCTCAAACCCCTCTGCTTTTTTTCCTGCCCAAACTTCATATACAGATAGCGTGCCCCGCTTGTTCTCTATTATATTTGTCTCGTAGCCTTGTGCTTCAAAGCGATCTGCAATTTGTTTTGCCTCTTCTATGCTAAATGTACGGGCAACGCAACGCATAAATGACATAACAAAATTAGCAAATGCAGGATTTTTATATTTATATGGTGAATGCTTTTTATGCGCTTAATCATTTTTGGCATAATAATTGCAATGTTGGTATTCGGATGTACATCCCAGATAAAAGAGGAACCAATTACTGAAAAACCAAAAACAGAAATTAAAAATGAAACAAAGATTGAACCTGCCTCTCCAATTGAACGAACGCCAAAAAAGGAGCCAGAAAAGTACATACCTAAGACTGAGGATGGCATTACAAAAAATCAGTGCGAAACAGCTGGCGGAAGATGGGACGAATGCGGAAGCGCATGCAGAGGGGCAGCGTAATTTATTGTGAATGCGGAACTTGGAACAATATGCAATGTCCAGATGGTTTCAGTTGCGAAGATTTAATTCCTCCACAAGCTGGATATGCAACTGGTATATGCAAAAGAATAGAACCGCTTGATATTAAAACGCCAGAAGAATTGGAAAAAGAAGTAGAAGATGCACTAAAGGTTGAAGGAAAATTAGAAATTAAGCCAGATATAACTGAAGCGAAATTTACCATGCTTAATAAAACGCTTCTTTTCACTGGTGGATATGCAGATGCATCCGTGATTCAAATAAATGGAAGATATCTAATGTATCTAAACAAGTTTGGTCAAGCAAGCGCAACAGGGGTATTTGTTCTTAGTTCGCAAGATGGATTATCCTGGAAAGAAGAAACAGATGTAATATTAGACGGAGTTGCAGTTGCACGCGCAGTTCGTTTTTCAAATGGAGTTCGCGTTTATTACCATCAACCACCTATGAAGAATGAGGATAAGGGTGCAATAGTTAGTTCTTTTTCATCTGATGGCCTAAGCTCTTGGCAATATGAAGGAGTTAGGATAAGACCACGTTCTGGTTATGATGCTGCTGGACCAACAGTTATCCAGTTAGATAATGGAACTTATAGAATGTTTTTCTATGAAATAAAAGAAGGTACAGACGCACCTCCTAATGTTCCAGCAGCAGAGATATATGGTGCATCATCCAAAGACGGATTAACATGGAATAGAGATGCAAAAGCAACTATTGTTTCTGAAATGAACGTTGAAGGAGACGCGATTCCAACTGTCAGACATCCAATGGCTCTTAAATGGAAAGATGGTTATCTGATGTTTTATTGGACACACCAAAAGATTTATGCTGCCTATTCCCAAGATGGATTCAGCTGGAAAAAACTAGGTTATACTGGGATTAAAGGCGCTGACCCTGATGCAATACCACTTTCTGAAGGAAACATTAGATTATATTTTGGTGGAGAATGCATCCCAAGTGAACAAGATTGCTCTAAGGTTTTACCTGGGCCAGGAAATGTACATACTACTATACTAAAAATTGAATGGTCAGCTGAACAAAAAAAGAAAGAAAGGCCGCCTGGCTTGCTATTTGAAGATGGAAAATATATATTAGTATTAAATGATATTGCACTTGACCAAACTGTACCTGCTGGTGCCTGTGCCTTGATTGAAATTGTTAAAATTGAGAGCGAAGCGAGCTTACAAAAAGGAAAGATTTGTAAGGGAAGTGATTATTCTTGGGTTTCACCAGAAGGCAAGCAATTTAAAATTAGATTATTAGATATTGCGCCTGGATATAGTGGTGGCGCTAAGTGGGCTAATTTTTTGATTTTTGGTTAATGCGTATGCTGCGAACTTCGCATATATGCTTCATTCGCTTGGGTAACGAGACCGGCTTCTAAAAGCGCATCATAAGGAGAACCTTTGTAATAGTTTCCTACTAACCCACCTAATCCATTATTGTTAAAATCATCTTGGATTATGTCTTTAGGATCTTTCTTTAATTTCCAAACTAGCCATTTACAAGCAGCTATCCTAATTTCTTTATCAGAATAAATAAGTGGAGCGTTTTTAATTTCCCAAGGATAGATCTTATCAGTTTTAAATTGTCCATTTTGTTCTTTTATTTCATCTTCAGGATACGCATAGCCTGCTTCCACCAACGCCAAATAAGGAGAGTTTTTGTAATGATTCATTAATCCAGATAATCTATTATTATTAAAATCATCTCCACTGACTCTTCTAATCCTTCCTAAATTTCTTCTTATTTCATCCAAAACTTCTTGCATTCTTTTTGCATCAGTTTTTTCTTCTCTTGCAGATTGTAAAATAAGCTGATCTAGTTCTTCTCTTGATTCATCAAGTCTAGCAGGACTAGCTCCTAGAAATTCTAATAGTTTTTTTATTACTGTTACTCTAATTTGTTTGTTGCTCCATGCAATATGATAAGAACGATCAATTAATTTATTATTATAAAGTTCTTCAGCCTTTCCTTCTCTAAGCATTTGTCCTACTTTTGAATTTACTGCTTCTTTAATTTCTGATTTAGTTAACGGTCTGGTTATTTCTCTTTTGGTGCTTCTTTCTCTTGCAGAATCATGCTCTCCAAAATGAGTGTCTTGTCTTTCTATATCTGGAGCTAGCTCAGCATAACCTTTATCTGTTATTTTGTATTTTCCTCTTTCTATAAAAAATAAAGCTAGCCATGTCCTGAATTGTATTTTCTTATCTATTGTCTGACCGCTTTCGTGTTTTAGATCCTCAGGTTCTAGTTTATAATGAGCTAACCCACCGCAAATTAACCGAAATCTTCGTTCTGGTGCAGGCTGTTGGTATTCTTGAAGTGGATGTGCTAAATTAAGTTTAGTCATCATTTTATTGTGTTAGCAAGAGTATAAAAAGGTTCTGAATGTACATTGACAAACTCTTTAAATTTGTTGTTATTTATAATAAATTCTAGATTCTTCTAATTCGAGGTCAATTTATGCCAGTTTTATTAATAAGAGAGATCCAAAGAAAGGGTGCTGTACCTCTAGCTCAACCCATGGAAGAAGACAAAAGAGAAAAATATGAAAGAGCGCTTGCACTTTTAGCTAATGTTGCAGCGAAGACTACTGGATTCAGTACTTATAAAGAAAAGCTTGACAATGGAGTTTCTTCAATAATTGGATTTGTAGAAGCTAGAGAAGAATGCCTAAGAAACATAAGAAGAAGAGTTGACGAGCATCTTTCCCAAATAAGAGGCAGTTTGACACGCCCAGCAGCATTAAACGGAAATACAAAACAAAGAATACTAGAAAATATGAATCAATTATTAGAAAATGCATTCTACCAAATGCAATATCATATTGCGGGAATAGAAATGCCTGAAGAACATCCACAAACTATGGTTAGAATAGCTGCATTTAGCGAGCCTCGTGTATTTAGACCTAATGGACAAATTAATCAAAAATTAGCTGCGTTTTTAGCATCGATTGGCGTTGGTAATAGGGATTTTATGGATGCAGTTGAAACAATACGAGATTCCTTACTACCTGTAAGCGATAAACAAGATGAGTGGAACGCATGCAAGCTAAGATTAAAAGAAATTGCAACAGCAATCGCTAGCGCATACATTGATTTTCATTTAACTGGGCAACCAATGATAGAAGGACTACAAAGATAAAATTAAAAGTATATAAGTAGAATGCTAATTATGGCCACTCCCAAATTACTATTAGCTTTAATCTTATTATCGAGTTTAATCTATTCTGCTACTGATATAGAAAAAGCGATAATACTGAACGAACCTGCAATAGTGGATGTAATAGTTGAGATAAAATCTACGCTTACTATTGAGAGTGATGTTTTGCCAAGCCTAAAAGAATTGGTTAGCAGAAGCTATGTGCTCTCAGCCAATAAATCAATAGATGGCGCAATTATAAGCGCGGATGGATATATAATAACAAATAATAATGTAATTGAGAATGAGACTATAATAAATGAAACAATAGTATTTGCTGCACCCCTAATAGCAAATGATGCTGGCAAAATTGATCATCTTAAAAGATTTGGAAAGGAAATTGATGATAAAGAAGCAAATGCGTATAAGGAGTATTTATTTGGAATTTATGATGGTGCTACTGGATTCAATAAAAAAATATCTAGTGATTATGCTGATGGCATAATCTCTATAAAAATAGATAAAAAAGAAGCGTATGTTAAACTTTCTGGCTACGCTAAGCCAATAAATGCACAATTCATAGATGCTAAGGATGGCATGGCACTGCTGAAAATAGACAAAAATAATCTGCCAGTTGTAGAATTAAAAAATGCAACAATGCAAAGCGGCGACCAAGTTTATATAATAAACACTGATAAAAATAAAACTGAGACAAACCTTATCAAAAATAGCGAATCTGGCAAAAAATACGAACTACTGAGTAATGATGAAAATCAAAATGAAATAAATATAATTAGTGATAAAGAAGGAAGCCTAGTTGGACTAGAGTTAAACGACGAGGTAGTGACTAAAGATGATATAAACAGCGTATTAGCAGAGAACAGTATAACAGAAAAACCTTCAATAACAAATGCAGAATTTCAAGAGGCATTAGATAGCTATGATTCTGGCAATTACACTAATGCTAAACAAAAACTGGAAACAACATTAACGTTTTATCCTGAGCACGAGCAAGCAAAGGAACTACTTAAAAAAATTGAAATGAAAAAACCAGAAGCTAATGGATTAAATGAATGGATAGCGAATATAAAACTATTTTTCAAAAATATACTAAATAAAATACCAAACGAAGCAAAGACTATTGGGTTAATAGCATTAATATTGATGCTTTCACTGTATGTAGTTAGTAAATTAAGAAAAAAAGATAGAAGAAGAGACTAATAATTTTAATAAAAGATTTTTATGAAAGTAATAATAACAGGTAAAGACCTAACTATAGAAAAAGTAGTGAACGTTGCCCGACAGTTTGAAGAAGTTGAACTTTCACAAGAGGTTATAAAGCACATCGAAGATTCAGCCTCATTAGTGGACCAGTTTATTAAGAACAAAAAAAAGTTGTATGGGATTACAACTGGCTTTGGTGCATTAGCTAATTCTATAATACCTCAAGACAAGATTCATGAACTACAATATAATATTATAATAAGCCATGCAACAGCTGTTGGAGATCCGTTTCCTACAGAAATTGTTAGAGCCGCGATGCTATTGAAATTAAATACACTTGCGAGTGGATGCTGTGGTGTAAGACTAAAAACTGTAAAAATGCTAATAGATATGCTAAACAAAAGGATCCACCCGATTATTCCAAGTAAAGGTTCGTTAGGTGCAAGCGGGGATCTTGCTCCATTGGCTCATATGGCACTTGTTATGATAGGAAAGGGAACTGCAGAATATAATGGAAATATTATTTTAGGTAGTGAGGCACTTAGACTAGCTGGATTAACTCCATTAGAACTAGAAGCAAAAGAAGGATTATCACTAGTAAACGGTACTCAGATTATGGCCGCAATAGGCGCTTTGGCGATTTATGATACGGAAACATTGCTAAAAAACGCAGATATTGCAGCAACGATGACTGCTGAGGCATTAAAAAGCAATGAAGCGCCTTTTGATGAAGAGGTTCATAAACTTCGACCACACCCAGGGCAAATAAAATGCGCAAGGAACATAAGGAAATTAATTAAAGAAAGTAAACTAATTGGTTCAAATGGCATTACTCAAGATCCGTATTCCATAAGATGTATTCCGCAGGTCAACGGAGCAGTAAAGGATACTATCGAGTTTTGTAGAAAAATAATGGAAACAGAGATTAATGCTGTAACAGATAACCCAGTGATATTATTAGAAAGCAAACGAATACTATCGTGTGGACATTTTCACGGTGAATACCTTGCATTTGCTTTAGATTTTTTGGCAATAGCAATAGCTGAACTTGCAGACATCGCAGAGAGAAGAATTGCACGATTAGTAGACCCAAAATTAAGTGGATTGGCTGCGTTTCTTATAAATGAGGCAGGTGTTAATTCTGGATTCATGATACCACACTACACTGCTGCCGCCCTGGTTTCAGAAAATAAAATATTGTGCCATCCTGCTTCTGTTGATTCAATACCTACTTCTGCAAATCAAGAGGATCATGTAAGCATGGGAGCAACAGCTGCGAACAAGCTACTGCAAGTAATATTCAACGTACAAAATGTAATATGTATAGAATACATATGTGCTGCTCAAGCACTTGATTTAATAAACGGAAAACAAGGTATTGGAACTAATGCTGCTTATAAAACTATAAGAAAAAAGATAAAATTTCTTGAAAAAGATGAAGAACTCCATGGTTATATAATGAAAAGCTTTGAACTTGTAAAAAATGGAGAGATTGTTAGAGACGTTGAAACCGCTATAGGAGGATTGGAATGAAATATCTCAAACCTAGCAATGTGGATATTTACGAACCTGTACGTGATGAGAATGACATTAGAATTAAGAACATAATACGGAATTACAAAGAAGATGAGGAATGTAATATTGGAATAATTGGTGTACCTTTTGATTATGGTGTTGAGCTTAGCAATGGAAGAGTTGGAGCAAAAGAAGGGCCGAATGCAGTTCGAACTGCGCTTAAAAGATATGGTTCGATTTATAATGTAGAAAAAAACATCAATATTAGCGATTTGAAAATTTGCGATTTTGGAGATGTTGAAGTTGTTGAACGAGATTCACAAGAAACACATGCACGTGTTAGCGAAACTGTTTTCGAACTAGTAAAGAAAGATGTTTTACCTATTGTTATCGGAGGCGGGCATGATATAAGCTTTGCAAATGTGCGTGGTCTTTGTAATGCTTTTGATGGAAAGATTGGCGGGATAAACATAGATGCACATTTTGATGTTCGTATTGTTAAGAATGGAAAAAATTCTAGTGGAACATCTTTTAGGCGAGTTTTGGAAGAATTGGATGGCAAGGTTTTAGGAAAGAATTTTGTTGAGATTGGTTGCCATGATAATTTGAATTCAAAAACTTATTATGAATATTTACTTGCAAAGAAATCGAATATTATTACACTAAGTGAAGTCCAGAAAAAAAGAATGAAGAAGATTATGGTGGGTGCATTAAAGATTGCGAATGCTGCAACGAAAGCGAGTTTTGTCAGTGTTGATATCGATGCAATGCCACAGCATGTTGCCCCAGGATGTAGCGCGCCAAGCGCAAGAGGAATTCAAGCTCATGATATTTTAGAGGCTTGTTTTATTGCTGGTGTTAATTCTAAGGTAAAACTATTTGACATCATGGAACTAAATCCAAGATATGATGTTGATAATAGAACTGCATTGCTTGCTGCCACCATGATTGTGAGCTTCTTGGAGGGATTTGCTATGCGGAATAAAAGTAAGTGAGAAAATGCGCCCAATGTATTACGAAGAAAAACCAAAAGAGAAAATTCGTGCGCCTAGAGGAAATGATCTACATTGCAAAAATTGGGATGCTGAAGCTGCAATGCGTATGCTAATGAATAATCTGGATCCAGAAGTTGCTATTGATTCAGATGAGCTTATTGTTTATGGTGGCACAGGAAGAGCTGCAAGAAATTGGAGAGAGTACAATAGAATAATCAAAGCACTTCTTAAGCTTGAGAATGATGAGACGCTTTGCATACAAAGCGGAAAACCTGTTTATGTTGCGCCTACTAACCTAGAGGCACCACGCATTATTTTGGCGAATTCTAATATTGTTCCGAAATGGTCTACGCAGGAGAACTTTGATAAGTATGATGAGATGGGGCTTACAATGTATGGTCAAATGACTGCAGGAAGTTGGATTTACATCGGCACCCAGGGGATAATACAAGGAACATATGAAACATTTGCAGCCCTAGGTAAGAAAGATTTGAAAGTTGATTCACTAAAAGGAAAACTTATTTTAACTGCTGGAATGGGCGGGATGAGCGGTGCTCAACCTTTAGCAGCAACAATGAATGATGCAATAATCCTGAATGTTGAGGTTAGAAAGGAAAGAATAGAAAGAAAAGTTAGAGAAGGATATTGCGATAGAATAACTGAAGATTTAGATGAAGCACTAAGGTGGATTGAGGATGCAAAAAAGAGAGGAGAGGCAGTTTCTATTGGATTAATTGGTAATGCTGGAAACATTTATCCTGAGCTTGTTAGAAGAAATATAACACCTGATATAGTTACAGATCAAACACCTGCGCACAATTTACTGAGCTATGTTCCTACGGGGAATTTAAAGGAATTAGATGAAATAAGAGATAAAAATCCTAACGAATATAAACGCAAAGCACTTGAGTCAATAAAAAAACATGTTGATGCAATGCTGGAAATGCAAAAGCGTGGAGCGATTGTATTTGATTATGGAAATAATCTACGTGCGCAGGCAGAATTAGCAGGATTAGATATACGTAAAAAAGATGGTTCGTTTAAATATCCTGGGTTTGTTCCAGCTTATATCCGACCGTTATTCTGCATTGGAAAAGGACCATTTAGGTGGGCAGCACTTTCTGGTAATACAGAGGATATTCACAAAATTGACAAAATGCTTATTGACTTATTTCCAGAAGATAAGGCATTAAAACGCTGGCTCGAGTTAGCTTCTAAGAAAATCCCATTTACTGGATTACCAGCACGTATCTGTTGGTTTGGATATGGTGACCGTGCTCTTGCTGCAATAGAAATAAATAAAATGGTAAGAAAAAGAGAGATTGAGGCACCTATTGTAATTGGTAGAGACCATCTAGATTGCGGTTCTGTTGCTTCACCTGATAGAGAAACTGAAGGAATGAAGGACGGCAGTGATGCTATAGCAGATTGGCCTTTGCTTAATTTCGCTTTAAACACTTGTAATGGCGCGAGTTGGGTAAGTTTTCATAATGGTGGTGGCGTGGGCATAGGAAATTCATTACATGCGGGTATGGTAATTGTTGCTGATGGAACAATAGAAAGAGAAAAGCGCCTTAAACGGGTCTTAACTGTTGATCCAGGTATCGGAATAGCTAGACATGTTGATGCAGGGTATGAAGAAGCAATAGAAACTGCTAAGAAAAAAGGAGTGAATGTTCCTAAATAAATGGAGACAATTATGATTACTGCTGATTTAGTAATAAAAAACGCATCCGAATTGCTTACTATCAAAGGCGCATCAAATAAACCAAAAGTTAAAGAACAATTGAGTAATTTAGGAATAATAAACAATGGAGCGATAGCGATAGCTGGCGAGAGTATTGTATGGCTGGGGGGAAGTAATGAGATAAAAGATAACATTAAGATAGATAAAAAAACTAGAATTATTGATGCGAAAAACAAAGTTGTTATGCCTGGATTTGTTGATTGTCATACTCATTTAGTCTTTGCTGGCTCACGGGAAAAAGAGTGGGTTGATAGAATAAATGGAAAGGATTATTTGGAAATACTAAAAAACGGAGGGGGGATTTTAAGCACAGTTAATGCAACTCGCAATGCGGGCGAAGAAGAATTATTGAATAGAGCACTTCATCATCTTGGTAATATGCTAAATCATGGTACTACCACGATAGAGGCTAAAAGCGGATATGGTCTTACAATTGACTCCGAGATAAAGATATTAAGATTACTAAAAAAGCTTGCTAAAAAACAGCCAATAGAAATAGTTTCAACGTTTCTTGGCGCGCACGCAGTTCCACCAGAGTTTGCGAATAGTGCAGTATATGCAAAATTCATAATTGAAAAAATGATTCCAGTTGTTGCAAAATTAGCTGATTACTGCGATGTATTTTGCGAAAAAAGTGCATTTTCTGCTGAAGAAACAAAAAGAATTTTATTGGCTGGAAAAAAATATGGACTTAGGCCACGCGCTCATATTAATGAGTTCAACGAAATAGGTGGAACTGAAATTGCGAAAGAGGTTAAAGCAATAGCAGTAGATCATTTGGATGTTGTTTCTGATGATGGAATTAAAAACATAAGAGAAGCAGGCAGCATTACTGTTTTGCTCCCAGGCGTTCCATTCTTTTTAGGAACTGAAAAGTACGCGCCAGCTAAAAAAATTATACATGCTGGCATTCCTATAGCAATTGCTACTGATTTTAATCCTGGTTCTTGTTATTGTGAATCAATGCCTTTTATTATAAGTTTAGCATGTATGAAAATGAAACTAAGCCCAGCACAAGCAATAAACGCTGCAACTATAAATGCAGCGCATGCGATTGAAAGTGCAAATAATATTGGAAGTATTGAGGTAGGAAAACAAGCGGATATCTTGATTTTAGATGTTGAACAGCATACTCAGATTCCTTATCACTTAGCTGCAAATCCTGTAAGGATAGTAATAAAAAAAGGTAGGATTGTAAAAAGAAATTAGAATATAATAAATATTGGGGTGGATTTTATGGATGTCATTGAGGAGATAGATAAAAGAATTCAGGAAAGAAGTATATTAAAACATCCTTTTTATCAGAGCTGGAAAATGGGAAAGCTAACTCGTGAGATGTTACAAGAGTATGCAAGACAATATTATAAGCATGTTGCTGCTTTTCCACAATATCTAAGCGCAGTGCATACACAGATGGATAATGCGACTGACAGAAGATTGGTATTACAGAACCTAATGGATGAGGAAAACGGAGAAAACAACCATCCAGAGCTTTGGCTAAGGTTTGCTGAGGCAACTGGAGTAATAAGAAATGATATTGGTACTGTACCTACTGCAGAAACAGAAGATTTCATTAAAAACTTTATGAAACACTGCAAAAACAGTATTGTAGAGGGCATCGCAGCACTTTATGCATATGAATCCCAAATACCAAAAGTCAGCGAGGAGAAAATTAATGGATTAGTAGCGCATTATGGAGTAACTAGCGATTCAGGCTTAGAATATTTCAAGGTTCATATGACTGCTGATGTTGAGCATTCTGCTGCTGAACGCGAGCTTATTAGAAAATATGTTACAGATGAAGAAACTAAAAAGAAAGTGCTTGAGGCTGTAAGCAACACGCTTGATGCTTATTGGAATATGCTAAGTGGGATAGAAAAAATATGTAAAATGGAATGTAGTTAGCTAGTCAACCCATCCAAAATCTCATACGCTCTTGCAGTATCTGCCTGCTTTATTACCAAGAGAGTATCAGTATAACAAGAAACAAACTCTGCTATATTTATTCCTTCTGCTGAAAGCGCATCTAAGATATGCGCAATTACCCCTGGAACTTCTTCAAGCGCTGGCGGACTGTGGATTGTTATTAAGTTAAGATTAGTTTCGGTATGAAGTACATTCTTTGATTTTCGTACGTTTTCTAGTTCCTTTTCTTCCACCACATACGTAATGGTATCTTTGCTTTCTACATAAGAGAGATATTTTAGTTGTTCTATCTCTCGCGCACTAATAACAACTGCTACTTTGCTCTTTAGCGATATTGAACTGTCCTTTAGTACTTTCAGTATCTTGCTTTCCAAATCTTCTTCTTTTTCCCTAATCTTTGATGTTAAACGCACTAATGCCATTTTTATAGCGTTCTGGTGCTTTTTGCTTCCAAACACTTCTATAGAAATTTTTCTGGCTAAAGCTGAGTAATTTACTATGCCTTCACGCACTATTTCTTTCAAGAAGGGTCTTCGCTTTATGTAAAGCCATACGAGTTCGCTTATGTTTTCTTTTTTCATATTTCTCAAGGCTCATTGCTATATGTTACATTTGGAACAATTAAATATATAAATGTAACATTTATTACGCAATGTTTAAATATAAAGTAACGCGTAACAAACTTATGAAAAATATACTTAGTGATTTTGATCTCTCCGGGCAGGAAATAGAAGATTTGTTAGGTCTAGCAACAAAAATAAAGGCAGCTCCAGCATCATTCAAAGATTCATTAAAAAACAAAATTTTAGGTATGGTATTTCAAAAACCTTCCACACGTACCAAAGCATCATTTGAAGCAGCTATATACCAACTTGGCGGGCATGCAATATTTCTAGATTCTACTAACAGCCAGATAAGCAGAGGGGAATCGTTGGCTGAAACTGCTAAAATCTTATCAGGATATACAAATGGAATTGCTGCTAGAGTATACTATCAGGCAGATTTAGAAGATATGGCCATGGCAAGTAAAGTACCAATAATAAACGCATTAACCGATAAATATCATACGTGCCAGATTTTATCTGATCTGCTTACAATAAAAGAGAAAAAAGGCAAGCTAGCTGAGTTAAAATTAGTCTATTTTGGGGATGCAGGAAACAACGTAGCCCACTCTCTGATCATTTCTTGTTCTAAGGTTGGCATAGATGTTACTATTGCCTGCCCGCAAAATGAAAAATATCAACCTTCAAAGGATATTCTTGTAAAAGCAAAGAGAGATGTACTTGGAAAAATAGAAATAACAGAAAACTGGAATGCTGCAGCAAAGGATGCAGACATTCTTTATACTGACACCTGGGTAAGCATGGGAATGGAAAAAGAAAAAAACGAAAGAATAAATGACCTAATGGATTACCAGATAAACTCAAAGACACTGGAAAAAGCAAAGGCAGACTGCATTGTCATGCATTGCCTACCTGCTTACACCGGGTATGAGATATCTGAAACTGTTTTGAAAGGCCCAAAATCAGTTGTATATGAGCAAGCAGAAAATAAAATGCACATGCAGAAGGCAGTACTTTATCAACTTATGAAAGATTAGGTGTCAAACATGAAAGAAACGATGATGAAAATTCTAAAGAGTTTTGGACTGGACAAGGAATTAGACCTTTACTTACAGCTATTCCATAAGACACCAGCAACTAAATTTGCAGTAGTTAAAATAAGCGGTAACACATTGGAAGAAAAACTATTGGTTGTTGCAGAGGATCTGGCATTTCTTTCTAAACTTGGTCTTACGCCAATCGTAGTCCATGGTGGTGGCAAACAGATTGATAAACAACTAGAAAAAAATGGACTCGCAATCAAAAAAGTTTCAGGCCTTAGAATTACGGATAAAGAAACCATGAAAATAGCCTACAAAGTAATGAATAATATTACAAATAAACTCGTAAAGGCTATAACTAATGAAGGTGGACATGCAATCAATGCAAATGGATTAGAACTAATTGAAGTGGAGAAAAAACCGCCAGTTAAAGGTATAGATCTCGGGTTCGTAGGTGACTTAACAAAAATAAAAACTGATAAAATAACTGAGTTATGCCAATCAGGTTATATCCCAATTTTGGCTTCAATAGGCCACAAGGAGGATGTTGCTTATAATCTAAATGCGGACACGCTTGCAAGCGGATTTGTTAAAAGGCTAAAACCAAAAAAGTTTATATTAATCACTGAAACAGGAGGAGTTCTTGATAAAAACGAACAGATAATATCAACAATAGACATTAGTACTGATCTGCCCGAGCTGATAAAACAGAATGTAATTACTGAAGGAATGCTTTTGAAAGTAAAGGAAATAGAAACACTTTTGGAGAAAGCGCCAACTACAGTTGTGGAAGTGTGCTCAGCTGAGAATCTTCTACAAGAACTATTTACCGTAAAAGGAAGTGGAACTTTCATAAGATATGGCGGGAATTTTATCATTAGAAAAAGTTTCAAAGGACTAAACACAACTAAGATAAAAAAACTACTTGAAGAAAGTTTTGGTAAGGAGCTTGTGCCAGGATATTTTTATAAAGCTGTTGACAGCGTCATAACAGACAAAGACTACTCTGGAATAATGATTGTAAAAAAGATAAATGGAGTGCCTTATCTGGATAAATTTGCAATAACGAAAAGCGCGCAGGGCAATGGGTTGGGAAAAGCAATGTGGACTTTTGTAAAAAATCACTACCCAACGCTTATATGGCGTTCTTCGATAACCAATCCTATAAATAACTGGTACTTTAAAAATTGCGATGGCATCCAGAAAAGCAATGGGTGGATAATTTTTTGGTATAATGTAAGCAGAACAAAAGCAACAGCATTAATACCAATTATATCAAAAATACCAAAAACACTGGTGAAAAAATGATAACTAAAGATGGACAAAATTACATAATGAATACTTACAAGCGCTATCCGATTACTTTAAAAAACGGCAAAGGATGCAATGTTTACGATCATGAAGGAAACGAATATCTGGATATGATTTCTGGAATTGCCTGCTGTCCGCTTGGCCATTCAAATGAAGCAATAAAAAAAGCGATAATGGAAAGTGCGGATGGGTTTACCAACATCAGCAATCTGTTTTACACTGAACAACAAGTAAAGCTGGCAAAGAAACTAGTTGAAGTATCAGGCATGGAAAAATGCTTCTTTGGAAACAGCGGCACTGAAGCAAACGAAGCTGCCTTAAAGCTCGCGATTGCAAATACAAAGAAACATGAATTCATTGCATGTAAAAATGCATTCCATGGAAGAACTTTTGGAAGCTTGTCTGCGACATGGGAGAAAAAATACCGCACAAAATTTAAGCCATTGGTTTCAAAATTTAAATTTGTTGAATATGGAAATACAAACGCAATTGAAAACACCATATCTGATAAGACAGCTGCAGTCATCATTGAGCCGATACAAGGTGAAGCAGGCATTATTGTTCCTCCGGAAGATTACCTGAAAGAAGTGCAAGAGATATGCGACAAAAAAGGAGTACTCCTGATTATAGATGAAGTGCAGACTGGGAATGGAAGAACTGGGACCTACTTTGAGTACCTTTCACATTCTATAAAGCCAGACATTGTAACTACTGCAAAGGGACTTGCTAATGGATTGCCAATGGGAGTAGCAATTGCAAAAGGAATAGACTTTGAGCCAGGCGACCATGCTTCTACTTTTGGAGGCAATTCATTTGTTTCTTCTGTTGCATTGACTACTATTGAAACTATATTCAAAGAAAATTTAATGGAAAATGCAAAGAACATTGGAGAATATATAAAAAATGAAATACAAATGCTAAATAAAAAATCTATTAAGGATATTCGTGGTAAGGGCTTAATGATTGGCATAGAGCTAAGAAAAAATGCAAAGGAAAAAGTAGCTGAATTTATATCAAAAAAGATATTGATATCTGTTGTACATGAAAAAACAATCAGATTACTGCCCCCGCTCATTATCAACAAGGGTGAGGTAGAAAATTTCATATCTTCATTCAACGAGGTAGTAAAATGAACATAAATGTTGCAATACTTGGAGCGTCTGGCTATGGAGGAAACGAACTGATAAAGATACTTGCAAATCACCCAAAAGTAAAAATAAAGTATGCCCAAAGCAGAAGCAGTGAAGGAAAAATGATAAATGAGATTTATTCTGATTCAAATCTGGAAATAAAATACTCAAACCCTTCGGTTGAACAAATAAATTCATGTGACGCGGTTTTTCTTGCATTGCCCAAAGAGGAAGCTGCTTCAATAGCAACTAAGATAAAAACAGTTATAATAGATTTGAGTCCTGCGCATCGCTTTGATTCAAAATACGTTTATGGCCTTCCTGAAATAAACAAGGAAAAAATCAAAAAATCAAATTTCATAGCAAATCCAGGGTGTTATGCAACTGCTTGCATCTTGGGCATATTGCCAATAGCTGGTAAAAAAATCAGTGCAATTGCATTCGATTGTAAAAGCGGTTATTCGGGTGGAGGGAAGAACAAGAAATATGAATTTGAAGAAAATGTAATCCCTTACTCATTGAAGGATCATTATCAAAAGCCTGAGGTTGCCAAGTTCCTAAGAATACCGTTTTCATTCGTTCCTCATGTTGTAAATGCATTTAGAGGGTTAATAGCAACTATCCATATTTTTGGGGAGATTGAATCCAAAGATTTCGAAAAACTTGAAATGATTTATAAAAAGTTTTATGAAAAAGAACCTTTGGTTAGAATTATAAGTGAGGTTCCAGACTTTAGTAAAGTAAATAATCAACCAGGTTGCCTAATTGGCGGGTTCTCTAAATCCAAAGATCATATAGTTATAGTAAGCGCTATTGATAATTTACTAAAAGGTGCTGCATCGCAGGCAGTACAAAACATGAATATAAAATTTGGATTTAAGGAAACTGAAGGACTGAGATAAACTAAAGAATGCAGTTGATGATTCGGGCATCTTCTAATATGTTCCATTTGTAACATCTATTTAAATATTTGTAACATATATTACGCAATATTTAAATATAAAGTTTGACGCGATAGATACATGAATTTACACATAACAGCAAAACTACCAGTAAAACCTGGCTTAAGAAAAAGAGATGCGAAAGCAATTTTAGCTACTAGATTGTTACTAGATACACTAAAAGACCATCCAAAAGTAAAAATAGTTGAAGTGGCAGATGTATCAAAACGACAAGTTAATTGTACTAGCGAAAAAGGAAAGCTAAGTTCTGCAATAGTCTCATTACCAACTTATCTTGATTGGGCAGAACCCATAAACGTTGCTGAGCTTGCGAACATGGGCAATAAACCAAATCGTGCAACTGCAGTTATAGAACACATTCAATTTCTATTAACATTATTATCACATGGTGTTGAATTAACATTGGTAAAACCGTCAGCGGATACGTTAGAAGGAGTTTATACGCGTGATATTGCAGCAGTTATAGGACATAAATGCATACTTGCGAATATGGTTGCAGAACCGCGCTGGCCCGAGGAAAAAACAATAACTGGAGGGATAATCCCACCTAGTGAAGTTAAACTCGAGGGCGGAAATGTAATAATTGATGGAGATGTTGTATTTATAGGAGTAGGCGACAGAACTAATATTGAAGCAGTAGTTTGGTTGCAAGAAGTAGTTGGCACAGCATTTC
>JAGVWJ010000063.1 GCA_018304385.1 Microcaldota archaeon
AAATAACATATGAGGGGGAATAAAAATGACAACTTTAGTACAAAGAACATTTGCTGGGGTAATGCGTAAGTATAGAGAGATCAAAGTAGAAAAAGAGCAGAAAAAAACAGCCGAACAATTACGCAAGCAAATCTTACATTTATTTTGGAGAGAAAACAAAAGTTATAGGGACATTGCTGGTTTGTTAGATGTATCGCATACAACAGTGTGGCGTATTGTCCAGGAAAACGAACCACCATTATCAGTAAGGATGAAACTTGCAAAATTCGGACCATTGGTTGGTGCAGAGATATAATTCTATTTTATCGGAAATATGTGTTGGCCCTCTGGTGTTTTTAAAAGGATGTCAAAATCCCCATAGACCCCGTTTTCTAGATCACGGATAAGCATAGTTAATGAGCTACCAAGCAACTTGGTTGAAATAAACTCTAGGGGTTTTTCTTTTATTTGCTCTAATAACGGATGCGAACCATCAAAACCATAGGCTACTGGATCTGCAAGAAGTTTCTCACTACTTACAATAATATCTTCAAAAAATAGAAAATCAAAGCCTGCTTTTTTTATCTCTTCTACTGGTGGACAATAGCTGCTTAGAAACATTAATGGAATTGTATCTCTAAATCCGCTGTCCCGAATTACTTGTTTTTCAACTGGAATAAATGGATATGTTCTACAAAAATTAGGCCTGAATTTATAAATAGTGCATTTATTGTCTTGTTCTAGAAAATGACAGCGTTCATTTTTTGCCTTAATAGATATACCAAAATCTATTTCGTCTATATAAGACGCTATATCTGGCAAACTTGCAGGTTTAGAATCTAAAAATGATTTTACATCCACGAAACTAGGATCTAACTTTGATATAAATAGTACATTAATTGCCTTGCAGCACTTGCCGCAGGCTAGGCAATCGCTTTTTGCAGTCATATCATATACTGTGCGGAATGCACTACCTGGCTTGCGCTTATCTGCTAGTTTTGTTAAATCCATAGTAACAACTGCCGTCAGCCTTGAGCAATGAGCCCTTGGTAAAACTCTTTATTAGAAATCCACCGAACGACCGACGGAGCATTGACGCAAGGGCAAAAAAATTGCGTCGATATTTGTCAGCGTTTTTTACAACGCTGACAAAGCATTAGATAGCCAATAGACGACACCTCTGCAGGCTTCATGGGTATTACATCGGAAAACATAAGATCCCTTGACCTTTGGTCAAGATCTCTTGATAAAATAGAAATTTCATCAAGACTGAGAAAATCTTATGCTTTAAAGTCAGACGCTGTTAGCTTCGTCATCGCCTTGCGGCTAAGAGGTTGTTCATAACATCACGTAAATCTCTTATGTATCGGAAAATTTAAATTTCCATTACACTCGCAAAGTTACATATTTAAAAACACTAGCGAAGCTAATTAATTACATGCAGAGGCTAAATATAAACGAGCATGGGCGAAGCCCTGTAAGCAAACTTGATAGTACGAGATTCTTAAGGAAGGTTGTTGTAATTGCTGCACTAGCAACTAGTTTTCAGTGTATGCGACCACTAGTATCTGTAGCGCATGCAGAAACTATTAGAACTCCTATGGAAGCAACAGAAACAATGCGTAGATTCTTGGCATCTGTTGATTTTGGCAAAAAAGATGAAATTGATGTAATTAAAGCTGTACATGTGTATTTTCGCGCTGGTGGCCCAGCAGGCATTAAACGAGATGCAACAAGAAATGCAAGAACAGATGCACCACCTAGAACCAATACAGAAACTGAAAAATTAGGCGGGGATTGTAGTGAGCTAAGCTATTATATGCTTACTACGCTATCGCTTGCTTTAGCTGAGAGGGATGTAAAACTCGGCGCGTTTGAAATACATATTAAAGGCGATCCGCCAGACGTATGGCATGTTGTACCATTTGCAATAGTGACAGATGGGGAAGAAATAGCTATAAACGATAGGAAACTTGTTGAGAAAACGCATCGAGTTTTGAATGTTAATGAAGGAAATGTAATATTTGTTGATCCACAGGCAAAGCAAGTTGGTATGCTTGAACCAAAAATTGATGCAATAGTGCCGACAGATATTGAAGGTGCTAAAGGAATGTATTTCCGCGAGCATGCTATGGCTTCGGCAGCAAAAGGAAATATGGACGAAGCACTTGTTGCATTTAAACAAGCAACAGAACTTAATCCTTATGACTATATTTCCTTGGAAAATGTTCGTGTAATATTAACAAAGAAAGGAAAAACAGACGAGGCACACGAATTTATAGAAAGAATAGCAGCGCGCTCTAAGGATGATCCAAATGTTAAGCAAATACTAGTAACCGCAAAAATGAATATGGCGCTTAAGCTTGGCGGAGAAACAAAATACAAAGAAGCAGTAGCTTATATCGAACAAGCATTAGAGCTAGATCCGAAAAATAAAACAACGAAAGAAGTCGCAAGCGAACTTTACAATAATTATGGCATTCAATTATCTAGTGAAGGAAAAATTGAAGAAGCGAAGAGAGCATTGGAACGTGCGGTAGCATTAGACTCAAAGAATAAAACTGCAAAAAGGAATTTAGGAATTATAGGCAAACAATAGTTGGTTTTGGGTAGTGTGTTGTGAGTTAGTTTGATTCTCCATTTTGGGGTTAAAGCCTGAAACTTTTAGGAAAAGTTTCATCAAAACCGTTAGTCTAAGTGGTTTTTGGATTAAACTTTTCCCATTAGAAAGAATTTAAGTGAAGGTTTTTGGAGATACCTTTTCCCGATTGTTCGACGCATCGAACAATGGGCGCTATGTCGCCTTTGGCGACATCCGCGTTCTAAAAAGGTATCAAATGTGGAAAACTTTTCTAAAGGATTTTATCATGTCCTTAGCAGTTTCCTGCCCGCCTAATCCAAATGATACCCCAACGGCTAAAGCAACGCCCCATGATAATCCTTGCGCGCCTGTTAATATCAATAGCTTTATCACAGATGTATCGAATCCAATAGTATCAAGACCAACTAATACGCTTAGAAATATTATTAGATACTTGGCCATTTTTCCTGTGGTTTTTAAATACGGTTCTTTTCCTGACTCTAAGAACTTTTCAAATACCCACTCACCGAACACTGCTGCTGTAACAACAACTGCAAGCGAACCGATTACAACTGGTGCATACAAGAGTACATTAGTCATAAAGTCAGTTATTGTACCCAGATTTAGCTGGGCAACTGCTGCTTGTATAAAAACTAACCATATGTAATATTTCACTAACTGAACGACAATACTTGTTATCTGAACTTTACCAAGTGCATCCTCTAACCCATGTGATCTCAGATATTGTTCAAATTTTATTTTCTCAAGTAGTTTTCTAACAAATAAACCAAAGATTGAGCCAACGCCCCAACCTACAACAAATATGATTAATGCAATAAGCAAATTAGGTAATGTGTTTACCACATTCAAAAGAAAATTATCCAATGCAAACTGTGCATTCTCCGTAAGCTTACTCGCAATATCAGAAACAAAATCCCCCATATATACACCTCAGCAGCTATTTCTATGGGAAGCTTTAAAAATTTAACCTAGCACCTTCGACAGAGTTGTAGTAAATATAGTTTTTCGAAAAAGAAGGATTCCTCATCAAGAATCTTCAGTTGGAAGTCATTTTTTACAGGTGATTTTATTTTTTCTAGCCCATAAGGGGGCAATGATCCGCTCGCTCCAGCACTTGCGTGCTTCACTCGCTCTCTAAAACCTTTCTGCCCCCTTGAGGGTTCCAACCCCCCAAATGTTTTACTTGGAATTTCTAATACATCTAGATTAAGTGAGCTAACTACCATTAAAGCTCTGCCGTTTGGCTTGAGATATTTATCGAATTCTTTTAGGAATTTATCGATAACCTTATTGCCGCTTGCACCACCATCAAATGCGAAATTTAGATTGGTTTTTAGTTTCTGGTTCTTGGTAGTTGGTAAATATGGTGGGTTAAAAATAATATAGTTGAATCTGCCGCGCACATTAGAAAATAGATTGCTCTTTGATATTTTTATGTTTTTTATATTATTCATCTTGGCATTATGTTTTGCATTATCAACTGCACTTTTATTTATATCAACAGCGAGCACGTGGTTTTTTGGATTTGATTTTGCATTGGAAATCGATGCCAGACCGCAACCACTACCAAGTTCAAGGATGTTGCCCTTAAGGCGCATGGCATACTTTGCTAACAGAAAACTATCTTCTGCAGGTTCGTAAACATCATCGAAAACTGCAAATTTTAGATTATTAAATTATAGATTTATGGTTTCTAAGAATATTATAACATATCTAATTGTATTAGTGCTAATCATTCTGGGTGCTTATTATCTAACTGGTGGCGGACAACAAACACAAGAGGATCCTGATGCACCTAAGCCACCGCCAGATTATACTGTACCAAATGGATTTGTGCACTGGCATGCTAGGCTAAAAATAATGATAAAAGGAGAAATGCAAGATATCCCTGCAGATTTGGGGATTTCAGTAGGAAACAAGATAGATACACACTTAGCAGGTGGGATGTCACCAATACATACACATGTCGGTGGCGAAGATGAATTAAATGATAACGGAAGAAAACTGCATTTTGAATCAACACCAAAATCAAAACCATCTGTGTTATCATTATGGTATTTCTTCAAGGTATGGGGCAAAACATTCAATGGCAATTGTATTTTAGATAAATGTAATGGACCGGAAGGCACGGTTAAGATGTTTGTTAACGATAAGCCAAATACTGATTTTGAAAAATATTTTGTAAGAGATGGCGATAGGATATTAATTACTTTTGAATAAAATAATTCTATGGATAATCAATATCTTATCGTTATTTTTCTATTAATCATAGCTTTATTTGCAATAGATAAACTTATGAATTACCGTGGTCTTCTATTTACTTTGGGGTTTATTATGACTGTTGCACTATTTTTTTGGTCTCTTGCTAAAATTTACCTCAGACCGCAAAAGAATATCGATAATAAGGTTGAAGATTTCGAAACTATTGTTAATTTAGAGG
Organism: Microcaldota archaeon; assembly: GCA_018304385.1. Lineage (GTDB taxonomy): Archaea > Micrarchaeota > Micrarchaeia > Anstonellales > Bilamarchaeaceae > JAGVWJ01. The sequence continues at coordinate 5,022 of JAGVWJ010000063.1, forward strand.
GAAGAGTGAAACAATGAACGAACTACTTTTATTTCTTCTAAAAAAGGGCGCACATAGAAATGCAGTTGGTATTAGCACTACTGAAATTGGCAACGCACTGGACATGAGCCAACAGAATGCCTCGCGATTGCTTATTGAATTAGAAAAACAAGAAAAAATAAAGAGAATTGGAAGCAGCATAATGATAACTAAAAAAGGACTAGAAGAAATAAAGGATGCCTATGCAAGTTTAAAACAATCATTAGAAGGAGATAGACTACAGATAAAAGGAAAAATAATTGAGGGTTTAGGTGAAGGGGGATTTTATGTTTCACTACAAGGTTATAAAAAACAATTTAAAGGAAAACTTGGCTTTGAACCATTTCCAGGAACACTTAATCTAAAACTTGATAAAAATGAAATTGAAAAGCGATATCGCTTGCGTGAGCTAGATCCAATAATAATAGAAGGGTGGCACGATGAAAAAAGAAGTTATGGCGATTTGTTTGCTTATAAATGTAAACTTGATGATATTGAAGGTGCAGTTGTGCTTCCCGTCAGAACGCATCATGGTTTGGATATAATAGAGCTTATCGCACCTTTTAACATAAAGCAGAAATTAAGGAAAAAGAATGGGGATGAGTTAACAGTGCATGTTAAATAACGTCAGCCTTGCGATTGATATCCTGGAAATCATCTAAAAGGAATGATGGGTAGTACACCTTTTCCAATAGTGATTTTGATTCTATTTTATACTCGTCCTTATCCTCGATTATGCGCCACTCCTCGAGCTCGGAAGGAAACCATCTTCCAATTGTATAAAATACAAGTGTGTCTTTTTTACCTACGCGCTCATAATATGCTGGCTTAACAACAT
>JAGVWJ010000022.1:0-15487 GCA_018304385.1 Microcaldota archaeon
TATTGATAGAAAGAAATGCAGATATTAATCTTCCATCGACCTTCCCTAACGGTGGAATTTTCACTACTGCTTTGATGGCTACTGCAGGTCATTGCTGGGAGCTCCGCTATTCAGAAGGTCAAGATTTTTCTGCAGACTTTTTCAATTTAGCCTGTTTACTGATAGAAAAAGATGCAGATGTGCACGCCCGTAATCTTGGGGGTAGTACTGCGTTAATTGAAACTAGTTTCTTTCTAGAACCATTTCGGCATAGCCAAGCCTCAACAATATTGCGTCTTGGCTTGATTAGATTATTACTTGAAAGAAAAGCAGATGTGAACGCAGCCAATGAAATAGGTTATACTCCACTAATAGTAGCTTGCATGTGTGGTTCTTATGAAGGCGCAGAACTATTGATTGAAAATGGGGCTGATGTGAACAAAAGAGCACTGGATAAAAAAGCATTTGCTGCTTTCCGTACCTCGAATGGCGGTCTTCCTTTTGACCCTATTTATGAAACTGCTTTAAGTGCTGCTCATGCTCATGAAGATACTGATCCAGCCAAAGCCAAATTGATCCATCTTCTTGAGCAACGTGGAGCAATCGAATAGAGAGGTGATTAAAATAATTCGACAAAAAAATCATGGAAGGGATGTAGAAATGCAAGCCTTCACTTAGCGCTAGGAAAAAATTATCTGACAGGATTATAACGCATGGCATTATTGTAGATCAAAGCGACGATTCATATGCGGAAGATGCAAGGATACTGCCAGTACAATTTGTTTATCGGAGTGAAGCCAGACTAGAGATAAAAAATGCCACATGGCCATATAGGGAATTAATCTATTATCCACCCAGCGCAGCCCAAGGCATAGACTTGTCTGATCTTTACCCGCTAAACCAAGCGGATCATAGGTTTCGGTTGCTAAAATCTGGCATTAGGCACTGTTGTATATTTAGAAGAAATGAAACACGACATGATATTCTATTATTGGCTGGTAAATTACAAGATGATGAACGAGATATTTTAGCTATTTTTCACGAAATAGGTCATGTTTACTGCTTTCTTCTGGAAAGAAAAATATTAGTGGCAACAGTTAGGAATGATTTTGATGGGATCCCAAAAGGCATAACAGCTTATGCTAAAGCTATCGGAAGAGTAGCATATGGTGGACCTCGGCACGAAATTTTTAGAGAAACATTCGGATTTTTTAGTGGTGCACTAGAGGCTGCAGCTCAAATTAACGCCGTGGATATATTCCCACGCTGTGAACTATCAAATATATTCAGCGAAAGGACAGCATGGGCGTATGCTCTTCACCTAAAAAGAAGGCTTGGTTTATCTCTTGGATTTGAAAATAATCAAGAGATTTTTGATTTTATTGATAGATCCTTACGTAGCTATGGAACTCAGTTTACAAGACCAACTTTTCCTTCAATTTGATTTACTTCCACTAGAATCAAAAGTTGCGCAGCAACCTTTAAATACAACCCCTGCAATATTCCTACATAAACATGCTGGATGTTGTATGAAATAAAGGAGCGTCCAATCTGGGATTGGCTGTTCGACAGGAGCGTTGACATTTTTTCCCAAAAAATAAATGTCAACATTTGACAAAATCTTCGTGTTTTGTCAAAGCATTTTGTTTTTACAAAGAAAAAAATCGTTAACCCCACGATTTCTTACTATTTTTGTGGGTATAATAGTTACCCCCCACAAGATTTAAATACTTTTGTGGGTATAACTACTTGTGAAAAAAAATGGCGATAAAAAAAAGAACAATTAAAGGCAAGCCGTATTACTACCTAGAGAGGAATCTAAGGGTAGGGGATACGGAATGGAAGACCTTTTCTATCTACCTCGGTTCAAAAAAACCCCATGCCAAACAACTGCATACGCTTGAAAAAAGGTTGGGTTCTAAGATTAATCAGTATATCCTGGACAAGATCCTAAAAACAGATACACAATTTATTGACAAAGAAACAGCTTTATTATTGGAACGTATAAAGACTTCTCATAAGAAAATTTTAGGTGCTCTTGATAAGACCAGCAGGGCTAATTATCTAAAAAGGATTAGAGAAACGTTCATAACCAACACCAACGCCATAGAAGGGAGTAGACTCACATTAGAACAAACCAAAAAAATTCTAGAACTTAGGGACAAGTATGATGTAGACGATGTAGAAGAATTAGAAGTTGTGAACATGGAACATTGTCTAGAACTTTACGATGAACTTTTAGAGAAAAAAATAGAACTAGACGAAAAAATAATTCTTCGGTTTCATCTGTTACTTTTGAAGACTATCCCAAAGTATGAAGCGTATGCTGGGATCTGGAGACCAGTCAAAGTTTATATCCGTGGTTCTAAATATGATTTTCCTCATTGGAAACGGGTCCCAAAATTGATGTCTAATCTTCTGGCTTGGTACCAAAATAATAAAAATAAGACGCACCCAGTTGAACTTGCAGCTAAATTCCATGCTAAGTTTGTTACCATTCATCCTTTTGCAGATGGAAATGGTAGAATGGCAAGATTGCTTATGAATTATATCATTCAATTGAACGGTTTTCCATTTACGGACGTTTCATTTTCTAAAAGGGATGAATATTTTGAAACTCAGGAACTTGCTCACTTTGGCAATTATAAAAACTTTGTTCTATTCCTAGTTCAAGAAATAAAGGCACAATTCAAAGATCTTAAAAGAAAAATAAAAATTCAAATTTTCAGCTAACGTACCAAATGTTTTATTCTATTTTTTGTTAGCAATAGTGGCCTTTGCATAAACTTTAAGGTTTTTAATGGTTTGCCCATAAAAGTTACTATAAAACAACTAATTGTGGATATTATGAATAGATTAATAGCTCTTAAACATACATGCGAAAGTAGACAATGCAACCATCCCCAACGTTATAAACTACCGCCTGATCAAAAGTTGCAAAAGTCTGATGTAAGGAAAATTATCTCAGACCCAAGAGCAGGTAAATTAAGGTGGATTATTTATCGCTTAATGGATGGACCAATTACATTACGAACAGCCCAAGAATTTTTAGATATAGAAACAAGAGAGCATAGCTCACTTGCGTATAGGATTAATCAGGCATTTAGAAATAGATTGGGAATAGATACGAATGCGATTATAATCGAAGGACTTGATGGCATGGCTAGCCCAAAAAGTTTTTGGGTGATGAGATTAAATCCAGAGTTGTTTGCCCTTCCACCGGATCATGGCAAATTGATACCTGGAAAACACATAAAGTTAGCGGATCTTTTAACCCCAATTCAACGTCTTATAATAAGCTATTTAGCGGAAAATCCTTACAGGACAATAGAGCAGCTAAAACAAAGATTTTCTAAAGAAATAGGTTGTGTTAAAGATCAGGCAGGTGACGGCACAATAAACCTTAGATGCAAAAGAAAAGGCTTCCCACCTGCGCTTTTAAGAACAAAGACAGAACCTCGGGCATACTATTTAAATCCAGAATTTGCAGCATTGTTTGGCATTAAAACAGCACCGTGTAAAGGGACTTTAGAAGAGCTCTTCAAACCCGAGGCGCAGACGATAATAACATGCATAGCTGAACATACAGAAGCCTCTTTAGATGACATAAGAAAAGCACTTGACGCTGACCCATCTTTCAAACTTAAAGGAAGGGTAAAAATCATCAGGAAAAGATGTGAGGAACTTGGATTACCACAACCATTTGAAAGAGTGGGTGGTGGCATTAAAACGAGATATAAACTAACCGAAGAGTTCAGAACCAGGTTTAAGCTGCAAAATAGTAAAGAAAGCATAGAACAATATTTTACAAAGGCGCTGATCCCCCTAGTAAAAATGATATCAGAAGAACCGTGGATATCTGGAAAAGAAATGGCTGAGAAACTTGGTATCACCAGATTTGTTCTCCATGCGAGAATAAAGAGAGTAATAAAAACTTGCACGCAAAAAGGCCTTCCGAAGTTACATGTTAAACATGTAGGAAGTAATAATGAAAACATCTATCGCTGGAGCAAGCCATTCTTAAAAAGATTCGGATTAAGAGAGGGAAAAGTGGAATTTGCAAGACTGCTTAGGGGAAATCAAAGACGCGTTTATGAATACTGGCAAGGAAAAGAGGTAGTATATACCAGACAAGCATGCAGAGATTTGGTGATAAAGAGAGAACCTTTATACACGGCATTGACATCAGTTAATCGAAAACTGAAGGAGCACGGACTCCCAGAGCTTAAACAACCATGGTGGAATAAAGCTCGTGTTGGCCAAAACGAGGTAAAGGATGAACTTGTTATTTATAGGATAAAACATGGAAAGTGGCCAGAACTAGAAGAGTTAAAAAAGAAAAACCCAAACTTAGCATTAGGAATACACGATCATCTAGGTGGTATAAGAAAAGTAATGAGACATGTTAGGGCTACATTATGTAATGAAGAGATCGCTGCAATTTTGGTTGCTGACTTGCACAGACAAGAGAAAAGAACAAATAGAAACGGAAATGGCAGAACTAAAGGCAATGGCGCAGCTAATGGTCATGGTGATAGAATTTCTGAATTAGTAGGAAAAATAGAAAGGGCTCTGGAAAACGGAACTGGTAAGGATGAACTTGTAGCGAGATTAGATAAAGCTGAACCTAGAGCAATAATAAGATTCATTGATTTTGGCGCTAGCAGAGCTCAAGCAGAAGTGATGAGCGCTAGTTTTTATGCACAGCACCGCGCACCTGGAAACTGGCCTTTTGGTTGAAACTAAAAATACATCTACTTATTTTACAAAAATTGCCCAAGCATAAAAGTAGCAATACCAAAGTAAATTAGAAGACTAAGAATATCCCTTATAATAGTTGCAAATGGGCCACTCGCAATTGCAGGATCAAAATTACTTTTTAAGAATAACCATGGTAAAAGCATTGCAATAGCTGCTGCCATTATTGCAGTTGCAAAAATTGAAAATCCTAATATCGCACCAACTAAAAGCGACTTTAACCAAAAAAATGATATTATAGAACCTAATATACCTAAAACTAGCGCAAGTAAAAGTGCTATTTTAATCTCTCTAAAAAGATATTTTTTAAGATCTAAATGGTGATCAATTGCCATTGACCTAATAAAAACAGTTTGTGTTTGTGTTCCAACTGCATCTGCAATATACACAACAGTAGGAATAAACGCGGCTAAGAATAATTGTGTCTCAAGAGATTTTTCAAAAAAGCCCACAACAACCGCAGCTAAAATTCCACCTAAAAGCCCTAAAACAAGCCAGGGCAATCTTTTTTGAAAATGAGTGGTGGCGCTTGCATTAATGATATCTATTGCAGGATCCTTGAATTTATGAATACCGGCTGCATGCAAAGCATCTTCAATATGCTCGCTATGTAAGATATTTAATATGGTATCAGAAGGAACTGCACCTAATAGCTTGTATTCCTTATCAACTATCGGGATGGCTTTTAGATTATGGCGAATAGCTAGAAGTGCAACTGTTTCTTGATGGGTATGCGGATGAGCAATGATTAACTCTTTATCCATTATTTCCTTGATTTTGGTTTGTTTTGGTGCTCTAAAAATCTCTTTTATAGATATAACACCAACAAGTTTCGTTTTATCATCAACTACATAAACATAGTTTATAGTCTCATATTCCCTAATTCTACTTTGGACTTGATTTTCAACTTCTCTAACAGAAGCTTGAACATTAACTATGGGGATTCGATCTATCATTCTGCTAAGTGCTGCCTTATGATTATTTTTCTTATGCTCTTCCATATATGCACTTCTAACAATAACTTAAAAAACATTCTTAGTACTAATAAGGTTGTGATTTTATGAGTTTAATAGATGAGCGAATGCTATTGCAAATTAAAACGCAGTTAGGCGATTTGCGCGATCCTGTAAAAATATTGTTCTTTAAACCAGCGAATTTCCAATATGAAAATGAGATGAATTTTCTTGCCAAAAGTATAAAATTAATAAGCCCTAAACTCAGCATGGAGATCTTCGCTCTTGGGAAGAATAAAAAAATGGAAAAGGATTATGGAGTTGATAAGGCACCAGCAATAATTCTTGAAGGCAAGGATAAACGTGTAGCCAGATTTTTCGGATTGCCAATAGGCGGAGAATTTTCAACATTTCTATTAGATATTAAAGATCTGTCTCTTGGTGGACCAGAGCTATCTCAGGATATTGCAAAAAGAACAAAAGAAATAGATTTTCCAGTACATATGCAAGTTTTTGTAACATCTACATGCTCTTATTGTCCTCAGGTGGGCAAACTAGCACATGATCTTGCACTATTAAATGATAAAGTAAAAGCAGACATGATCGATGCTAATATATTCAGTGAACTTTCCCAGAAGTATAATGTAAGCGCAGTTCCAAAAACAATAATCAATGATAAGGTTGAGATACTGGGTGCAATGCCTCCTGAATATTTTCTTAAGAAGATTTTAGAGCTGAAAAAGTGATTTTATGCGTGTTGGAGTAGTAGAATATATTGATTCGGCACATTCTGCCATGATTAATGGGAAGAGTATGCCTTTGCACGGTCATACTTATAAGATAGAGGTAGCTGTTGATGGGCCAGTTAAAGATGGAATTGTTTATGACTTTTGCGAGCTTAGGGATATTGTTAGGGAAGTTTTAAAAAAATACCATAAGAAAAACCTAAACGATGTGTTGGAAAATTCTACTGGAGAGAACTTTGCACTTGCCCTGCATAAGGATTTGAAAGCAAAACTGCCAAAGCATCTTAAGCTATTTGTAAAAATCTGGCAAGGGCATAATAAGTGGGTTGAGTACGGGGATTAAATTAATAAAAATTTAATACTCAGTAGCATATGTGTTAATTCCCAATTCCTTAAGAAACCCTTTTGGTGTTCGATATTTGGGAGAGACATCGAAATGCTTGTCATAAGCTACAATATAATCAACGCGACGATATTCAGCAGCCGCAAGATGTTCCAAATCCTTGTCAGCAATGCTTCCTTTTAGTTTTTTCATTAAATCAGATAAGCTCTCTCTTGGGACTATCTCTGCTAAGTCTTTTAGATATTCAATTGCATGGTAAGCTTCTTTATCAGTGAACTTCTGTCTAACAAATTTCTTAACTTCAAGTAAAACTAACTCGCTTATTATAACATGAAATTCTTTATTCTCAGCAAGACTTAGAACTAGTTTTGAATTAGATTCTGGAAAAGCAAATGAGTATATAAAAACACTTGTATCGATAAAGACATGCATTCCTAAACCTCAAGTTCATCTAATGCTTTCTGTATTTGAGCTGCAGTCAATTTTTTCTTTGCAAATGCCTTTTCAAGCTGTAGTCTATGGTATTTTGCTTTGTTTATTTCTAAATATTCCTTTCCCAATTCTAGCAAACCGGCACGTATAGCCTCAGATTTTGTTGCGAAATAACCATCCTTAACTAATTTAAGCAGTACTTTTTCGGTTGCTCCGCTTAATCTTACGAGTAATGTTTCCATTTTATCACCAATATTATAATATAACAAAAAGATATATAAATGTTATCATGCCCAACAATGGGCCATGGGCAGTGAGCAATGGGCCTTGAGCTATTCTATTCTCTTAACTTCTTCTTTATCTTTTTCAGGCAATTTATCCAACGCCTCTTTTACCCATTTTTCTTTGCAAACATCATAAAGCGGAATAAGTACAAATGCCCTTTCTAGCATTCGTGGATGTGGGATCGTTAAGTTTTCAGTTTCCAGTTCTATGTTTCCATATAGCAAAATATCTAAATCAATAACCCTGGGGCCAAATTTTATCTTTTTTGTTCGAACTAAACCAATCTTTGTTTCAACATCCCATAAAAAATTTAGAAGATCCAAAGGTTCTAGTCTTGTTTCTATCTTGATAACTACATTAAGAAATTTAGGCTGATTCTCAACGTACTTAGGCTCTGTCTCATAGACATAAGATTTTGCCAATAGCCTGCATTGCTTAGCAATTTGTCTTATCGCATTTTCAATATTTTTTGATCTATCTCCTAAATTTGAACCAATGGCGATAAAAACAATGGACATTTTTTCACTTTCCAAAAAGCTGTTCAACACATTTTTTAAAATCCTTATACATTTGCAGATCTACGATAGAAGAACCAGAAGAAAAAGACTTTAACATAGAATAGTAATACCACATCTGCTGCTCTTTAGAGGCATTAAAACGCTTCCATAGTTCATCTCCAATTAAATCGTATTCATACAATGAGCTTCTAATATTTGAAAGCTTATCTCCACAAGAAAGCATTTTCATTTCACGATTTGCATTTCTAATGAACTCTATTGTGTGTAATTTTCTTTGTTTCCAACTTTTCTTTGCATTTATTTTCTTTTTAGTTAATTTTTCTGGCTCAGTTGCCCCTCTCACTAATAATGCAATTTTTTTGCCAAATTTTCTTTCTATTTCAGACAGTTCAACATCTGTATCCTCAACAACGTCGTGCAATAAACCAGCAGCAATAAGTTCTTCTGATGCGTTATTTTTCATTAAAATTATTGCAACTTCCATAGGATGAACTATGTATGGTATATTGGTACCTTTTCTTTTCTGTTTTTTATGTGCTTTGTATGCAAGCTCAAATGCACTTGTAATTTTACTCATTTTTTCACCTTAATAATTCAGCGATCTTTACTGCTCTAATTGTTTCTTTTACATCATGAACCCTTAAAATATCCACGCCCTTTAGTGCACAGTAAGCAGCAACTGCCAAACTTCCTTCTAAACGTTCTTCTGGCGGAAGCGCATGTTCTTCGTTTTGCAAAATCCTTCCAATAAATGATTTTCTACTTGCACCAATTAGTAATCGCTTACTAAGTTGCTTAAAAGATTCAATGTTGCGCAAAATATCTAAATTGTGTTGTGTGGTCTTTCCAAAACCAATTCCAGGGTCAAGGATAATATTTTGTGGATTAATGCCTGAATCTTCGCATAATTCTATTCTCTGGTTAAAAAAATCTTTTATTTCTTTTACAACATCCTGATAAGTAGGATTTGTCTGCATTGTTTTAGGCGTTCCTTGCATATGCATTATTACTACTTCCTTATGCTCATCTGCTGCTAGCTCGCGCATTTCCTGTGAATGCATACCAGTTATATCATTGATTATTTCTGCACCAGCTTCAACTGCTGCTCTCGCAATCTCAGGTTTATATGTATCAATGGAAATTTTTGCATTTGTTTTATCAATAATACTTTCAATAACTGGAATTACCCGTTCTATTTCTTCTTCTGCGCTTATTGGCTCGCTTCCTGGTCGTGTGCTTTCTCCACCAATATCAATTATATCTGCGCCTTCTTCTGCTAGCGATAGCGCTTTTGTTATTGCAGCATCGCCGATTGCACGCGATCCAGCAAAGAAAGAATCTAGCGTAACATTAACTATGGCCATAATTTGCATAAATAGAATATCCTGACATATATTTATAAGTTTACGACATAATAAGTACATATGGCAAATAGATTCGAGTTCGAAACCACTCGAGATATTGAAATTCCTAAAGATCCATTTGAACGAATTATTGGACAAGAAGATGCTGTAAAGATTGCAAGACTAATTCCCAAGCAAAGAAGACATCTACTATTGGTTGGTCCACCGGGTACAGGAAAAAGCATGATTGCACAAGCAATTGCAAGCGTTTTGCCCAAGCCAAAGTATGAGGTTTCTGTATTGCATAATAATGAACTTCCTGAGCGACCATTTATTGAAATAAAAACAGAAGAAGAGATTTCAAAACAACAGGCAAAAAATATTCGCGTTGGCAAAAACTTTATGCCGCATGAAGTGCCTAGCTTTGTAGCTGAGCGCTTGGGCTTTAGATGCAAACGTTGCGGAAGTGTAAGCGATTATGGGATTGCAATATGTCCAAATTGCGGCGCATATAAATATCTAAAACAAACGAGTTCTTATTTTGAAGATAATTTCTATGGGATAGTTGCAATTCATGAAGAAGAAAATTTAAGAGTGACTACTACACGTACAACGCCAGATAATAGACAAGAACGCGTTATTTACGAGCGATTAAAGGACGGAACGATAAATGTATTAACACAAACTGACCTTAGAAAACTAGATGAGGTTAACAAAAAATCCCAACGCAAAATAATCATTCCGCTTACAAGATCAACATTTGTACAAGCAAGCGGCGCGAGCGAAACAGAACTACTAGGTGATATACGACACGATCCATATGGTGGCCATCCACATCTAGGCACTCCACCTTTTACGCGTGTTTTGCCAGGTGCAGTACATGAAGCGCATGAAGGCGTACTATTTATTGATGAGCTATCTACTTTGGGGCATATTCAAAAGTTTATTCTAACTGCAATGCAGGATAAGCATTTTCCAATTGTTGGCAGAAACCCAACTAGCAGCGGGGCAATAGTTCGCGTTGATGCAGTTCCTTGTGATTTTATTCTTGTTGGCGCAGTAAATATAAACGAGATCAATTCCCTTGTACCAGCATTACGCTCGCGCGTGCGTGGTGATGGATATGAAGTTTTAATGAATGCATTCATGCCTGATAATTTTGAAAATAGAAAAAAACTAGCGCAGTTTATTGCCCAAGAGATAACAAAAGATAGCAAGATTCCGCATGCAACACGAAGCGCAGTTGAAGAGATACTAAATGAAGCCTGCAGAATAGTTAAGGTAATTGATAATGCAAATGGGTTATCGCTGCGCTTGCGCAATCTTGCAGGTATAATAAAATTAGCGGGGGACACTGCAATTGGAGAAACTAGCGAGCTAATTGATATTTCGCATGTTAAATTGGCAGTTAAAAATTCTAAAAGCATAGAAGAACAATTGCGCGATAAATATGATACATGGTGGCGCGCAGGCAGTGCTGATTATGGGGTTGGCTCGCCAAAGGCTGGACCTGAGACAGCTTAAATAATATTTTACATCTGTTTATATACTTTTTCCAACACAACAAATACTTATGGCTGCTTTAGCTAGACCCACATTAGAAAGACCAAATGGAAGAAGAAATCACTTTGATATTATTGGCAAAAGTCCACAAATTGAAGAGTTAAGAAGAACAATTGCACTAGTTGCACAAACAAATGTTTCTGTACTAATTACTGGAGAACGAGGAACTGGAAAAGAATTGGTTGCGCGCGCAATTCATAGAGAAAGTACTCGACACGTTGCAAAGTTTGTAGCAGTGAATTGTGCAGCGATACCTGCTGAACTTGTAGAAAGCGAATTATTTGGACATGTTAAAGGTTCATTTACTGGTGCAATAAAAGATAGGAAGGGAAAATTCCAGCTTGCTCACCAGGGAACGCTATTTTTAGATGAGATTGGCGATATGCCTTTAACAACCCAGGCAAAATTATTACGCGCACTTGAACTTGGTGAGTTTGAAACTGTTGGTGGATCTGACCTAGTATCTGTTGATGTGCGTATTATTTCAGCTACAAACAAAGACCTACAAAGAGAGATTGCAGAACGAAGATTCAGAGAAGATTTATATGATAGATTAAATGTTGTAGAGATTTCTGTTCTACCACTAAGAGAGCGCCTTGAAGATCTAGCATTATTAGTTGAATACTTCTTGAGAAAATTTAATGAGGAAAATGCTAAGGCAGTAGAGATATCTAGAGAAGCGATGCGCAGGATTGAGGCTGTTGCACCTAACCTTAGTGGTAACATTCGCAGCTTAAAGGCGCTAATAGAGCGAGCAGCAGTTTTTGCTGACACTGGATGCATTTTGCCAGATAATCGTGCATTTTCATTAAATCATAAAAGAGCGCCAGCTCCAGTTACTATTCCCTTGACAACTGGGGCGGTTACAGAAGAATCGATAAGAGAAGCGATAAGAAGATATGGGCCATTTAAATTTGTATTGCATGAAGGAAAGCGCACTGGGTTTCCAAGAAGGATAGCAGAAATAATAGCGAATGCACATGAATTAAAAGGGACTTCACAAATAGAGGCATTTATGGCTTCAAGCGGATTAGATTTACACAGATTAATAAAAGATGAAAGACGAACGTTAATGCTTAATGCATTATCTAGAAAATTAACGGGAAAAGAACTTGCAAAAGAATTAGGAATAGAGCAAAGTACAATATTATATCATGCTAGAAAATTAGGAATAAGAGTAACTGCAGCAGTAACTCACGGAATCGCAGAATTATAAACTATTTTTGAGTCTTGGGTTATGAGTTTGATATTATATAAGAATTAGATTAAATCCAGAGAGCTGTGCTCTCTAGCTCTTCAGGAACATCCTGAAGACGGCCGACGGCGCCTAAGAGAACATATTCATAACGACGAATATATAATAATGGGAATCTAGAAGATAGATACAGTTGGGAGGATATTGGGAAGAGCGAATAATAAACAAGAAAAAGTCTTGTTATTTAGAGAGGTGGGAGGTAAGTTCGCTCTTCCCGCAATCAGCAGTATATAATACTGCTGCGCCTTGCCTGTATATGACAAGTATGAACCTATGATTTCGGAAGGAAGAAAACCTTCTTTCCTACTTGGCGCTTATCAAGCAAACCAAGTTCGAATAATCTATTCAAACGCGCAGACGCAGCGTTTGTTCCTTTGTAATTGAATTTAGCACGAACATCTTCTGCTGTTGCTTTACCCTTTTCTCTTATATGTGCGAGTATTTCCTCGTCTATTTGCGGTAGTAAAACCTCTTCGTGAATCTCTTTTACTGTACTTTGTGTGCCTGCTATTTTCGCTTCCAGCGTCTCGATCTTTGCCATTAGGTTCTTTAGTATCCTGTTTGTATTCTCGCGTTCCTCGACTAGCTTATAGACTAGCTCGCCCAGGATAACTGGATCCTTGAATTTTTCCAGGTTTTTCTTCAAGTCCTCGCTCAGTTCTTCGCGAATGCGCGAGTTATCGTTAGATTTATATATATTATCATCGTTAGACATTGTAACATCCCTCGTATGTGGGTAGATCACATCCTGATCCTCCAAAAGTCGGATCAGTCTATTCAGAACAATGGGTTCTGAATATCAATCGTATCGTGAATGCGTTGCAGGAATATCATGCAACAATCATGATATTGTCATGATAGGATTTATAAATATATCGTTTTCCTCCTAGGTATATGTATGGATAACTGGAAAGAAGTAGCTAGTTCTATTATGAATGCGTTCGATAAATACAATCAAAAGAAGCTTAGAAAGATAAACGACGACCTACTGAAACAAGCAGTAGTAAGCTTTACTAAAATGCTTTACCAGCTTGCTGTGCTTTCTTATGTGCTATCTAAAATAATATCTAAGCCTAGATTTTTGAAAAAAGAAAATGAAGTAAAGATGCTTGAGATTGAAAAGGCTATTCAGGCAATGATACAAGCAGAGAATGAAGAAGGCGCATTAAATAAATTCAACGATATATTTGAAGCAATTAAATCATTAGAAAAAGATGATCCAAGATTCCTTATTGACCTAGTTTCTAAAGGCAGACTAAAGGTTGCCGCAACAGCGTATGCACAGGGCGTATCACTAGGTGTTGCCAGTGAAATGACTAGTATGGATAAACAAGAAATAATGGATTACGCTGGAAAAACAATGATGTTTGATAGAGTAAAGGAAGAGAAAACTATTCAAGATAGGGTAATATTCGCGAGGAAATTAATAAGAAAAAAAGGTTAGAAAATGGAAAATGTAGACCTAATATGCGATACAAGTTCGCTCGTTTCACTTACAGATTCATGCCTAGACAATATCTTATACTTTTTGCATGATCGTTTTAATTTTAGATTTTTAATTCCTCCAAGTGTTGAATCTGAGGCAATTACAAGGCCATTATCAGGTGGATTACGACAATATGCTTTTTCTGCATTAAAACTTACTCATGCAATGAATAGGAAAACAATAATTAGAGTTGATGCAGATACAAAAGATGAAGCGAATAAGGTGTTATATCTAACAAACAACCTCTTTTTCATAAAAGGCAAGCCTCTAAGATTAGTACATCTTGGCGAGGCAGAGATGATCGGACTGGCTAGAACATTAAATCTTAATACGCTGCTTATAGACGAGCGTACTACGAGAATGCTTATTGAAGCGCCATTTAAAATTAAAGAGCATTTAGAGATAGAATTTGGAGTTAATATAATGATTAATAAGGAAAATTTAATGCAGTTCTCAGAGTTTACAAAAGGAATGGAAATAATCCGTAGTAGCGAGCTGCTTATTCTTGCATATGAAAATGGGTATTTAGATAATTTTGACAAGATAAAGACAAGTGTTTTAGAAGCAGCATTAAATAAAGTAAAATTCTCTGGATGCGCAATTAGATTTGACGAAATCCAGGAATTTATAAAACAGATAAAATAACGGGCCCGTCGAGATTTGAACTCGAGACCTACGGATTAAAAGTCCGACGCTCTACCACTACAGGAAACTTCCTAAAGTTTCACAAAAACTAGTCAGTTAAAAGTTTCTAGCTGAGCTACGGGCCCTAATAAGTAGTTAACTATTTCTCACTAAAACAATTTAAAAACCATCGCCAGCACATTATATTACAAGCCAGGTTGACAGATCGGCTATGTGTCCGCCTGCAGGTCATATCCCCTTTCTTTAGGAAAGAAAGGGGCTGAGACTTTCACCCCCAAAGAAAACTGGGGTGGATCAGGTAACATTCGCTTTTATGAGACGTAAAGTCAATGATATTTAGAAAGCGGAATAGGTGGGTTCGACAGAGTCTCGAGTCATTAGTCTAGCGTCTTGTACGAAACGCTGGACTGGAAACGGGAGACCGAATTTCCTGCACCTGGCTTTTATTTTATTATACCCAACTCTTTCCCAACCTTTTCAATTTTCTCAATTGCAAAATCTAAATCTTCACGCGAATGATCAGCATTTATCATGGTGCGAATGCGTGCCTTATCTTTTGCAACCATAGGGAATACTATTGGCAATGCAAAAACCCCTTCTTCAAATAATCGCTCGCTCATAAGACGCGCTTTATCAGATTCATAAGTCATTATTGGAGTAATTGGCGTCTCACTAAAACCAGTGTCAAATCCAAGCTCTTTAACGCGCTTCTTATAATATTTAGTATTTTTCCATAGCTTGCGAACTAATTTATTGCTTTTTTCCAATAGCTCAAGTGAAGCAATGCTCGCAGCTACTACTGCTGGTGAATGCGAGCCAGTAAGCAACCATGTTCGTGATTTATTTAGTAAATATTTCTTAGCTGTTTTACTGCATGCAACGTAACCACCCATTGTTCCGAATCCTTTTGAAAATGTTCCCATGTCAAAATCTACTTTTCCATCAAGCTTGAAATGATTAGTTATTCCACGGCCATGCTCACCTAGAACGCCGTCACCGTGTGCATCATCTACGTAAGTTACACAATCAAATTGCTGCGCAAGATTAACTATTTTATCCAATGGTGCAATATCTCCGTCCATTGAGAACACGCCGTCAGTTACAATTAGAATACGCTTTGACTGCTGTGGCCTAGCACGTACTTCTTTTAGTTTCGTTTCTAAATCCTGCATGTCCTTATG